>CBJNFW010000127.1:0-22719 GCA_966435935.1 uncultured Nocardia sp.
TGATCGTGAGCGAATTCGACACCATCCGCTACGAGCGGCCGGCCGACAGGGTCGCCCGGATCGTCCTCGATCGCCCCGAGGCGAGGAATGCGCAGAGCATGCGCATGCTGTACGAGCTCAACGACGCGTTCGACCGTGCGGCCCAAGATGATTCGATCAGCGTGATCATCCTCGCCGCGAACGGACCGCACTTCTCCGCCGGACACGACCTGCGCGAAACCGACGCCCTGCAGGTGGTCAACGATCACCGCCGCGTCGGTACCTGGTGCGGATTCGGTTGCGCCGGAGCGGAATCCCAGATGGCGGTCGAGAAGGAGATGTATCTCGGACTGTCGGAGCGGTGGCGCAATCTGCCGAAGCCGACCATCGCGGCGGTACAGGGCAAGGTGATCGCCGGTGGCCTCATGCTCGTCTGGCCCTGCGATCTGATCGTCGCCGCCGACGACGCGCTGTTCCAGGACAACACCGTATCGATGGGTGTTTCCGGCGCCGAGTTCTTCAACCATCCGTTCGAGGTCGGTGTGCGCAAGGCCAAGGAGATGTTGTTCACCTCCGACTTCCTCACCGCGGCCGAGGTACATCGGCTCGGCATGGTCAATCACGTCGTGCCGCTCGACGAGCTGGAAGCGTTCACACTGCAGCTGGCGACGCGCATCGCCGAAAAGCCGCTCTTCGCTTTGAAACTCGCGAAGGAGGCCGTCAACGTCGCCCAGGACAACCAGGGCCGGGCCACGGCGATGCAGACATCGTTCGCCTATCACCAGCTGTGTCACAGCCACAACCAACAGGTGCACGGCATGCTGATCGATCCGGGATTCATGGAACGGACGTTCACGGCGAAGACCGGGACAGGGGCGTGAACGATGCGCCGATGATCCGCGGGCGCCCGAGCGCCCCGAACGCTGCCCCCGACTGACTCCCAGTCGTCCCCCAGTGCTGAAGAAGGCCAAGATGACCAGCGTCGTGCTCATCGATGCAGGCCGGTCAGCAGTCATCCCGGATGATCCAGACCTGCCCGAAACGCCCACAGGGCTCACCGAGGACGTGATCGCGGCCCTGCTGCGAAGAACCTGCCTCGACCGCTCCGAAATCGCGGAGTTGTTCCTCTCCGACCCCCGCTGCCTGTCGACGGGCTGCACCGCCGACCAGGTCGGCTGGGTCTTCGACACTCCACCGCTCGGCCTGCGGACCACGGTCGGCGTGACCAGCGCGACGAGTCTGGCGCAGGCGGTGCGGGCGATCGAGCGAGATCCGGAGGTCGTCGCCGTCGTCGCGGCTGCCGACTTCGGAACCGGTTCATGGAACGGGGACGGCGCCGCCGAACTCCAGCGGCGACGGCATACGGCACGAGTCGTCGCCGCCTGGTGGGAGATCACCCCGGACGAGATGGCCGACTGGGCGCGCTCGTCGTACACCCGCGCCGCCGAGTGCGCCGCGGCCGGCGACTTCGCGGCCGAAATCGTTTCGACCACGCCCGGATACGTCGACGACTGCTTCCGCAAGCCGGACGCGATCGACTCCTTCAGCGGCAGGGCGCGCGAAGGAGCCGGGACGGCGCGCGGCTTCGTCGACGAGGAAGCGATCATCACAGCCCGCTGCGACCGAGGTGCGAGCGCGATCATCCTCACCAGTGAGGCGAACGCGGTCGGACTGGGTCTGCGATTCCGCGCGCGTGTCCGGATCACGCCACCCATCCCTGCGTCCACCGAGTTCGGCATCGCGCCGCTCGGCACACGCGCGATGAACGAACTGCTCGCGCCCTGCGGCTTCGATGCCGACGGTCTCGACCAACTCGAGGTGCCGGAACAGTGTGCCGTGACGCCGCCGGCCTGGATCAAGGAAACGGGAATCAGCGAGTACCTGGTGAATCCGCGCGGCGGCGACCTCGCCTTCGGCCACCTCCCGCGGTCCGGTCAGCTGCGATCGCTGGTCACGATGCTGAATTCGCTCGAAGACACCGGCGGCCGCGCCGGTGCGCTGGTCGCTGCCGATGCCCACCGAACCACCGCTGTCCTGCTCACCCTCGCCGACTCGATCGCACCGAAGGGGTGGAAGGACACCGTCTCTCCGGCTCCGCCGGCCACCGTGAAAAAGGAGAAAATATGAAGGCCGCTCTGTTCTTCGGCAAGGAAGACATCCGTGTCGAAGAGATTCCGGACCCCGGCCGCCCCGGTCCCGGCCAGGTGAAGCTACGCAACGCCTACTCCGGCATTTGCGGCTCCGACCTGCATTTCTATTACTACCCCGAGGCATTGCCCTGGGATGTGCATCAGGCGCATCCCTTGACGGGAGCCACGCTGCCCCAGGTGCTCGGCCACGAATTCTCCGGGACCGTCGTCGACATCGGCGAGGGCGTCACGGATGTGCAGGTCGGCGACCGCGCCGCGGTATTTCCGCTGGCGGTGTCCTGTGGCGAGTGCGTGGCGTGCCGGCGCGGCTTGCCGTTCTCGTGCCGGATGATGGCCTCGGTCGGAGCGAGTGCGCCCGGCGGTGGCCTGTCGGAATTCACCACGGTCGACGCGTCGGCGCTGCACCTGCTGCCCGACAACGTCGACCTGCGGATGGGCGCACTCGTGGAGCCGATGTCGGTCGGCTGGCATGCGGTCGCGCGGACCGGTGTCGACAGCGGAGGTACTGCTCTCATCGCGGGGGCCGGGCCGATCGGCATCGGGGCATGGTTCGCGTTCAAGGCGCGCGGCGTGGAGAAGGTGCTCGTGTCCGAGCCGAGCGCGGCCCGCCGCGCGATCATCGCCGCGCTGGGTGCCACCGTGGTGGACCCGGTGAACGAGGATCTGGCTGCCGCCGTCGCCGAATTCACCGGCGGCGCGGGGGTCGACGTCGCCGTGGAGGCTGCCGGAGCCGGGCCCGCGATCACTTCGGCGCTGGCGAGTCTGGCACCCGGTGGCCGTGTTGTGGTGGTCTCCCTGCACGAGCATCCGATGGAATTCAATCCGACTCTCCTCATGATGGGCGAGACCGAGATCGTCGGTGCCGTCGGCTACAAGCCCGAGGAGTTCGACGCCGTTATCGCCGCGATGGCCAACGGCATCTACGACACCACCGGCTGGGTCGAGGAGATTCCACTGACCGGCGTTGTCGACGCGATTCACGCGCTGCGCAACGGAACCGGCGCGAAGGTTCTCATCCGCTCGAATTGATTGCGGTGCAACACAACGCCGAGTGCGTTTCACGAAAGGTTCGATGACATGACTGAATTGACCAAGAAGGAAATGGAAGAAATCCTGCTCGCCCACGAGATCGCGGAGCTGGAGCAGGATGTCGAGGCCACCATGGCGACATTGGCGCCCAACCCGCATTACGAACTCGCGTTCGTCGGGTTGGCGGTCGACGGCGAAGACGCTGTGCGCGAAACGTATCGGCGCATCCTGGGGGGCAACGAGGGCCGCGATGTCGCCGCCGAGCGGCGCGTCCACGGAATCGCCACCAACACGTTGCTGCGTGAGGCGCACATGACGTACACCAACCGGCAAGGGGAACGGGTCAACGGCCTGTACCTGGTGGTGATGTCTTTCGACCCCGAAGCCAAGTTGATTTCCGGGGAGCGGATGTACACCGATCCGGTGTTCGGGGAGATGATGATCGAGCAGCTCGGCCCCGACTTCGAGAGTCTGCCCGGGGTCACGCGAATTCGGGACAGCGCGCCGACCATCGCCAAGCACGACGCCTTCCAGGTGGCCGCTTCGCGCGGACTGACCATCAACGCACCCCAGTAGGTCCCTCCGTGACGCGTGCGGTGATCGGGACCGCGATACCGCCGGCCTGGCGCGCTGACAGTTGCGGCCGAACTTCACTCGATTGCACTTCTCGACGAAAGCGATTGGCATTTCCCATGACTGAAAAGGACCCTCGGTGTGAGTAACGAGGCGTATATCTACGAAGCTATTCGCACACCGCGAGGTAAGAACAAGGGCGGTTCCCTGCACGGAACGAAGCCGATCGATCTGGTGGTCGGGCTGCTCGACGAACTCCGGCTGCGCCATCCCGGTCTGGATCCCCACGCGATCAACGACATCATCCTGGGCGTGGTCTCGCCGATCGGGGATCAGGGCGGCAATATCGCCCGCGCTGCCGCAATGGGCGCCGGACTGCCGGACACGGTCGCCGGCGTCCAGCTCAACCGGTTCTGCTCATCCGGGCTCGAAGCGGTAAATCAGGCTGCGGCGCGGGTGCGTTCGGGCTGGGAGAACCTGATCATCGCCGGTGGCGTGGAGTCGATGTCGCGGGTGCCGATGGGCTCCGACGGCGGCCCGATGTTCAACGACCCGGTGCTGACCTACGACAGTTACACCGCGCCGCAGGGCATCGGCGCCGACCTGATCGCGACCATCGAGGGGTTCTCGCGAGAGGATGTCGACCGCTTCGCGGTACGGTCGCAGGACCGGGCCGAGGCCGCGTGGTCGGGCGGATACTTCGCGAAATCCGTTGTGCCCGTGAAGGATATCAACGGCATCACGATCCTCGACCACGACGAGCACCGCCGGCCCGGCAGCACCGTCGAATCCCTCGGCAAGCTCCGGCCGGCCTTCGCGGGCCTGGGTGACGTGGGTGGCTTCGACGCGGTAGCGCTGCAGAAGTACCACTGGGTCGAGAAGATCGACCACGTGCACACCGGCGGGAACTCCTCCGGCATCGTCGACGGCGCCGCGCTGGTGCTGATCGGCGACGAACAGGTCGGCAAGGATCTCGGTCTCACTCCGCGTGCCCGCATCACGGCCGCGGCGATCACCGGCTCGGATCCGACGATCATGCTGACCGGCCCCACACCGGCGACTCGCAAGGTGCTCGACCTCGCGGGCCTGACCACCGACGACATCGATCTCTTCGAACTCAACGAGGCCTTCGCCTCGGTCGTCATGAAGTGGATGAAGGACCTGAAACTGCCCGACGAGAAGGTCAACGTCAACGGCGGCGCGATTGCGATGGGGCACCCGCTGGGAGCCACCGGCGCGATGATCCTCGGCACCATGGTCGACGAGCTGGAGCGGCGACAGGCCCGGCGCGCACTGGTGTCGTTGTGCGTGGGCGGCGGCATGGGTATCGCGACGATCATCGAACGGGTGTGAGGACATGACCGACACGATTCGCTGGGACCAGGACGCCGACGGCATCGTCGTCCTGACTCTGGACGATCCGAATCAGCGCGCCAACACGATGAATGCCGACTTCCAGGAGTCGTTCGCGAAGGTCGTGGAAAGGCTTGCGGCGGAGAAGGATTCGATCACCGGTGTGGTGATCACCTCCGCGAAGAAGACGTTCTTCGCCGGCGGCGACCTCAACGATCTGATCCGCGCCGAGCCCGAGCACGCCGAGGTGGTCACGACGAAGACCGATGCGATGAAGGCGCGCCTGCGCCGCCTGGAGACGCTGGGCAAACCGGTCGTCGCGGCGATCAACGGCGCCGCGCTCGGCGGCGGTCTGGAGATCGCGCTGGCCGCTCATCACCGCATCGTGGCCGACATCGCAGGAAGCGAGGTCGGCCTGCCGGAGGTAACACTGGGTCTGCTGCCCGGCGCGGGAGGCGTCGTCCGCACCACACGGCTGCTGGGGATACAGAGCGCGCTGCGCAACGTTCTTCTGCGGGGGCAACGATATGAACCGTTGCGGGCCAAGGAAATCGGCATCGTCGATGAGCTGGTGTCGTCCGTGGGCGAACTGCTGCCGAAGGCGAAGGAATGGATCAAGGCACATCCGGACGCCGTACAGCCGTGGGATGCCCAGGGGTACCGGATGCCCGGCGGTTCACCCGCGGACCCGGAGTTCGCGGCGGTCCTGGGCAGTTTGCCGGCGAACCTGCGTAAGCAGCTGAAGGGCGCGCCCATGTCCGCCCCGCGAGCGATCCTCGCCGCCACGATCGAAGGTGCGCAGGTCGATTTCGACACCGCCGCCAAGATCGAGACGCGCTATTTCGTGAGCGCCACCACCAGCCAGGTCGCCAAGAACATGACCAAGGCATACTTTTTCGACCTGCGGCGAATCAACGCGGGTGGCTCTCGGCCTGGCGGCTTCGAGCGGTACACCGCGCGCAAGGTCGGTGTACTCGGCGCCGGGATGATGGGTGCGGCGATCGCGTATGTGTCGGCGAAAGCGGGCATCGACGTGGTTTTGAAGGATGTGTCGCAGGAGAATGCCGAAAAGGGCAAGAGCTACGCGGTCGAGGTCGAGCAGAAAGCGCTTGCGCGAGGAATCACCACCGAGAAGACCTCCGAGGCACTGCTTGCGCGGATCACTCCTACTGCCGAACCGGCGGACTTCGCAGGTGTGGATTTCGTGATCGAGGCGGTGTTCGAGAGTCCGGAACTCAAGAACAAGGTGTTCGGTGAGATCGAGGACATAGTCGCACCGGACGCGGTCCTCGGTTCGAATACCTCCACCCTGCCGATCACCGAACTCGCACAGGGTGTGCAGCGGCAAGACGACTTCATCGGCATTCACTTCTTCTCGCCGGTGGACAAGATGCCGCTCGTCGAGATCATCCGTGGTGAGAAGACCTCCGACGCGACGCTGGCGAAGGTTTTCGACTACGTGCGGCAGATCGGGAAGACGCCCATCGTCGTCAACGATCGCCGCGGATTCTTCACCTCGCGTGTGATCAGCACCTTCCTCAACGAGGCTGTTGCCGCGGTCGGGGAGGGCGTCGAGCCCGCGTCGGTCGAGCGCGCCGGTTCGCAGGCGGGTTATCCCGCTCCACCACTGCAGTTGTGGGACGAGCTGACCCTGACACTGCCGCGCAAGGTCCGGCAGGAGTCGCGCGCTGCACTCGAAGCCGCTGGGGGACAGTGGATTTCGCACAGTTCCGAGGCCGTGATCGATCGGATGATCGACGAGTTCGACCGCAAGGGCCGCTCCACCGGCGCCGGGTTCTACGAATACGTCGAGGGGAAGCGCACCCGTATCTGGCCGGGCCTGCGGGCGGCCTTCGACAGCGGCTCCAACCGGATCCCACTCGAGGACCTGCGCGACCGGATGCTCTTCGCCGAGGCACTCGAGACGGTGAGGTGTTTCGACGAGGGTGTGCTGAACTCCGTGGAGGACGCCAATATCGGCTCACTGTTCGGCATCGGCTTCCCGCCTTGGACCGGCGGCGTCATCCAGTACATCAACCAGTACGAGGGTGGCCTGGCCGGTTTCGTAGCCAGGGCACGAGAGTTGGCCGAACGCTATGGTGACCACTTCCTGCCACCGGATTCGTTGGTGGAGAAGGCCGAAAAGGGCGAGATCTACGAGTAGCCCCGAGTAGAAGACGCCTGGAGACCCCGCGGACGCCACCAGCGTGACGGGCCCGGCCGCTACCCGACCGGGCCGCGGGGTCCCCGTCGCCGAATGTGAGGAAACGTGATCATCTCCGGGTTCATCTGGTCTTTCGTCAACAACCGGAACCGAAGCGCGCAGACGCCGGACGAAGTACCCGCACCGGCGACCGGATGCGGGCCGCGACTTCGCCCGGACGTCGGGCTTCGCGAGCCCGGCGGGGGAGCGCAGGCTGTCGCCGACCACCGACGTAACCCTTTGAGCGCGTAGCTATTGCACTGTCGATCGACACCAGCACACGGAGGCACCACAGGTGGGCCACTACAAGAGCAACATCCGCGATCTCGAATTCAATCTGTTCGAGGTCCTGGGAATCGACCGGGTTCTGGACTCCGGAGCGTTCGGTGACCTGGACGCGCCGACGGTGTGCGCGATGCTCGGAGAAGCGGCGCGGCTGGCCGAAGGTCCGCTGGCGGAATCGTTCGCCGACGCGGACCGCAACCCGCCGACCTTCGATCCGGACACGCATGCGGTATCGCTGCCCGCCTCGTTCATCCGGTCGACGAGGGCCTGGCAGGAGGCGGGCTGGCACAAGGTCGGCCTGAAAGCGGAAGTCGGTGGTACACCGGCGCCCTCGGTCGTCAGATGGTCGATCTGGGAACTGGTCCTCGGCGCCCAGCCCGCGGCCTTCGTCTACACGAGCGGACCGCAGAACGCGGAGATTCTGCACGACCTGGGAAATGCCGACCAGAAGCGGTGGGCCGAGATCGCGGCCGAACGCGAGTGGAGCGGGACCATGGTGTTGACCGAGGCCGATGCCGGCTCCGACGTCGGTGCCGCCCGGACGACGGCGACTCCGCAGGCCGACGGCAGCTGGCACCTCGAGGGGGTCAAGCGGTTCATCACCGGCGGGGACTCGGACATCGGGGAGAACATCCTGCATCTCGTGCTGGCGCGGCCGCGGGCCGCCGGGCCCGGAACGAAGGGGCTGTCGCTGTTCGTGGTGCCGAAATTCCATTTCGACTCCGACACCGGTGAACTCGGGGCACGCAACGGTGTCTTCGTCACCGGCCTGGAGACCAAGATGGGCCTCAAGGCCTCGGCGACCTGTGAGCTGACCTTCGGCGGCCACGGCCTTCCCGCCGTCGGCTGGCTCGTCGGCGACTCGCACGCCGGCATCACCCAGATGTTCAAGGTCATCGAATACGCGCGAATGATGGTAGGCACCAAGGCGATTGCCACGCTGTCGACCGGCTACCTCAATGCCCTCGCGTATGCGAAGGTCCGTGTCCAGGGCTCCGATGTTACGAAGACGGCCGACAAGGACGCACCGCGAGTGACGATCATTCACCACCCCGATGTGCGGCGCAGCCTGATGCTGCAGAAGGCCTATGCCGAGGGACTGCGCGCGTTGTACCTGTACGTCGCCGCGCACCAGGACGCGGAAACCGCACGGGCCGTTTCGGGCGCCGACGCCGAATTGGCCTTCCGTGTCAACCATCTGCTGTTGCCCGTCGTCAAAGGCGTCGGATCCGAACGCGCGTATCAATACCTGACCGAATCGCTCCAAACCTTCGGCGGGTCAGGGTTTTTGCAGGACTATCCGGTCGAGCAGTACATCCGCGATACCAAGATCGACTCGATCTACGAGGGTACGACAGCCATCCAGGCGCAGGACTTCTTCTTCCGGAAGATCGCCCGTGACGGCGGCGCGACGTTCGCGCACATCACAGGACAGATCTCGAATTTCCTGGCAGACGGTGGCGACCGTTTGACAGACGAGCGCACGTTACTGGGTGCCGCGCTCGAGGACGTCGAGGCGACGGTCGCGACTCTGAACGGCTATCTTGCTGCGGCACAGCAGGATCCGGCACAGCTCTACCGGATCGGGCTGGTCTCGGTGCTGTTTCTGATGGCCGTCGGCGATGTGCTGATCGGCTGGCTGCTGCTCCGCCAAGCCGACATCGCGCTCGCCGCGATCGATGCCCGGGGTAGTACGCCGTTCTACGAGGGAAAAATCGCTGCCGCCTCGTTCTTCGCCGGAAATGTGCTTCCCGAAATCGGCGTGGTGCGCAGGGTCGTCGCCGAAATTGACCCGCACATCATGGATCTCGACGAGTCGGCATTGTGAGGGGAATATCGGTGGTCGTACAGAATCGGAATGCGTTCACTTGCGGAAGCGTCGGACGTGAAATACGCTCGGCAACATGACAATTCACGAATATTCCGTCACTACGGCCGACGGTGAAAATCGCTCCCTGGACACCTACGCGGGCCGGGTGGTACTCATTGTCAACGTGGCCAGCAAATGCGGTTTCACGCCCCAGTACGAAGGTCTCGAGGCGCTGTACGAGAAGGGTCGCGATCGAGGTCTCGAAATTCTCGGTTTTCCGTGCAACCAGTTCGGCGAGCAAGAGCCCGGTGCGGACGCCGAGATTCAGGAATTCTGTTCGGCGAACTACGGTGTCACCTTCCCGGTGTTCGGCAAGATCGAGGTCAACGGCCCGAACGCGGACCCGCTGTACACCTATTTGCGTGCGGAGGCGCCGGGCGACTTCGGCCCCGCCGCGGGGCCGTTGTACGAGCACGTCAAGGCGACACGCCCCGAGGCGCTCGGCACCGATGAGGTGAAGTGGAACTTCACCAAATTCCTCGTGGGCCGCGCGGCACGGTCATTCGCCGCTTCGAGTCGACCGTGACGCCCGAGCAGATCGAGGCCGAGATCGACGACCTGCTCGACTGACGGCGTACCGGTTCGCCGAATCCGGTGACGCGGGCGCCGAAGGCATTCGACACTCCGCTGAGAAGGGATCGCCGATGAGGACCGGAGCGCAGTACGAGGCGTCGCTCGACGACGGGCGCCGCGTGTTCTTCGGGGGTGCACGGGTGAAGGACCTACTCGGCGATACCCGCACCGCGGCAGCGGTTGCCGCCGTCTCCGCGGGCTACGAGCGGTATTACACGCCGCGGCTGGGCGCGGTCGCGCCGTATTTCGTCTTCCCGCGGACTCCGGCGGAGCTGCGCGAGCAACTCGAACAGATGCCGGCCTAGGATCCGACAGCCCGCGGCCACCGCACAAGCGTTGCAGGCCCTGCACACCGCCGGCGCCAGGATTCGGGACCGGTATCCGGAATACGCCGACCGGATCGATACCTACGTCGAATGGTGCCGGCGACTCTTGGAGCGGCTCGGCAGTACCGCTCACCTCGCCGAGGTCGGTGACATCCTGGTCGGTTTCGCGCAGCTCGTCGCCGAAGCGAACGGCACTGCGAAAGTGCCGCACATCCGGGAAAAGATCGCCGAGATGGTCATCTACGCGACGCTCGTGCGGGGGTTGCTCGAGGCGGCCGTGGTCCGGGCCGAACGCTCACCAGCCGGAGGGATCTTTCCCGACGAGCTCTATACCAATGCCGCGAACATTATGGTGCGGTGGAGTTCTCACGCATGATCCGCCACCTGCACGACATCAGCGGAGGGTCGGTCCTCACCGCGCCGAGTCCGGCGGACTTCGCCTCCGCGGAGACCGGGCCGTATGTCGAGAAATACCTGCGCACGGTGGCGGGGGTGGACGCGCAGTACCGCAGCCGGCTCTTTCACGCGATCCGCGATTACACGGCCGACAGGTTCGGCGGCTGGCAGCAGGTCTCCACGCTGCAGTCCGGCGGGGGATTGTTCGCCCAGCAGTTGGTCGCGGCGAAACACTACGACCTGACCCGCGCCAAGCGAATGGAGCTGAAGATCGCCGATCTTCCGATCGACCCGGCTGAAGCCGGCTCGATATGTGAAATCCGGTGTCGCTTCGGATGTTTGCGACACCGGTTATATTTCGCGCGCTCGCGGGGCGGTCGGCAATCGGAAACCGGCGAATTTCGGCGCATTCTCACTGACGTGGTAGGGCCTTACCGCTGCTCTCTATAGAGCAATCAATCTAGTGATTTGCTCACCGCTTCACCTGCACGGGTGCTGCCGGCGAGATTCAACAGGCGACTGTTCGCGATCGAGTTCTCGAGCCGGTTCGACTGAAACGCACAGCAGCGAAAGTCTGAATGTGCCGGTCGCCGAAGCGAATTCGCAACTCATCCCGCAGGAGTCCCCCCGGACTCTGCCCATTTCTTCGTGCAAGCGCGGCACGTCGGCACTACCCACACTTGGCGCTCCGAGCATCTGGCGATGGCTCGAGGCGGGACCGCAACCGGGTCCCGCGACACCGAAGGAGCAGGGAAAACATGTCAACCGCACATACCGGGATCCCGTCGCGACCGACCGGATTCGATTCGGTCACCGAAACAGGGAGGGATCTCTGATGCCTGCCAGCCCGTCTTCGCCGAATGTGGCCGCAACCGACGAATTCCGCCCGGGTGGCTGGAACAGTCGCTACGTCGTCATTCTCACGATCCTGGTGCTGATAGCGGAACTGGGATTCCTTACCGCCCAATACCTGGGTGCCGACCATCTACTTCCTGGGTGCGGCACTGGTGAGTCCTGCGGTCGGCCCGCTGGCGGATCGTTTCGGCAAGAAACGCCTGCTCGTCATCGGTCTCGTCCTGGCGATCGCCGGACTCCTCGTCAGCACTGTGGCCCCGAATTTCGGGGTCCTGCTCATGGGACGTGCTCTCCAGGCACCGGTTCTGACTTTCCCGTTCATGTTCCCGTCGATCGCACGGGACATCTCCCTACCAGGATCGTTCCGATGGCCGCCTCCGTTGCGGTCACGGGCGCAGGCATTTTGGGTTCCCTCGCAGATCTTCTCGGGGCGGCTCATCGAACACCTCGGTTTCCGTAGCGTGTTCTGGCTTCCGGGCATCCTGGCAGTAGCCCTCTTGCTGTTGCTCGTCGTGTTCGTGCCGGAGTCGCAGGTCCGCCAGCGCACGGTTCCATCGCCGTCGCCGGCGCCGTCGTGCTCCGGCAGACGCGTACGGATCGTGAGGCGGCCCGGGTGCTGAACCGCAGTGCCCCGCGCATCGAGGACGCCGATCTGGCCTCTACCTAGTTCAGCGGCCGGGCTGCCGCAGCACCTCGGCTGTGTTGTGGCAGCCCGGCCGATGCGATCAGCGCAGTTGTGCCCGCCCGCGCTCGATCACCGCCTGTGCGTCCGTGGCGACACCGGCGGCCGCGTCGCCGGCCAGCCAGGCCGCTCCGGTGGCGGCCTCGATCGCGGCCTGCGGCGCCGACACATGGTCCTGGATGTGCCGGTAGGAGCCGAGGAGTGTGGTGACCGCGGCCTGGTTGTTGGACGCGATATCGAGGGCGAGCCGCCGCGCCGCCGGAAGTAGCTCGTCGTGCGGTACGACGTCGGTGACCAGTCCGTGCGCGAGCGCGGTGTGGGCATCGATGAAGTTGCCGGACAAGCTCATTCGGCGTGCGAACCCGAAACCGACGGCTTCCGGCAGCCGGACGGTAAGCCCCCACAGTGGCATGACGCCGACACGTGCGTGGGTGTCGGCGAAGCGGGCACTGTCCGAGGCGACGAGTATGTCGCAGGCCAAGGCGAGCTCGAGGCCGCCGGTCACCGCGGCGCCGTTGATCGCACCGATGATCGGCTTACCGATCGGCGTCCACGGATGTCCGGCGGGAGCATCACCCGCGCCGCCGCCCCCGCCCATGTTGTCCCAGCCGCCTTCGGCAGCGATCACGCGCAGGTCGACTCCGGCGCAGAAGGCCGGGTCGGTGCCGGTCAGGATGACCACGGAGATATCGGGGTCGGAGTCGGCCGCGGCGAGCTGCGCTTGGAGCTCCCTGATCAACTGTGGCGACAGCGCGTTTCGCGCTTCGGGCCGGTTGAGGGTCAGCGTCAGGACGGAGTCGGCTTTGTCGACGAGGAGCATAGTCGGATAGTAAGCGACGGAAGCGCCGACCGCTATAGAGCGATCTATTACCTGCGTCCGGTTGCCGCAGTCCGTCAGCCTTGGGTCACCACGCGAGTCGGGTTGAGCCGCAGCGTGACACGGTCGCCGGCGGCGGGAAAGGGTGTCCGGATCGTGGCCGTAGTGGCGCACGACCCGTCCGAACACTGCCGGGTCGGGATCGGGCTCGGTGGCCGTCGTCGCGCGAATCTCCAGGGTGCGGAACGGGTTTGCGGGATCGATGACGAACAGTGTTTCCTTCGGATGCGCGACCACATTCTTGTACTTCTGGCGATCGGCCGGCACCGAGATGACGATCGAATTCTCTTCCGCGAGGTACCACAGCGCGGTGATTTGAGGGGTGCCCTCGGCGCCGACAGTGCTCAACGTCGCGTGTGCGGGCTGTCGATGAGGTCGCGATGGGTGTCGGGAATCGTGCCCCGGGCCGCCGGACACCTCGTCGACCACGACGAACGCCCGATCGTGGTGGCGCAGACCAACAATCAGGTCGATGACATGATCCTGCGCCTAGCCGCAGAACACCCGAACCTGACGATCGGCCGACTGTCCGGCAGCACCTACACCCCATCGCCCGCGGTGGGTGCGGCCTCGACCGTGGGGAAAACCCTGCCCGACCTTTCCGGCTGTCAGATCATCGTCGGCACCTCCGCCAAATGGGCGACCGTGCGCGACGGCCGGTTCGGGTGGGCGATCCTCGACGAGTCCTACCAGATGCGTTCGGACACCCTGCTGCAGATCGTGGAACGCTTCGACCGCGGCCTGTTCGTCGGCGACCCCGGACAGTTGGATCCGTTCACCATGGTCGGCACCGAACGCTGGATCGGCCTTCCGTACGACCCCACCGCGAACGGAGTGACGGTCATGCTCGACCACAACCCCGACACTCCGGTCCACAAACTGCCGGTGTCCTGGCGGCTGCCCGCCACCGCCGCCCCAACCATCGCCGACGCGTTCTACCCGTTCGCGCCCTTTGCCGCCGGCACCGGGCCCGACGCCAGGTCCATGCAATTCCGCACCAGAGCACTCGGCAACACCGAGCTGGACGAAACCCTCGCCACCGCCTTCACCACCGGCTGGGCACTGCACGAACTCCCGCGCCGGCACGTCCCACGTACCGACAGCGAAACAATCCAACCCGCAGCCGATCTGGCCGCCCGAGTCCTCGACCGCGGCGCGGTTGCCACCTGCGAACGACACACCGACGGCCGAATACTGTTCGCCAGCGACATCGCCATCGGCGTCGCCCACCGCGACCAAGCCGACCTGGTCCGTATCGCGCTGTCGCGCACCGGCAACCCGCACGCCACCGAGATCGCAGTGAACGCGGCGAACCGGTTGCAAGGCCGCGAATTCGAGCTGACGATCGTCGTGCATCCGCTGTCCGGGCGGCACGACGCTACCGCGTTCCACCTCGAAGCCGGACGGCTGTGCGTGCTCGCCTCCCGGCATCGGCAGGCATGTATCGTCGTTGCGCGGGAAGGGATTCCGGACCTACTCGACAGTCATCCGTCCACGGAACCGGTGCACCTGGAGGTTCCGGCAAAGTTCCCTGACGGGTGGGAGGCGAACCAGGTGATCATGGCGAAACTCGCCGAGCACCGGGTGGCGGTATAAGTGAGCCTGGTCCGGACGGTACATCGCACATGAGACTGCGAATTACGCTGCCCTACTTCGTAGGAGCCGTCTGCAGCACGTCGCGGTTGGTAACGGCGGTTCGAGCGGTTTGTCTGCGCTGCCCGCGAAGAACTCGACCTTCCCCCAGTCCCTGCACGGGTCTTCACGGACCCATTGACGATCGAGCGGACCATTCGCGGTTCTGACCAGCAGACGTAGGTGGCCAAGATCCTGGGGGGCTATGTAGCCTGATCTCCGCAGGTAGGCCGACAGTAGGAGGTCCCAGGGCGCCCGTTCACTGGTTGGAGGGCTGATCGTCATCGGTGACAACGACTCCCAGCCGAGTCTGAATCCGTCTCACCGAGGCAACCATTGCTCAGGCACCGCAGTTCAGACCTAGTGCCCGTTGAGTTTCGGCCGGTAGCGAGTCGAGCGGCCAGTTCCCGATCTTGCCGCCCCGGCTGGGGATGTTGAGGCCGCGTGGCGCGGTCTGCAGCAGCGTGAGCCCCGCGGTGTCGAGGTTCCAGTCCGTGTCCCGGCGGTCGACGTCGATGTCGAAGTACACCTCCGGGTCGTTGGGTGTTCGTTTTTGTCGGAGCCCGATCATCGTGAGCTTCTGTACCGCCGGCGAAACTGTGAACGCTAGACGTGTCGCGGCCAGCAAGTGGCCGGCGAGGAGCCGCGAGTATGCGCTGTTGAACTCTGTGGTCGGCCAGTTCTTGATCGACCACTGCCCGGTCGGAGTGATGTGAGGCAGCTTCGGCGGCAGAACCTCCGGTCCGGGAATACAGATCACCAAAGTCGCGTGCCGGCGGTCGAATTCCGTGACACGGACCGGTAATCCGGATCGAACGAACGCATCCGACATCGCCGGGAATACGACGCGGGGGTCCCCGGCGACCATGGCCTGCCACCACCGGTCGGCGTCGGCTTGTTGGTGACGTGCCACTTCACACGCGTGAGCGTGCTGACGGTCCAGTTCGGAGGCCACCTCATGCTGGATCTGGGCTCGGAGGGCGCGGCGTTCGTCCAAGCGCCAGAACGGGACTGCGGATTTGCGTCTGCGCCACTGCTCTGCCTCCAGCGGTCCGCTGGCAGGCCGGGAAGGTGGGTGCACGACTGGTCGCTGATAATCCGGGAAGCGCAGCCTTTCCGTTGTCATCAGCCGATCCAGAGCAGCCTGATACTCGCCGGCCAAGCTTGCGCGGGTGCCGGGCTGCGGCTGGACGCTCGTGGCGCCGACGCCGTTGTGGCCGCTGAAAACTGGTTGTTTCGGCTTGGTCGGTGCGGGTTGCGACTTCGATCGTCGACGCGGGTGGCCCGGGTACAACACGGCGTCGATCATGGCGTTCTCGGTTGCCGCGATCGGATGGGTAACCTTGTATGCGGCCCGACTGGCCGACCGAACCGGCTTGGGGGTGATGGCCCGCCGAGCGGTACGGACCGGGTGCCGAGCCTTCCGGACCACGCGAGGAGTCGCTCTGCGAACCGACTTGCGAACCAACCGCCTGCCGAAGCCCATATTGTTCCGTTCGTATCGAGTGGTTTCCGGGTGCTTTCCCGGTTGTCGGTCAATCACCCGCTCGGCGCGTGGAGGCGACCAAGCATCAGGATTTTCGCCACAGCGGATGCTTCGTTACGGTGCATCCACCGACACAACGGTTTTCGACACGGTCGGCCAGGCCAGATCCACCACACGAGCCCAGTGCTCGACCGCAAGAGGACACAAGACGGCGCGGCCCCTTGACGCGTGCCGCGCGGTTTACGGCCTTGACCGCTTTACTTGACATTCCTTGCCACCACGCGCGTCCGGAGGCACGCAGTACCGGGCCGCGGCGGCAAACAGGTCTGGGCCACCATCCGTGAACGAGTCGAGGCGATCAGCCGAGAGCGGTCTACTCCCGCTGCTGCGCCCGCCCCCGCCGCCTCGGCTGCGCCGATCAGCATCGCCACGGAACTGCGCCAACTAGCTGACCTGCGAATGCAGGGGTGCTGACCTGCGATGAGTTCGCGATGCGTCATGTCGAGGAGGTCACCGGCAACGTGGCGATGACCTGCCGGTACTTCGGGATCAGCCGCCCCACGGACTACACGTGGCTGCACCGGTACGAGACCGAGGGCGTTGACAGCCTGCGCGAGCGGTCACGGCGGCCGCGGACCAGCCCGACCGCGACCCGCGCCGAGGTCGTCGAGAAGATCATCCACCTGCGTCAGCACTACCACTTCGGGCCGGACAAGATCCGCATGTACCTCGAGCGTTACCACAACGTCCAGATCAGCAAGTCCGGAGCTCTTGTGCAGGACTGGTGTGGCTGGGTGGCTTCCACCGGCCTTAGCGCCCACGCGGGCCGAAATCACCTGCGTCCGATGCCTGCGTCGAATCGGCGCACCCTTCGCCCATCCGCGTGCCCATCCGCGCCAGCTTGTGTTGTTCGGCGAGAACGATGATCGGACTGCCTTGTCGGGGGCAGGGGGCCGATGGCAACCCTGATCAATCGAGATGAAACTCGGTGATCGAACGGCGGCGTGGGCTGGAAGCGATCGACTGGCTTCCCAGACGCGCGCCATTAGAGTTGGGCCACTTTCGGGGCCGGTCAGTGGCCGAGCCGATTCAACGCGGCCTCGAGCTGGCGCCTATCGGGGCTCCACAAGACCGCGGTTTCTCTCCGGTGCGGTAGATCGATAAGCAGTGTGACTGCGACGCCACGCATCGCGGATCTTCGGGCGGGGCCGTGCTTTTGGCTGAGCATCAGGTGCTGCGGGGGTTTGCGGGGAACCTGCCACGCGTAGAGCCAGCCCTGGTCGCTGTGGTCCAGCTCGGGCCCGGCATCGATGGCTTCCTGTGGGCTGAGGCATAGGTCGAAGCGGATACCCCGGACGGTCCTGGTTCGCATCGACGTCGGGTCCCCGGTCAGCGCAACCGGGTGTGCATGCCAGCCGGCACCGATCGGGGAATGCCCTTCGATCACGACATACGGCTGGCTGGGGTCGAATGCCCGGACCAACTCGGAGGGGACAGCGTCGTGGACGCCAACGGACCAGCCTCCATTCGGCCTTTCCGACGGTGAATCAACGTACACGCGCGCAATCTACCGAGGACAGCGCGGTCGCTGGCGAGCGGAGTGTCTGCCGAACTCGCGGGTGCTAGATGGCCTGTGTTTGCTCGATGCAGCGTTCGTGAACTTCGGCTTGGAGTTCCTCCTCGGTGCGGCCCCGGTCGCTGTCCCATTCCCATTCGTCGGCAAGGCCGTAGAGACGGCCGAGGGGAAGCATCTGGACTTCGGCGTTGTAGTCGGTGCGGCAAACCGGCCCGAGTCCGCCGTGGACGGAACCCACTGGTCTGGCCGAACCACCACTTCACCCGTCGCGACGCCGGTGGGATCCTCGAGGACGAAATACGTGCTTCTGAGTCTCCCCGCATTCTCAGAGTGATGTTCCCCGGTTCCGTGGAGTCGGGGTACTGGAACTCAGGCCACGGGCTGGATGGGCGACTGCTACTGCTTGCTCCACCAGTGACTCCACGACGTCCTGTCGACGTTCTATAGGTCCGACTGAATCGACGACCATGGGTAATGCAATCGCTTCCGCCGCACCGAATATTCCGTTGAACTGCGAGTTTGCTGTTCGCCGAGACGGAGCAGAACGGCCGGGCCACGAACCGACCCCACCCTAGTTGCGGATCGATCGCATCCTTGGCTGCTACTTGCGACCGCCGGGTTTCGTCCGCCGAACCGGTGCGACCTGGGGATTCTTGGTGGTTGCGGGGTGTTGCCGGTTGTTGTTTGTTGCTGTTCGTGGGTCTGTGACGTCCTGATACCGACCCGATTTGCCCACGTCCCGTGCTGTTTTGGCGCGGTTGGGCTGGTGCTGGTGTTGCGCTGGATGGTCGGTTTCGGCGCCTGGATCGTCTGCCGTGGGCTGCGGAATCTGGGAGGAGGTGTCCGTGCAGTCCGATGGGAGGCCTTGGGGGCTGCTGTGTCGCTCTGGGTCGATGCGGTCGTGTGTCGCCAGAAATACCTCGGTACCGATATATGTGCATTTAAATATCTATCCCGGAGTTCGATGGTCAGCGGTGTCGGGACTCGAGAATGTGGGGGACGGCTGCGAGTCGGTGGCGGGTTTGCTGCCGTGCTGGCTGGTTTGGCCTGTTTCAGGTCGGTGATGGTGGGGGGAGGGTCGGAACGCTGTTGTGGGTCGGCGGTGTACCAGCCCGGGGTCGCAGGTTCGAGCCCCGGCCGGGCACTATAAGGACCGGTGCTGAACAGCCGACCACCTCTCGGGCTGGAGGTCGACGGGCCGGAGCGCTCTCCCTAGGTAGCTCTCCGGAAACACAGCGCACGTCCGGTCCGGTTGGCGCGGTGAAGGTTCTTTCGACCGCGGCGATGAGTTTTCCGGACCGCTCCCGTCCGTACTGGTGACCGCGCCACCAACCCGGCGCGACCGACCCAGAAGGAACAAGAAATGACCGCCGTCACCGCCACCCAGACCACCGCCGCCGTCCACCCCGGCAAGATCCGCAACCGCGTCCTGTGGACCCTGCAGATCGTGCTCGGCCTGTTCTTCGTCATCGCCTCCGGCGGCCCGAAGCTCCTCATCCCGCAGACCCTGATGGAAAACAACGCCACCGCCTTCTCGATCCCGTTGGCGCTGCTGGTCTTCATCGGTCTCGCCGAGGTCGCGGGCGGGATCGGACTCATGGTGCCCCGCTTGGCCGCGGCCGCCGCGATCGGCCTGGCGATCCTCACCCTCCTCGCCGCGGGCTTCAACGCCTTCCTGGCCGGCACCCCGGCATTGGCCCCCTTCCCGCTGGTGCTCACTGCGATCTTCGCCTGGATCGCTTACGAACGCCGGGCCGCGATCACCGCCTTGGGCGCGCTGATCAAGCGATGACCCGCGCATAACGCCCGGCTACCGGCGGCCCCTAGGCGCCGGTAGCCGCGTTGTGCGTTACAGGGGACGGTCCGGTCGGGTTGGTCGGGCTGTCCCATCGCCAGTCGCGGGGCGGACGTCGCCTGGCAGGCGGCAGCCGGGAGTCGGCACGCGCCCGCAGACTTGGATTCTGCGAGCGCGGTCTTCGGCAGGTCGGGAACAGCTCGGAGTGGAAGGGTTCGTGATGGATGATGAGCAGGCTGAATCCATTGTGGGTGTGCTTCGACGGGCGCGCTACAACGGTTTGGGGGCTGCCGGGCTAGCGCGAAAGGCGAAGGGCGAGCTCGGCGACAACTTCCGCGTGATCACGCTTATTCAAGTGTTTTGGAAAGCGTTCGAGATCCCGTTGCCGGTGCTGCAGAATGCGGCATGCTGGCGCGGATTTCATCTGGCATCGTCCAGTATCTCGGATGAGGAGCTGGAGCCATTGCTTGCACCGTGGCTGCCGCCGTCGTCACACGCTGGTCAGTAGCCGGAATACGGGAGGTCCGAGCCCGGTGAGGCTGCCGAGGCTTGGTGAGGGATGGCGCGTGCCCGGCTCCGTCCCTGATTTCTCTGGCGAGCAGATCAGCGGTTTCGCGCGGGTGTTGGCTGATTCCCGGCCCCACGGTTCGAGCCAGACCGTGAGCATCTTCTCCGGAAAGAGGTTGAACGGCATGAGCTTGGGCATCGCCGCAGACAATGGTACCTACACGAAATCAGTGGATCAGTGTGTTCGGGTGGGGTTCCCCTGAAGTAGTGGACATCCGAGATAGCGGGATTGTTGGTCCCTGGAAGGATGTTCCTCATGCCTCGTCCGCGTCGATCGTATTCGCCTGAGTATCGGGTGGAGGCGGCGCATCGGGTGATCGATTCGGGTCGTTCGGTGAAGCAGGTCGCCCGCGAGCTGGACCTGCACGAGAATCTGCTGCACAAGTGGGTGCGTGACGAGCGGCGGCGGATGGCCGCGGCAGGGCAGGCCGCTCGTAGTGGGCGAGAGCCGGATAGCGAAGCCGCTCAACCGCTTTCCGATGACGAACGCGCGGAGCTGGCGCGGTTGCGGGCCACGGTGACCGAGCAGGCGGCGAGGATGGCCGAGCAGGCGAAGGACATCGCGTTCCTGGAAAAAGCCTCGGCGTACTTTGCGGCACGGCATCCAAGGTGAGCAGGTTCGAGCTCATGGCGGCAGAGTGCGCCGAGCATGATGTGTGCCGGATGGCCGGGCTGCTCGGTGTCTCGACCTCGGGCTACTACCGGTTCCTGCAGGTTCGTGCCGATCCGCAGCCCTCGCCGCGGCTGCAGCGACGCCGGGATCTGGAGGTGAAAATCCTTGCCCCTCACAAGGCTTCGCGCGGCACCTACGGATCGCCCAGGATCACCGCGGACCTGCACGCCGAGGGCGAACGGGTATCGAAGAACACGGTCGCGGCGATCATGGCCGACCTCGGGATCGAGGGCATCAGCCCGCGATCGTTCAAGACCACCACCGTGGTCGATCCGGTCGCGGAGTTCCCGCCGGACCTGGTCGAGCGCCGCTTCGACCGCGGTCGTCCCGATCTCGTCTGGTCCTCGGATATCACGTACTTGACCTGCGGCGAAGGCGACATGTTCTTGTGTGCCATCCGGGACGAGCATTCCCGCCGCGCACTGGGCTGGGCCGTGGCCGACCACATGCGCGCCGAGTTGGTGACCACTGCAGTGGACCGGGCGGTGTTCGTGCGTGGTGGCCGTTGCCGGTCGACGATTCTGCACAGCGACAGAGGAACCCAATACACCGCCATGGCCACCGCTACCGCGTGCGACCGGCACCGATTACTGCGCTCGGCCGGCGCGACCGGCATATGCTGGGACAACGCCGGCGCCGAGAGTCTGTGGTCGAGTTTCAAGCACGAGTTCTACTACCGGCATACTTTCGCTACGAAGTCCGAACTTGTTGCTGCAGTTGACAATTGGATGCATTTCTACAATCATCAGCGCAGGCATTCGGCGATCGGGATGCTCTCACCCATTGACTACGAGCAATCTCTCAACGCCACCCTCGAAGCAAGCTAACCACGTCCACTTTTTCGGGGGAACCCCAGGGGCCGAGATAGTCTGGGCTGGTTGATTTTCGCCCTTCTCCGGATTGCGCTTCGAACCGCGCGGGTTGCGGCATTTCAGGATGCTGGTCGCGGCGCGGTGGGGGTGGTGTCTCGACGCTGGATACCTGAGGTACAAGGCAGGCATCCCGCGCAGTGTCGCGAGATAGCGCACGGCGGTCGTCCCCGCCGCCGCGGGCAGCGCGAGGCGGGCGGCGACGGCAATCGCTGCACACGCTGCGGCGAAGACGACGAGCATTGGCCGCCAACCGATTACATTCGCCAGCCACCCGCCTACTATGCGCCCGGCGAGGATTCCCGCGGAAATGCCGGCGGTGACGATCCCGAGCACGGTGGCTCGCCGGCCGGGGGGCGCGAATCGTCCAGCGACCGAACTCAATTGCGCGCCGGCCGAGGATCCCGCTCCGGCAAGGCCGATGCCGAAGCCGAGTTGCCAGGGCGAGTCGGCTGCCGCGCTGGCGGCCAAAGCTGCTGCCAGAAAAGCGAATTGGATCGACACGACCGTGCGTGGCGCGAATCGGTCGACGAGCGGCACGAATAACGCCAGGCCGATCAGATAGCCGATCGGGCCGCAGGCCAAGGCGGTGCCGACGGCCGCGAGCGAGGTGTGAAGCGATCCCGCGACCGGCGCGATGGCCGGTTGCAGTGGGTAGATACTCGCGGTGCCGAGCGCGGCTGCCAGTGCCGTGAACCACACCACCGGTGTTCGCAGTATCGCAGCGCGGGTGTTCGGAATGAGGTCGAGTTCCATGGGGTCGACGGTAGGAATCCCGTGATCGTACTTCCGGCGGAAAACGGACCGTATAGCCGTGAAATTCCGAACTGTCGCCGAGATCGAACACGTGGGCACGCGCGTCATTGAATGGCAGCAGACATCCGGTAATCGGTTACTCGAGACTGGTTGTGGGGCTTGACCCCGGCCAGGATCAGTCCCAGGTGCCCGGTGGGAGGCCCTCTGATCGGCT
>CBJNFW010000128.1:0-22701 GCA_966435935.1 uncultured Nocardia sp.
GCCGGCTGAACGGTGCGCACGCACACCGTCACCGATTCGAGCGGTCCGCGCCTCGACGTTCACCTCAGGCGCGCCGGGAGCGGCGGTGGCCGCGACTACGGCAGGTGGACGAATTCGTAACCGGCGGAACGCAATCGGGTGATGGCGGCCAGCATGCCGGGAGCCGTGGCGGATTTCGGCCGGTGCATGTGGGCCAGGGCGATCGCGCCGGGGACGGCGGCGGCCATCTCGCGTTGGATCTGCGGACTGCTGAAGGTTGCCCCGCCGTCGGCGTTGATGCTGAATCCCACCGGGGTCTCGCCGAGTTCGTGCACGATCTCGACGGCGACGTTGTCGTAATGTGCGGTCCCGGTGCGGAAGAATCGCGGTGCGCGGCCGGTCAACCGGATCAAGCGTTCGTGGTTACCCCACACCTCGTCCACCGCCTGCTGCGCGGAAGCGGTTCCGGGGATGCCGTACGCCGAACGTCCGGTCACCGACAGCGGGCAGTGCCGGGTGCCGTGATTACCGATTTCGAACAGCGGATTGTTCGCGAGCGATTCCGCCCGCTTCGGATCGGCGTCGATCCAGCGTTCATTCAGGAACAATGTCGCCGGAATACGCTGCGATATCAGGAAATTCATCAGAACTTCATTCATCTGATCGTTTCCGGGGCCGCCGCAGGCGTCGAAGGTGAGTGCCATCTGTTTGCCCGCCGGGGCGAACGTGGTGATGATCCCGGGCATGGCCATCGCCCACGTCGCCGGTCGCTGCCCGTGATGCGCGGCGGCCACGGCCTCGGGCTGGGGTCCCGAAGCCGACTGTGCCGCGGGCGCGTTCGCGGGAGTCCCGGTCGTGGCCGCGAACATTGCCGCCGGGTCCCGCGTGGCGGTGACGGGAAGCGGCTGCCGGGTGGCGGCGGACAACGTCGCGGAGGTCGGCGAGGATCCCCACGCCTCGGCGCAGGCCGCGCTCACCAGGCCGGCGGCCGTCACCGCGCCCGCCGTCAGCAGGCCACGCCGGGAGATCACTCGTTCGAACACGGCACGGATCGTACGGGAAGACCTGGGCCGGGGCAGATCTCACGCGCCCACCGGCGAGAATCGGCGGCACCTGCCGTTCCGCGTGAATTCACCCGAAAGCACTCGACCGCCCGCGGTGGGCGGCGGGCAGCCGACTGCCGTTGTTCCGAGTTACTTGCCGGCGACCGACGCCCAACCGGTGACCGATTCCGGGCTGCGCGGCGCGGGCCCGGTGTAGATCGCCGCCGGACGCACCAGCTTGCCCAGTTGCTTCTGTTCCAGGATGTGCGCGCACCAGCCCGCGGTGCGGCCGCAGGTGAACATCGCGGGCATCATGTGCGCGGGCACCTCGGCGAAGTCGAGAATGACCGCGGCCCAGAATTCGACATTGGTCTCGATGGCGCGATCGGGACGGCGCTCGCGCAGCTCGGCCAGGGCGGCCTGCTCCAGCGCGGCGGCCACCTCGTACCGGGGCGCGCCCAGCCGCTCGGCGGTCGCGCGCAGCACCCGCGCGCGGGGATCCTCGGCCCGGTAGACCCGGTGGCCGAAGCCCATCAACTTCTCCTTGCGATCCAGAATGCCCTTGACCAGCGCACGAGCGTCGCCGGTGCGCTCGACCTCCTCGATCATCGGCAGCACGCGAGCGGGCGCGCCGCCGTGCAGCGGACCGGACATCGCGCCGATCGCGCCCGAGAGCGAGGCGGCCACGTCCGCGCCGGTCGACGCGATCACCCGGGCGGTGAAGGTGGACGCGTTCATGCCGTGCTCGGCCGCGGACACCCAGTACGCGTCGATGGCCTGGGTGTGCCGGGGGTCCGGATCGCCCTTCCAGCGGGTCATGAACCGCTCGGTGACCGTGGTGCACTCATCGATCTTCTTCTGCGGCACGGCGGGCTGATAGATGCCGCGGGCGGACTGCGCGACGTAGGACAGCGCCATCACCGAGGCGCGCGCCAGATTCTCCCGCGCGGTCGCGTCGTCGATGTCCAGCAGCGGCTGATAACCCCAGATGGGGGCGAGCATGGCCAGGCCGGCCTGTACGTCGACGCGCACGTCACCGGTATGGATCGGCAGCGGGAACGGCTCGGCCGGGGGCAGGCCGTGGCCGAATTCGCCGTCCACGAGCAGCGCCCACACATCGCCGAAGGTCACCCGGTTGGCGACCAGGTCCTCGATGTCCACGCCGCGGTACCGCAGCGCGCCGCCGTCCTTGTCGGGTTCGGCGATATCGGTGGTGAACGCCACCACGCCTTCCAGTCCGCTGACGAAATCGGGGGGTACGGCGGGGCCGGTGGATGCCGCAGCGCTGGTGGTCATTGCGGTGACTCTCCTTGCGATTCGGACCGCACGATCTCTGGGCGGCCACGCTGTTTCACTGCGACGCGCGAGATAGCCGGAGGTTCACTCGGACGTTGCGCCACGCGCGTCGACCGATAAGAACCTTAGTCCTTCCAATACTGCGGAGTAACCTCTGGTCCATGCGCGACGAGGAGAATTCACCCGGTTCCGCGGAAGCCACAGTGGGATTTCCCACTGGAAATTCGACCCCCGGGTACCCCGATGTGGGTGCGGCGATGCGCGCGGAAATGGATATCGCCGCCATGCGCGCGGAATACGGCGGCGATCCCGATCTGGATGAATCCTGGCTGTCCGAAGGCTGGGAACCGTTGCTGCGCAACTGGATCGAGCAAGCCACCCGGGCCGGTATCGCCGAGCCGAATGCCATGGTCCTGGCGACGGTGGAGATGAGCGGCGCGGGCCCGCGCCCGGCGTCGCGCACGGTGCTGTGCAAAGGGCTCTCGCAAGCCGGTGTGACTTTTTACACGAATTACGATTCCGCCAAGGGAAATCAGCTCGCCGCGATCCCTTACGCCTCGGCGACGTTCGCCTGGCCCGCCCTCGGCAGACAGGTCACCGTGCGCGGGCCGGTGAAACAGGTCGGTCCGGAGACCACGGCGGTGTATTGGCGCTCGCGTCCGCGCAATTCCCAGCTCGGCGCGTGGGCCTCGCAGCAGTCCCGGCCGGTCGCCTCGCGCACCGATCTCGATCGCGCGCTCGACAGCGTGACCAGACGCTTCGAGGGCGTCGACCAGCTACCGGTACCCGCGAACTGGGGCGGCTACCTGCTCACGCCGGAAACGGTCGAGTTCTGGCAGGGCCGCCGCAGCCGCCTGCACAACCGCATCCGCGTCACCCTGGAAGTCGGCAACTCCGACGTGTCCGCCATGAAGATAGAGCGCCTGCAGCCGTAATTCGGCCTCCGCTTCGTCGCTCCCCCTTCTCTGTCGGTCCAGAATCGCCCCGGGCCCCGCGCGCGATGAAGCCGGCGTTATCCGCGTAATCGGATCCGGGTGCCCCTGGGGTGCGTCGCAGAGCGCGAGAGCCGTGGCGGGAGCAGTCGGCCCCAGCGGATCGCCACACTTGCAATCATGGGATGAATCACTCGAAATTGGTGTTCCCGGGCCTTTCGCAACCGTTAATGTTCCGTCAGTGAAACTGCTCGCCGATATCACCCCGCTGCGCAACCAGGACTTCCGCCGCCTGTGGACGACCAATATCGTCACCGTCGTCGGGGCGCAGCTGACCGTCGTCGCGGTGCCGCAGCAGATCTTCCAGATCACGCACAGCTCCGGTTACGTCGGGCTGTCGGGGCTGTTCGGCCTGGTGCCGCTCATCGTGTTCGGGCTGTGGGGCGGCGCGCTGGCCGATGTCATGGACCGCCGCAAACTGCTGCTGATCACCAGTGCCGGAACCGGTCTGACCTCGGTGCTGTTCTGGGTGCAGGCGCTGGCGGGAGTGAACAACGTCTGGCTGGTGCTGGGGCTGTTCGCCGTGCAGCAGGGCTTCTTCGGCGTGAATCAGCCCACGCGCAGCGCGGTCTACCCGCGGCTGCTGCCCGGCCACCTGTTGCCGGCCGCCAACTCGCTCAACGCCACGGTCATGCAGTTCGGCGCTATCGCCGGGCCGGTACTGGCCGGGACGCTGATTCCGGTCGTGGGCCTGTCCGCGCTGTACCTGATCGATTCCATCGCCCTGCTGGCCACGCTGTGGGCGGTGTGGCGACTGCCCGGGGTGCCGCCGACCGGCGAGGCCCGCCGGGCCGGATTGCGCACTGTCGCAGACGGATTCGCCTATCTGACCACGCAACGGATCCTGCTCGCCTCGTTCGCGGTGGATATCATCGCGATGGTCTTCGGCATGCCGCGGGCGCTGTTCCCCGAACTCGCCCACGACACCTTCGGCGATCCGATCACCGGCGGGACCGCGCTGGGTCTGCTGTTCGCCGCGCTGTCCGCGGGCGCGGTGGCGGGCGGCATCTTCTCCGGCTGGCTCTCGCACCTGAGCCGGCAGGGCCTGGCGGTGGTGGTGTGCATCGCGCTGTGGGGTGTGGCCATGGTCGGTTTCGGCGTCGCGGTCGGCGTCACCGGACATCTGCTGAGCACCACCGTCGGACTCTGGATCGCGGTGGGCTGCTTGGCATTCGGCGGTGCGGTGGACATGTTCTCCGCGACGTTGCGCACCACCATGCTGCAGCAGGTCGCCACCGACGAGATGCGCGGGCGGCTGCAGGGCGTCTTCACCGTGGTGGTCGCGGGCGGACCGCGGCTGGGTGATGTTGCCCACGGTTTTGCGGCCGCCGCCCTGGGTACTGCCGTCGCGGCGGCCGGAGGAGGTGTGCTCGTGGTGGTCGGCATGGTGCTCGCGACGCTGGCCTTCCCGGCCTTCGTACGATACCGAGTAAGCCGCGCACATGCCGAAATCCCGGTTGCCTGAGCACCGCGGCCCACTATCACGACACCCCCGCCGAACTCATCTCGAGCGGAGGTGACCGTGAGGTAGTTAACCAGACCCTCGCGATCCGCCGCTAACGGCCAGCGGCTAGCGTTGACGGTTGAGCGCATCGGACACCGACCGTGCCCGATGCCTACCGGTTCTAGCCTGAGAGGGATCCTTCCGTGCCCGCTGAGAACATCATCAACGTCGACGACGACGCCAAGCCGGTACTGTCCTACCCCGGTGGCGACTACCCGATGACAGTCACCAAGGCCGCCGAGGGCAATGACGGGATCGACCTCGGAAAGCTGCTGGCCAGCACGGGGTACGTCACCTACGACCCCGGTTTCGTGAACACGGCACCGACCAAGTCGGCGATCACCTACATCGACGGCGAGGCCGGCATCCTGCGTTATCGCGGATACCCGATCGAGCAGCTCGCCGCAGGTTCCAACTTCATCGAGGTCAGCTATCTGTTGATCTACGGTGAGCTGCCGACCGCCGCTCAGCTGGAGGATTTCACCGACCGGATCCGGCGGCACACCCTGCTGCACGAGGACCTCAAGCGCTTCTTCGACGGCTTCCCCCGCAACGCGCACCCGATGCCGGTGCTCTCCAGCGCGGTGAACGCCCTGTCGGCCTACTACCAGGACTCGCTGGACCCGCGTGATCCCGAACAGGTCGAGCTGTCCACGATCCGCCTGCTGGCCAAGCTGCCGACCATCGCGGCCTACGCCTACAAGAAGTCGGTCGGCCAGCCGTTCTTGTACCCGGACAACTCGCTGTCGCTGGTGGAGAACTTCCTGCGGATGACCTTCGGCTTCCCGGCCGAGCCCTACGAGGTCGACCCGGACGTCGCCGCGGCCCTGGACATGCTGCTGATCCTGCACGCGGACCACGAGCAGAACTGCTCGACCTCCACCGTTCGCCTGGTCGGCTCCTCGGACGCGAACCTGTTCACCTCGGTCTCCGGCGGCATCAACGCGCTGTGGGGCCCGCTGCACGGCGGCGCGAACCAAGCCGTGCTCGAAATGCTCGACGGCATCAAGGATTCCGGCGGCGACGTCATGGAGTTCGTGCGCAAGGTCAAGAACAAGGAAGACGGCGTGAAGCTGATGGGCTTCGGGCACCGCGTCTACCGCAACTACGATCCGCGCGCGACCATCGTCAAGAAGACCGCCGACCAGATCCTCACCAAGCTGGGCGTGCAGGATCCGCTGCTGGACATCGCCAAGCAGCTCGAAGAGGCCGCCCTCGGTGACGACTACTTCGTCGAGCGCCGCCTGTACCCGAACGTCGACTTCTACACCGGCGTCATCTACCGGGCCATGGGCTTCCCGACCCGCATGTTCACCGTGCTGTTCGCCATGGGCCGCCTCCCCGGCTGGATCGCGCACTGGCGCGAAATGCACGGCGAGCCCATGAAGATCGGCCGCCCCCGCCAGATCTACACCGGCTACGGTGCCCGCGACTTCACCGAGATCGCCGGCCGCTGAAACAGCTCGCGGAAAGGCCCGCTCCCGATTCGGAAGCGGGCCTTTCCCATTCGCACGCGCGGATCATCGAGAGGCGCGCGAGCCGCACCACCGCCGCCGCGCCCGGAACGGCGCCGGCTATATCGCCACCGGGTTGCCGTAGACGACGACGGTGTCGTCCGACAGCGCGGATTTCGTGGTGAGGATGGCGTACGAGCGGATCGCGGCCGTGCCCAGACAACCCGTCACCTTCACCTCGGACCGTCGAATTCCGACTTTGTTGCGTCCGTTGTGGATCGGGATGGTGGCGAGCGGAACGTCGCGGATCGTTCCGGTGGCGAAGGACATCGTGATCGATGGCGACACGGCGATGCCCGGATACAACGTGGCCATGGTGGTCGGCGAGCCCTTGTCATCCGGGGTGACGGTGATCGTCGACGAGTCGCCCACGGCCGGATTCGGGTTCAGGCCCAGCACCGAGACCATGCTCTGCAGATCGAGCACGACCGGGCCGGTGGCGATGGCACAGCCGACCTCGTAACCGATTGTGAGCGTGCCCTTTTCGAGCGCGGCGGACGCGGAGGACCCGGCGAGGGTGGCGTAGGCCTCGGCGGTCACCCGCGCCTCCCGCGTGGTCACCGGCAGCCCGGTGACGTGCTGGATGGTTTCGCCGCGCTGTCCCAGGACGACCGTGCGGCCGTCGCCGGTCTCGGCAATCAGCTCGTGCGGCGACGCGGGTTCGAGCGTGTCCGCGGCGGCCTGGGACGTGGAGAACGTCGCCGCGGTCAGGACCGCCGCGATCCATACCGGGATACGCATTCGCCCGCGCCGCGAATCACAGCGCGATCGGGGCGCCATAGACCGCGACCGAATCGTCGGCCTCGCTCGATTTCGCGGCCATGATCGTATAGGAGCGGATGCTCGCGGGGCCGGCGCAGCCGTCGATGTGCAGGTGGGCATTGCGGCTGGTGACGAAGGCCTTGGTACCGGTCAGCGGCTTCTCGCCGAGCGGCACGTCGACGACCTTGCCGGGCTGCAGCGTGACGTTGAAGGACGGCGCGATGCTGGCCGTGGGCCCGATGTTGGCGCCGACCGTCGGCGTCGGAATACCGGCGGCGATGACGATACCGGGGGTGATGCCCAGGCTCACCGTCGCGCCCAGGGTGATGGTGGTCAGGTCCACCGCGCATCCGACGTTGTAGCCGGTCCGCAGCACGACGCCGGCGAGCGGTGATCCGCTGGCACCGACCGATCCGTACGCCTGGTTGGTGACGAACACCTCGCGGGTGGTGCCGATGCCGTTGAGCGGAAGCACCCGGTTGGCCTGCTCGTCGTGCTGCCCCACCTTCAGCTGCCAGCCGTCCGGCATGGTGATCGACTGTTCGTGCGGGGCAATCGAAATCACGTCGGCGTGTGCCGTCGGAACACCGACCGCAAGAATGGCCGCCGCGGCGGCGGCCACGGACATCGGAAAACCTGCTCGCATTGGGACTCCCCCACTGATTCACCATGGACCGGCCGGACGTCTCGGTCTCGGCCGCAAGTACGGCCAGAACGCTAGAAATCCGAAACGGCCGGAGCAACAGGGCAGTTCGTCGCGGTCGAGAGACCGCCAGGTCAGCGGATCCGGGACGATGTACGGTCCGGACATCCGGCCCGCTCGCGTGCGGCCCGGCCACCGAAGCGGCGAAACGAACGGCCGCGGCGGGAACCGAATCGCGGTTCGATCCGTCCAAACCTTCGAGAACACGAACGATCCGCTCGGCACCGGGCGGATCCCCAAGTCCGTTCGGGGGTACTACATGACTACCGAAGAGGTCGGTCACGGTCGGCAGGTCCAGGGCGGGTCGGCGCGCAGCGAGTTCGCGCGGCACCTGTCGGCACTGCATCGAGCCGCGGGGGCGCCGTCGTTGCGCAATGTCGCGATGCTGGCCCAGTTGCGGGCGAACGAGGCGGGTGGGGAGACCCGGTCCGCGCTCGCCTCGGCGCAGCGCATCAGCGATTGGCTCAGCGGGCGCAATGTGCCGGCCCGGTTCGAATCCCTGCTTCCGGTGCTGCAGGTGCTGGGCGCGAAGGCCAAGCGCCGCACCGGAGTTGCCGGCGAGCCGGTCAATACGCGAGCCTGGCGGATGTTGTGGACGGCGGCGCGGTCGAGTCCGGCCGACGCCACCGGCGCGGTGTCCCAGCAGCCGTATCCGCTCGGCGATTACACCGAACAACACGAGGCGATCTTCTTCGGTCGCCGGCGGGCGCTCACCGCGCTGCTGAGCATGGTCCGGATGTCCGCGACGCCGCAGCGCCCGGCCGATGTGATCGTGTTGACCGGCGCATCGGGCGTGGGCAAATCCGCGCTGCTGCGCGCCGCGCTCGTTCCGGCGCTGCGCTCGGAGGGCGGCCGGTGGGCCGTCACGACCCTCGTCCCGGGCCGAGATCCGCTCGCCACGTCGGTGCGAACCTTCGGCGGGACAACGGATCTCGCCGTCGGCGGCCCGGATCTGGAAGTGCTGCGGCAATGGTCGGGTGAGGCCCGCCCGGTTCTGATCGTGGACCAGTTCGAGCAGCTGTACCGCCCCGAGATCGACCCGACCGAACGGGCGGCCTTCCTGATCTGGCTCAAACAGGTCGCCACGATCGGCACCGTGCTGATCTCGATCCGCTCCGACGACCTGGTCTCCTGCGCGCAGTACCCGTGGCTCGCGGACGCGGTGCAGCACAACAGTTTCACGCTCAGCCCGATGCTCAGACCTGAGCTGACCTCGGTCATCGTCGGCCCCGTGCGCAGCTGTGGCGCCGCGGTCGATCCGGGAGTGGTCGATCTGCTGCTCAGCGCCCTGGAATCGGATCGGCTGAGCCTGGACCGCACGGCTCCCAGTCCCGGCGAATTGGCCGTGCTGTCCGCCACCATGCGGTCGCTGTGGGCCGCGCACACCGGCGACCGGATCGATATCGCCGCGTACCGGAAGGTCGGGGGCCCGGCCGGGGAGATCGCCCGGGCCGCCGAAAGACGTTGGGCCGAGCTGACTCCGGCGGAACAGGCCGACGCGCGCCAGATACTGCTGGCCCTGATCACCGTGCACCGCGACGGCAGCTACTCGCGGCGGCGCATCCCGACGACCGATCTGCTGCGCATCGCCGCCCGCACCGGATCGAGCCACGATCTGGTAGATCGTCTCGTCCGGTGGCGCCTGATCGTGGTGGAGGTAAGGCACGCCGACCTGGTGCACGACACCCTGTTGCGCTGGGACCGGTTGCGCGGCTGGATCGCGGAGAATCGCGCATTCCTGTTGTGGCGTCAGCGAATCGAGGAGGACGCGGCCGAATGGCTGTCCACCGACCGCGATCCCGGCCTGCTCTATCGCGGCAGCCGGCTCACCACCGCGATCCGCCACGCCGACCCCACCGCCAGCGCCGCGGCCACCGAATTCCTGCGCGCCTCGGCCCGAGTGGAACTCGGCGGATCGGCCGTCGATCAGCAGGCCGGTCGCGATCGCCGCAAAGTCGTCGGGCAATGACAGACGCCCGCACACGTGCGCCCCGGTCGAGCGAGCCTTCATCGGGCGGGTCGCAGCCGGGCAAACCCGGCCCGAGCGGGCAGACTGGATGAAATGACCGAACATCCGGACGAGCCGGCCGCCCAGGACGAGATCGCATCGCCCGAGCCCTCCTCGAACGGAACCCACCGCATGCCGGCCTGGCTGCCGCGGGCGATGCTGCTGGCCTTCGCGCTGCTCGGCGCGTATCAGATCACCGACTGGGCGGCGCACAAGCTGCTGGGACTCTTCACGATCATGCTGGTCGCGTTCTTCGTCTCGCTGGCGACCGAACCGGCGGTGAACGTGCTGTCCGCGCGAGGGGTGCACCGCGGACTGGCCACCGCGGTGGTCTTCGTTCTGCTCTTCGCCTCTGTCGCGGGGTTCATCGCGGCCTTGGTCACCCTGCTGGTGGAGACGGTGACCAATCTGCTGCACGAACTGCCGGGACTGATCAACGAACTCGTCGGATGGGTCAATCACACGTTCCACCAACACTTCACGGTGGATCAGCTGCGCGATCGGCTGCTGCACGACTCCAATGTGCTGAACAACTACGCCCAGACCGCGGCCAACAACGCGTGGGGCCTGTCCAGCACAGTGCTCGGCGGACTGGTCCAGGTGCTGACGATCGCGCTGTTCAGCATCTACCTCACCGCCGACGGTCCCAAGTTGCGGCGCACGGTGTGCTCACTGCTGCCGCCCACCCGCCAGCAGGAGGTGTTGCGGGCCTGGGATCTGGCCATCTCCAAGACCGGCGGATATCTCTACTCCCGAGCCCTGCTCGCGGTGATCTCCGCACTCGCGCACGGTGTGTTCCTCGAGATCCTCGGACTGCCCAACGCGCTCGCCCTCGGTGTGTGGTTCGGCGTGGTCGCCTCGTTCGTCCCGACCATCGGCACCTATATCGCGGGCACCCTGCCGGTGCTGGTGGCACTGACCATCCGGCCGATCGACGCGGTGTGGGTGATCGGATTCTCGGTCGTCTACCAGTGGTTCCAGGACTATCTGCTGCAACCGCGCATCACCGCCCGCACCGTCGACGTGAACGCGGCCGTGGCGCTGTTGGCGGTGCTTGCGGGCGGCGCCCTGCTCGGCGCGGTCGGTGCGCTGCTGGCGATTCCGGCGACGGCCACTGTGCAGGCATTCCTGAGCGAATACGTCAGGCGGTACGAGGTCGCCGAGGATCCGCGGATCGAACGCACCACCTCCCGCTATCGGCGGCTGTGGCGACGTTCGCGGAAGTAGGCCGCCGCTCGCTCACGGCTGCAAGGTCTTGTTAAGCGCCCGTCGAGTCCGGTGCGGGATCGTCTCTGCTGTGAGGTTCGGCGAACCTCGCGATCCGGCCACCGGCTCGGCCTGCCTCGGAGGGGATGGCAGGACGGGCCGGGAAACGGTTCGGCCCGTCTCGTCGGGGGACGGACCGGATCGCCCCGGCAACCCGCCGCGGACGAGGGGCCGGGCGAAACCGGAGTGCGGAGCGGTCCCGGTACATGCGATGGTGCAGGTATGACAGAGACGTCGGGGATAACTCTGCGCTCCGGTACCGCGGCCGACGCCGATGCGGTCCGGCTGCTGGGCGACACCGGTTTCGGTGTGGTGAGCGATCCGGTGGAGATCGAACGCAATCGCCGGGTCTTCGCTCTGGAGAACGGCCTCGTGGCGCGGGACGGTGATCGAATCGTCGGCTACACCGCTGCGTATACGCAGACATTGACGGTTCCGGGCGGCCATCCGGTGGCGGTGGAGTCGATCGCGAATGTCGCTGTCGCACCGACACATCGGCGCCGCGGCATCCTGCGCGCGATGTACACCGAACAGCATCGGCGCACCGAGGCGAAGCAGCTGCCGCTGACCATCTTCACGGCCAGCCAGGGTGGCATCTACGGTCGGTTCGGCTACGGGCCCGCGATCGTCCAGCAGCACATCTGGTTCGATCGCCGCTTCGCGCAATTCCATTCCGGCACACCGGATCCGGGTGGCGTCGAGCCGACTCCTGCCGACCGCGCCCGGCACATCGTGCCCGCGATCTACGACCGCTGGCGGCCGCCGCAGCCCGGTGCGCAGCTGCGCCCGGAGCCCGTCTGGGACGCGTTGTTCGCCGATGAGCCGCGCTACCGCGGCGGCGGGACCGGATTGTTCGCCTTCATCCACGCCGACGGCTACGCGCTGTATCGCTACCACCGGCGCGAATCGGGTACCGCGATCGAGGTGGTGGAGTTGCGCGCGGTCACCCCGGACGCGCACGCCGCGCTCTGGCGGGCACTGAGCGCACTCGAGCTGTTCGATCGGATCGAAGCGGTGATCGCACCGGACGACCCGCTCCCGCACCTGTTCACCGACCCGCGGCTGGTCCGGACCACCGCACTACGCGACGCGCTGTGGTTGCGGATCATGGACGTTCCCGCCGCGCTGACCGCCCGATCCTACGAGTCGGACCTGGATGTCGTTGTCGCGGTGCGTGATCCGTTCCGCGCGGCGGGCGGCGTCTTCGCGCTTCGGGTGCGCGAGGGCCGCGCCGAATGCGCGCCGACCACTCGCGAGGCCGACGTCGAACTCGATATCGGGGTGCTCGGTTGTGTCTACCTCGGCGCCCATCGGATACGGAGATTGGCTGCGGCACATCGCATCCGGGCGAAGAATCCGGCCGCGCTGCGGGCGCTGGACTCGGCCTTCCGGGCCGACCGTGATCCCGTCCTGGGCTGGCCCTTCTGAGCAGACACGAACCCGGCGGCGTCACCGTGACGCGTGGCCGTCGGGTGGGCCCTTCCGGTGCCAACCGCCGGACGGATCCCCCGTCCCGGCGCGGCACGTCGTTACGGGGTAGCCGGTCCGGGTACACACTGGCATGCTGGCATTGTGGACTTGATTCGGTTCGTGCTGAATGTGATCTGGCTGGTGCTGGCCGGTTTCTGGATGGCGCTGGGATACCTGCTCGCGGGAGTGATCTGCTGCGTACTGATCGTCACCATTCCGTTCGGGATCGCCTCGTTCCGGATCGCGAGCTATGTGCTGTGGCCGTTCGGGCGAGAGGTCGTCGTGCGGCCGGGCGCGGGCGCACCGTCGACGGTCGGGAACGTCATCTGGTTCATCTTCGCCGGATGGTGGCTGGCCCTGGGGCATTTGCTGACCAGTATTCCGCTGTTCGTCTCGATCGTGGGAATCCCGTTCGGCTGGGCCAACCTGAAACTCATCCCGGTATCGCTGATGCCGCTCGGCCGCGAAATCGTACCGAGTGAAAGCGTTTTCGGACGCTGAAAGGGTAGCTTCCCGTCTGGGCGCTATTCCGATTCGTCCACGATCTGCGTCATGATTCCGACCGCCTCGCGCAGCACGTCGAGCTGGGCCGGGCTCAGGCCGGAGAGTTGTTCGGTCATCCACTCCTCGCGGGCATTGGCCTCGTCGGCGATCAGTGCCCGGCCGGCATCGGAGAGCGAGACGATGACCTGCCGGCCGTCGGTGGGGTGCGGATCGCGGTTCACCAGATCCATTTCCGACAGCGATGCGATAACGCGCGTCATCGAGGGCGGTTGCACGCGCTCCTTGGCCGCGAGGGTGCCCGGAGTCATCGAGCCGTCCCGATTGAGGGTCGCCAGTGCCGACAGCTGGGTCAGCGAAATCTGAGCCTCGGCGCGGCGACCCCGCAGATGCCGGGTCAGCCGAACCACCGCCAAAGACAGCTCGGCGGCGAGGGCTCGTATGTCGGAAGCCGTTGTCACAGTGCAGAACGATACGTGACACGTCGTACGGGAGATGTCCGATCACAGCGGTATCGTTGGCATCGTGACCTCCGATGTGCCCGAAATTCCGCCGCGTCTGACCGATCCGCGTCCGGTACTGGCCATCGGCAGCATTCTGTGGGCGATCGCGGCGATCGCGGTCTGGGTGAACGACAGTTGGGCTCCCGCGCGGCCGATCTGTCTGATGGGCTTGGCCGTCGGTTTGCTCGGCTACCTCATCTTCATGATTCAACGCCGCAGTGCCCGGCGTGGCGACAAGGGCGCGCAGAAAGGACTCTGAGGGCGACTTTTCGCGCTCGCGAATTGACTGACGGCGTCCTTCCCGCTTAACTGCGTGGGTGTCCTCCCGATTGAGCGTCGAAGAACGCCGCGCCCACCTTATCGAGGCCGCTATCGGCTTGGCCGAGAAAAAGGGCGTGGCCGGGGTAACCACCCGTGACGTGGCGCAAGCCGCCGGTGTTTCGCTCGGTGTGGTGCATTACTGTTTCGAAAACAAGGACGCGCTGATGACCGAACTGGTCAAGGCGCTATCGATGGAATTGCGCGATTCGGTCGAGACCAACGAAACGGTCTGGCAGGGCGTCGGAAGTGGAAAAGAATCGCTTCAAAATCTGGTGCGCGCGAGCCTGGAACTTCTGTGGCTGAACATCGAAGCCACACCCGAACGGCAGTTGCTCACCTATGAAACGACAACCTATGCACTACGGGAAAGCGAACAAACTCCGGCGAAACTCGCGATCGCGCGCGAACAATACACATTCAACGACTCGACGGTCGGCGACGTACTCGAACACGCCCGCGATGCCACCGGCACCCGATGGTCGGTTCCGGTCACCACGCTGAGCCGATTCACCCTCGCGGTCATCGACGGCATCGTGCTGCGCTGGCTGGTGGACGACGACAGCGAGGCGGTCCGGACTCAGCTGGACGTGCTCGCGGAGATGATCACGACGTACGCGCAATAGGTTGCGCGCGAAGGTGAGTGACCTCGCCCTCGCACCACCACGGCACCTCGACGGTCGCCTCGTACGCGCCGCTCAGGCGGACGCGCAGGTTCTCGTGCAGGATCAACGGCGCATCGGCCGGAACCGAGCCGAACCGCTGCCGCAGGATCACGCCCAGTGGCTCGTCCCGCCAGGTGCTCACCCGGCCGGAGCCGAGTACCTCGGCGGTGACCGCCTGGGAGACCAGCGGTAGATCCAGCAGGGTCGACAAGGCTCGCGCGGTGCCGGCATCGCCCGCGACCAGCCGGTCCGGCGGAATCGCCAGGCCGTAGCAGGGCTCGTCGAGAATCAGGGCATCGGCCGAATCGATCACCGCGCCCGAGAGTGCGCGCACCCGCTCGGGCAGCACCAGCTCGTCCAGGTCGAGCAGATCCAGATTGGCCGCGAGCCTGCGGTGCGTCTGCGAAATCGCTTCCGGGGACGGGCTTTTCGCGGGATCGGCCAGCGCTTCGAGCAGTGCGGCGGCAAGTTCCGGGCCGATGGTTTCCGGATCTGCCAATACCGCTGACAGGGCGGCGGTTTCGGCCGGATCGAGATCCGGCGGCACGGGCAGCAGCCCGGCGAACACCGCGTCACCGGGTGCGCGGAACAGGCCCAGTGGCGTGCCGGCGATCCGGGCGTGGTGCCGCAACCACCAGGCGGTGTAGCCGTCGGGATCGGCCAGGCAACGCCGGGTGCCGGGCTCGGAAAGCAACAGCCGCAACGCATTCGGCCAGGCGTCGTCGTCGACCAGATCCAGGTCGCGGACGGCGACCAGTTCGGCCGGATCCTCCACGAGGCTCTCCCACCAGGTTTCCTCGTCGTCCAGGTGGTGGTCCGGACCGGTGGGGTCGAGTTCGGTGACCACCGAGAATCCCCAGCCCACACCGACCGCGCGCAATGCCTGCTCGCCGTAGCGGTCGAGAGTCGCGGAATCGACCGTGCCCAGCGGGGAATCGGCCGCGAGCACGCCGGCCAGCGGCGCGCCGGGCAGCAGCAGTTCGTCCGCGGGCAGTAGTTCGCCGTCCTCGCCGGGCAGCTCCAGCGTGCCCAGCCAGGCCGGGAGCGCGGACGAGTCGGCGAGTTGCGCGGCCAGGCGCAGCACCGCCTCGACCGTGTCCGGATCGGCCGGATCATCCTGTAGCGCCGCCTCCAGCGCGGGATCGGCGAGCAGATCCTCGACGGTGGCCTGGCGCGCGCCGAGCCGGCCCAGGAGATCGTGCGCCGCCTCCGGATGCACCAACCGCGCCCAGTGCACCGGCAGGGCGATCTCCACGGTGAGAGCGTCCCCGTAGGGAACGTCGACGAGTTCGAGGTCGTCGCCCAGCACCACCGTGCGCGGCCCCGTCACCCGCCGGCCGTCGGCCAGCGGCACCGCGAGCGCGCCGAGTGCCTCGGCGGTCAGCGGATCGACCACGAACGGCTCGAGTGCGTCGTAGAGCGAATACCACCACTGCGGTGGACGTTCCAGGCTCGAGGACAATTCGGCGATCCGGGCCAGGCCGATCCGGTGCACGTCCAGCACCGCCAGCGCATCGGAAGCGGCTCGGCCGGAGAGTTCCGGAATCACCAGAGGGCCCAGCAGATCGGCGAGTAGATCCGCCAATTCCGTTGACACGGCGGGGAATACACTCGCGCGAGCTGGTGATGCGAGCGCGGTCCCGGGGTACCGGGTGGCGGCAACGCCCGGTTCCGCGACCGCCGGTTCCGCCAGGTCATCGACCGGGATGCCGACGGCATCCGGTTGCGCCGGGTCGGTGACCAGGTCGTCCGCGGCAGTGCGTGCGACCGTCGGGGAGGCGGCCGAATCGCCCACCGTGGCAGCGGATTCCCCCGTCCGGCGCGGCGACGCGTCGATCAGGTCGATCGGTTGCTGTGAAGGTGTGACGATCCGGTCGTGCCGGCCGAAGCTTCCGCCGGAGGGGACCGAAACCACCGGGAGCCAGCGCTCGGTGCGAAGCTCGGTGAGGAGCGCCTCGCGCAGGAGAGCGTCGGTCTCGCTGCGCGCGAATCCGGCGGCGGGTACCAGGACCAGGCGATCGCGAGGCGGGAGGGCGCGGGCGAAATCGGCGTAGCCCGTAGCCAATTCGGCCGGCCGGGCACCCGGCAGGAGGCGACGGCGATCGGGTTGCATGGCGACCTGCGCGATCAGCAGCGCGGGCAGGGAGAGTTCCTCGTCCGAGCGAGTCGGGGCGCGCAGCACATCGTGTCCGGCCGGAACCGGACGGCCGTCGACGACGGGGAGCAGCCAGCGGGCGCGGCCGGTGTCGAACTGCCACCAGATCCGTTCGCCGAATTGCGCACCCGAGAGGGTCAGCTGACGCAGCCCGCCGCCGAGTTCGATCGACGCACTGCGCATTTCCTCGCTTTCGATGCGCACCGAACGCAATGCGGGCAGTTCCAGGAGCAGATCGGCGGCCTCGGTGCGCATGGCGGCCGACAACGCGGAGGTATCGACGTCGGCGCGCAGATGGATGACGATCTCGCTGTCGAATCCGGCGACCGGCCCCGCATCGAGCGGCCAGGCCAGGCGCAGCGCGGGCGGCGCGAACTCCGGGTCCTCGGGTTCGGGGATCGCGTTGCGTCGCAGCTCCTCCCGCGTGCGGTCCCGCGAGAACAGCAAAGACCCTGTGCTGGAACGGAATTCGATGTCATCGCCGACGGTGAGTACGGCGGTGAACCCGACGCCGAACCGGCCGACCGAGGCAGGGTCCTCGCCCTGCTTCGCCGAAACCCGCAGTGCGGTCAGCGCGTGTACACCCGAAAGTTCCAGCGGCACACCGGTGTTGGCCACATGCAGCGTCCGGCCTTCGAACCAGACTGCCAGCTGCCCCGGAACGCCGGCCCGGGCCGCAGCATCGGCAGCGTTCTGCGCCAGCTCGGTCAGCAGCCGATCGCGGTATCCGGCGCGCACCAGATCGGCCTCGGTGGCCGCATCCTCACGCAGCCGCGTCGGCGATCCGCGCCACGCATCGAGCACCCCCGCCCGAAGGGCCGCCGAGCCGAATCGATCCCCCACGACCTCGCTCAGCTCGGATCCGCCGCTCCGGAAGCGCCTCCGGCATCATGCCGCACGCGCACCGCCGAAACCGCCCAGGCGTCGTGATACTCGACGCCACCCGGCGCACCGGAATCGGCCGCCGCATGGTCGTCGCCCGAAACCCCCTCGGCCACACCGGAATCTGCCGTCGCGTCGGCGCTCGTCACGGCGTCGGCACCGCTCGCGGGCGAGCGATCCTCGACCGGTTCGTTCGCGGCATCCTCGGCCCCGGCATCGACCTCCGATACAGAATCAGCCGCTCGACTCGCACGGTCGGCATCGGCGTCGGTCGAAGTGCCTTCGGTCACCGGCGACGCTTGATCTTCACCACTACTGCCGGACGAGACGCTCTCCGCCGCAACAGGACCGCCCGGAGGCGAGGTTCCCGCCGAACCTTCGGCGGCAGACGAGCCCCCGCGCTCCTGCGCCACCGCCGATGCCGACTCGTCCGTGCCCGAGACGGCCGAACCAGCGGAAGCCCCGGACTCACCAGTCGCAGCCACCGAAGACTCGGCAGCGGACGCCGACTCTCCGAATGTCGGCCCGACCGCCGACTCAGCCGCGGACGCCGATTCCCCGGCGCGCGAAACGCTCACGTCGGCATCCACCGGCGACTCCGCGGTCACATCCGCCGCTTCAGCAACCGACCCAGTATCAGCACTCGCCGCCTCATGGGCCTCCACAGCCGGTGCGGACACCCCCGCCACCGATGCCGACTCACCAGCATCTGCCGCACTCGGCGAAGTATCCACAGTCGCCGACGTCGAACCCGCCGTGGACGCGGAGTTCTCGAATATCCGCCCGCTCGCCGCTTCGGCAGTGGCCGACGCCGATCCCCCGGCGCGCGAAACGCTCACGTCAGCATCCACCGGCGACCCCGCGGTCACATCCGCCGCTTCAGCAGCCGACCCAGTATCAGCACTCGCCGCCTCATTGGCCTCCACAGCCGGTGCGGACACCCCCGCCACCGGCGCCGACTCACCAGCATCTGCCGCACTCGGCGAAGTATCCACAGTCGCCGACGTCGAACCCGCCGTGGACGCGGAGTTCTCGAATATCGGCCCGGTCGGCGTTTCGGCCGTGGCCGACGCCGCCTCTCCGGCGGTGGAAACACTCACGTCAGCGGCACTCGTCGACGACTCCGCACGCACATCCGCCGCTTCGGCAGCAGCTGTCGCCTCCTTGTGGCCTTCCGCAGCCGGTGCGGACGCGGCGGCCAGCGGTACCGACTCGACCGTGCCGGATGCGACGACATCGGCGGTCCCCGCGCGCGTTTCATCCGCCGCACCGCTCTGCGCCGACTCTGCCGCTGCCGCAACGGGACTCGTGGTGTCGGCGGCGTTCTCAGGTTGTCCGGACTGGACGGCCCGAGGCTCACCTACGGCCACGGCAGCCGATGGGGCCGCATCCGCGATCGAGGAAGTCTCCGCGGACCGGACCGCCTGCCCGGATTCCCGCGCGAGCCCAGCGGACCCCTCGCCAGAATCCGATGCTCCGGAAACACCCTCCGGCGCAACCTCATTCGCAGGCTCCGCCGCGCCATCCGGCGCAGCAGCCGCATCCGACCGCGCGATGCCTTCTCCCGCAACGGCATCGGCCGCGCCGACAGCACCTTCCGGCACGGTCACACCGGCGGCCACAGCGTCGTTCCGCGCAGCAACATCCGACGTCGCGCTGCCTTCTCCCGCAACAGCGTCGGCAGAACCAACAGCACTTTCCGGCACGGTCGTGTCGGCTGACGCGGCGACACCGGGCTGCGCGACACCTTCTCGCGCAACGGCATCGGCCGATGGGCTCGCGCCCTCCGCTACGGCGTCATCCGACGACGCAGCGGAGCTTTCGGATGCAACCGCTGATATCGAATCGCCTTTTGGCGCAGTGACTTCCGCAGCAGCCGTTTGCGGCGCAGCGACATCCACCGCGGAGGTTGCCGTCTGCGGCGCGGCGACATCGGCGGAGGGGGCCGCGGTCTCCGGGGCATCAACTACCGGCGCGCTCGCGCTCTCCGAGACAACGGCACCCGCCGGCGCGGTGGCTTCCTGCTGCGCACTCTCGTTCGCCGATGTCCGGTCGTCCACGCGGGTAACCGCGCCGGACTCGTCCGGTTCGACCGCATCATCCGGCGTCGTGGCCGCGGGCTTGCGCAGTTCCTCCGGCGCGACGAGTTCGACGGCGGCATCGTCGTAGGCCTCGTAGAGGGGGGAACCGCCGCCGGTGGGAAGTTCGGTGTCGGAGTGGGCTCCGCAGCCGTATTCGGCGTGCACGACGTGGCCGTCGGCGCCGAGAGCGTTGGCGCAGACACCGAACGAGGCGCGCAGGGCACCGGCCAGGGGGACGTAGAAACCGCAGAGACGACAGGTCGACGGGGCGGCGCGGGCCATCTCGGTGTCGGGGCCGTATTCGGTGAACCAGCGTTCGGCGGCCTCCGCACGCCCCTCGCGGCTCAGCACCTGCGGGCGACCTTGGCCGACTTCCTCACAGACGTCGTCGACGACCGGGTCGCCGGTCACGAGGTAGCCGGGGGCCAGGCGCGGATCGTCCGGCAGCGGGGCCAGCAGATCGCCGGGCGCGAGATCGCCGGGCCGCACCCGCTGATCCCACGGCACGAAATCGGGGGCGACCAGGGCGTCGGGACCGGGCAGCAGGGCCGATTCGCTGACCGTGGCCCGGTCGGCCTCCGGCGGCGCGGCCACCACGACCGCCCACTGCCAGCCGCGATAGCCGGGCAGGGTCGTCGCGAAATGGTGGGTGGCCGCGTATCCGTCCTCGGCGGTCACGCCCAGATGCTCGCCCACTCCTTCGGGCTGCAACTCCAGTAGCGCACGGCGAGCCATGTCGACCGCCTCCGCCAGGATCGGTCGCACATCGGGCTCCGAAACAGAAACTGCGCTCACGCCCTACATTTTGCCGCATGGAACGCAAACCCCGTTCGTTGGCCGCGACAGGGCTGATCGTGCTGGCAGTGGCGCTGTGTGCCGCGACCGGATGTGATGTGCTCGACAACACCCCGCGCCTGGGGGTGAAGGTGCTGGCAACCCGCCCACACGACCACACCGCGTTCACCGAGGGCCTGGAGATCGACGGCGATGTCCTCTACGAGAGCACCGGGCTCGAGGGCAGATCCGGTCTGCGCGCGACGAATCTCGGCACCGGCGCGGAACTGGCCCGCATCGACCTGGACCCGGACTACTTCGGCGAGGGCGTCACCCGCGCGGGCACGACCCTGTGGCAGCTGACCTGGAAGAACGGCATCGCCTTCGACCGTGACCCGGCCACTCTCGCAGAACGCCGGCGAGTGCACTTCGACGGCGAGGGCTGGGGACTGTGCACACGCGGAAAAAGCCTGGTCATGAGCAACGGCACCAGCACACTCACCTTCCGCGACCCGGTCGGCTTCGCCCCGACCGGGTCGGTCCGGCTCACCGATCACACCGGCGCCCGCCTCAACGAACTCGACTGCGCCCCCGACGGCACCGTCTACGCCAACGACTGGCCGACCGACCACATCCTGCACATCGATCCCGCTTCCGGCCGGGTACTCGGCGATATCGACGCATCGGGCCTGCTCACGCCCACCCAGCGAGCCGGGGCCGACGTCCTCAACGGCGTCGCCCACATCCCCGGCACCGACCACTTCCTGATCACGGGCAAGAACTGGCCCACCACCTTCGAAGTGCAATTCGTGCCCCACTGAAATCCGGGCCGGACAACCAGCTCGCCGAAACGGCCCAAGCGGGGGGCGACATCCCGACGGCATCGCCCGGCACCGGCCGCTGCCCGATCACCGCCGAGAACCGGCCGACGCCTTCGAAGCGCGATCCGTCCCCTGCCGAAATCAAATCCGCGACAGGGCGAACCGGCCGCCGAACCCGAGTCCAGGCCGATCGTCCCCAGCCCCGCATGCCGGGCTCGATGTCTCAACGACATCGCCCACCTCCGCGCCGATCACCGGCAAGAACTCGGCCCGCCACCTTCGAGGTGCAATTCGTGCCGGACCGAGGCCGGTGAAGCGGGGTATGCACAGAATCACACTCGCGCCGCTCTCGGCGGCAACCCGTACCCGCGTCCGCCGCGGTCTTCTCGGGATCGACCACTTGCCGCCCGGCCGCAACCGGCCGGCCACGTGCGACGTCCGATTCCCGCCGCACCCGGGCGTCGCACGGCATGGTCACACCCGGCCCCGGCCACGCATTCATCGCGCGTGCGGGAGAATCGACGTTGTGACTGCCTCCCGTGAACCCTCCGGCACAGATCCGGGGCGTCGGGACGGCGAGGAATCTCCGCTCACTCAGCGACATCCCGGTTACGACCGGTATCCCCCGCCGCACACCGCGTCCCGCGATCGGCTGCCGCCCCTGCCGCGGCGCGGTGGCGAGCCGGATGTGCCCGAATTCGTCACCCGCCGCCTGTCCGCGGGGCAAGCGCCGAGACCGGAGGACACGCCGCCGCGAGATACGCCGCCGACCCGGCCGCTGCGCGACAGCCCGCCGCAGGCCGATCCGCCCGCCGACGATGCCGGTTCCGGCGCCCGCAAGCCGCCGCGCAAGCTGACCGTCACCCGGGTCGTGGCGATGCGCAGCGTGGAACTCACCGGACGCGGCCTGCGCACCTTCCAGCGCGCGGCCGAGGCCGACGGTGCCGGCGAATCCGGGCTCACCGCACTGGTTTACGCGACGATGGCCAACTTCGCCCTGGACGCCGCCATCGCCGTATCCCTGGCCAACACGTTGTTCTTCGCCGCGCAGACCGCGGAATCCAAGAGCAAGGTGGCGTTGTATCTGCTGATCACGATCGCGCCGTTCGCGGTGATCGCCCCGCTGATCGGCCCCATGCTGGACCGCCTGCAACGCGGCCGCAGACTGGCGTTGTCGGGATCGTTCGCCGTGCGCGCGGTGGTCGCGATCGTGCTGATCTTCAACTTCAACGGGTGGGCGCTGTATCCGCTGGCCCTGGTGATGATGATCCTGAGCAAATCGTTCGCGGTGCTCAAGAGTGCGGTGACCCCGCGCGTCCTGCCGCCGGAAATCGACTTGGTACGCACCAACTCTCGGCTCACCGTCTTCGGACTGGTCGGTGGCACGCTGGGTGCGGGCGGTCTAGCCGCAATGCCGCTTACTTTGAGTGAGACACAGCCGGTAGCCTGCGGCTTGTGGATCTT
>CBJNFW010000129.1:0-22585 GCA_966435935.1 uncultured Nocardia sp.
CCTTGTGCGTTTTTTCCTCTGGCTCCGCCTCCACTGAGTTTCGCGTCGCCCCCCCCTTCCCCCCCTGTTGCACGCAGGTCCGGATCGGGCACGATGCCGGGGCGCTGGATCTGCTGCCCGGCGGGCCCAGCGCGGTGGTCACCACCTTCGCGGCCATCCCGAAGACCAATCCCGAACTGGTCGAAGCCGCCCGGCGTGGCGTGCCGGTGCTGCTGCGCCCGGCCGTACTCGCCGAACTGATGCGCGGCCATCACACGCTGTTGGTGTCCGGCACGCACGGCAAGACCTCCACGACCTCGATGCTCGTGGTGTCGTTGCAGCACTGCGGTTTCGATCCGTCCTTCGCGGTGGGCGGTGAGCTGAACGAGGCGGGCACCAACGCCCACCACGGAACCGGCGGCTATTTCGTGGCCGAGGCGGACGAGTCGGACGGCTCACTGCTGCAATACGATCCGGACGTCGCGGTGGTCACCAACATCGAATCGGACCATCTGGATTTCTTCGGCACCGACGAGGCGTACGTTCAGGTCTTCGACGATTTCGTGGACCGGCTCACGCCCGGCGGGCTGCTGGTGGTGTGCCTGGACGATCCGGGGTCGCGTGCGCTGGCCGAGCGGGTCGCGGCTCGTCTGGACGACCTGGACATCCGCGTATCGGGTTACGGCTCCGGCGATCTGGCCGACGCTCCCGTCCCGGTGGGGGTGCGGCTGCTGTCCTGGCAACCGCGCGATGTGGGCGGGGTGGTGACCTTCCAGCTCGCCGACGAATCGTCCCCGCGCACGCTGCGGCTGTCGGTGCCCGGCCGGCACATGGCCCTCAATGCCCTTGCCGCCCTGCTGGCCGCGCGGGACGCCGGCGCCGATCTCGGCGAGGTACTGCAGGGCCTGGAGGGTTTCGGTGGAGTGCACCGGCGCTTCCAGTTCGTCGGCCGGGAGAACGGCGTGCGGGTGTTCGACGACTACGCCCACCATCCGACCGAGGTGCGCGCGGTGCTCGGCGCGGCGGCCGAGTTGGTGCGGCAGGAGGCCGCCGACGGCGCCCGCTCGCGCCAGGGCCGGGTGATCGTGGTGTTCCAGCCCCATTTGTACAGCCGCACCGCGACATTCGCGACCGAGTTCGGCGCGGCCCTGGATGTCGCGGACGAGGTCGTCGTGCTCGACGTGTACGGCGCGCGGGAGAAGCCGCTGCCGGGCGTCAACGGCGCGCTGGTGGCCAAGTCGGTTTCCAAACCTGTGCACTACCAACCCGATATGTCCCGGGTGGGCCGTCAGGCCGCCGGACTGGCCCGCCCGGGTGATGTGGTGATCACGATGGGCGCGGGCGATGTGACGATGCTCGGCGGGCAGATCCTCGACGGATTGCGGGTGCGCCCGCCCGCCGGACGATGATCGCGATGCGCCTGCGACCGCCGTCGCGTCGAATGGTCCTGTCGGGCTTGGCGGTTGCCGGAGTCGTGGTCGTGCTGGCGCTCGTGGCGTGGTTCACCCCGGTGCTCGCGGTGCGCACGGTCACGATCGAGGGCCTGGTGACGGTGCCCGAGAAGCAGGTGCGCGATGCGGCGCAGGTCCCCGGGGGCGTGTCGATGTTGCGCCTGAACACCGAGGAGATCGCGCACCGGGTGGCGGCGATTCCCAAGGTGCATGCGGTGCGGGTGCGGCGGGTGTTCCCCTCGGCGGTCCGGGTGAGCGTCGTGGAACGGACCGCGGTCCTGTACTTCGATTCTCCGCAGGGCGCGCACCTGCTGGACGCGGACGGCGTCGAATTCGCCATCGAGCCAGCGCCTCCCGGCGTGCCGAAGTTGACCGCCGGCCGTCCGGGCGGTAGCGACCCGGTCACTCGCGCGGCGGTGACGGTGCTCACCGCGGCCTCGCCGGGTTTGCGGGGGCAGGTGGGTGAGGTTGTGGCGCGGTCGGTTTCGGATATCGAGCTGAAACTGCGAGATGGGCGGACCGTACTGTGGGGTGGCGCGGCCGATTCGGTGCGCAAGGCCGAGGTGGTCGTACCGGTGCTGACTCGGCCCGGACAGGTATACGACGTTTCGACTCCGGATCTGGTCACGGTAAGGTGAGTGATACCCGTTGTGCCGTTGGTGTTTTCGGTGCGTATCGCGATACGCCCGGAATCGTCGGGGGCGCCGGTGACGATTCCCCCTGCCTGGAGCGGCTGTTCGCGATACGATGCGGGGCGGGCTCGGACGAGACGGATCGCACAAGATTCTGGTTCTCGCGTCGGCGCGCCTGCGCGCGGATTGCGGCGGGTACGAATAGCGTTCCGCAGCAGTCGGATACTTGACATAACGCCAACCCTATGGTTGAGGTTGAGGGTTTGCTCGGGCGGGAGCCCGGGTTAGCCGGATCGAAACCATCCGCGGGCTCGGCGCTCTGCCGGGAATCCACAAACGACAGGCTTTAGATCGAAGGAAGGCGAGAGCCCATGACGCCCCCGCACAACTACCTTGCAGTGATCAAGGTCGTCGGTATCGGCGGCGGCGGCGTGAACGCCGTCAACCGAATGATCGAACAGGGACTCAAGGGAGTCGAGTTCATCGCCGTCAACACCGACGCCCAGGCGCTGCTGATGAGTGATGCGGACGTCAAGCTCGACGTCGGGCGTGAACTCACCCGCGGCCTCGGCGCCGGTGCGGATCCGGAGGTGGGCCGCAAGGCCGCCGAGGATCACAAGGACGAGATCGAAGAGGTGCTCAAGGGCGCCGACATGGTCTTCGTCACCGCCGGTGAGGGCGGCGGCACGGGCACCGGCGGCGCGCCGGTGGTGGCCAGCATCGCCCGCAAGCTCGGTGCCCTGACCATCGGCGTGGTGACGCGCCCGTTCTCCTTCGAGGGCAAGCGGCGCAGCAATCAGGCCGAGGCCGGAATACAGGCGCTGCGCGAATCCTGCGACACCCTGATCGTCATCCCGAACGACCGGCTGTTGCAGCTGGGCGACGCGGCGGTCAGCCTGATGGACGCCTTCCGATCCGCGGACGAGGTGCTGCTCAACGGTGTTCAGGGCATCACCGATCTGATCACCACGCCCGGCCTGATCAACGTCGACTTCGCCGACGTGAAGAGCGTCATGTCCGGGGCGGGCTCGGCCCTGATGGGCATCGGCTCCTCGCGCGGCGAGGGCCGTTCGGTCAAGGCGGCCGAGGCGGCGATCAACTCGCCGCTGCTGGAGGCGTCGATGGACGGAGCGCACGGCGTGCTGCTCTCGATCGCGGGTGGATCGGATCTGGGTCTGTTCGAGATCAACGAGGCCGCCTCACTGGTGCAGGAGGCCGCACACATCGAGGCGAACATCATCTTCGGCACGGTCATCGACGATTCGCTCGGTGACGAGGTGCGCGTCACGGTGATCGCGGCGGGCTTCGACAGCGGTGCCCCGACCCGTCGCCTGGACGCGCCGGTCACCCGCTCCACGATCGGCTCGGCGCGGGCCGGCGAGGTCGGCCAAACCCACAGTCGCGGCACCGATTTCCCGAGCCGCACCGCGGACCCGGCACCTCCGCCCGCCACCCCGGCCCCGGTCTCCCGCGGCCCCGCGCCGTCCTACGAACCCCGCCCGGCCGTCGAGCCCACGGTCGCGCACAACTCCCGCAGCCACATCCAGCCGCCCGACGAGGACACCGACGACGACGTCGACGTGCCTTCGTTCATGCGACGGTAAGCAGTTCCCGATGAGCACCCGTTCCCGTAGGAGCGGGTGCTCGATTGTTCCACCATGCTTTTCGTCGGTGCGAGGAGAGTCGGTCGGGGGCTGCCGGTTGGGCACCGGGTTGCGCGGCGGCGCTAGTAGTTCTTGATGAGTGCCCGTTCCGCCGTGTTTGTTGTCGGGTGTGAGGAGAGTCGGTCGGGGGCAGCGGGTTGGGCGGCGGCGGTATGTAGTTCCTGATGAGTGCCTGTTCCGCCGTGCTTCCTGTCGGGGCGAGGACAGTCGGTCGCGGGCCGCCGGTTGGGCATCGAGTTGCGCGCTGCGGTAAGTAGTTCCGCATGTGGACCTGTTCGATCAGCGGTGGGTGCTGGATGGTTCCATCGTGCTTCTCGTCGGGTGTGAGAAGAGTCGGCCGCGGACCGACGGTCGGGTACCGAGTCGCGGGTCGGGGGTACTCGATGTGTGCCGGTGCCCGGCGCGAGATCGGTTGCCGCGTCGGCGCGAGGTCCGGACTGCTATGGGTTTTCTCAGGTTGCCGACACGAATTGCCGTCGTCGGGACGATTAATCTCGGGGTATGCCAACGCAACAGCTCATGCGCACCAGGCGGGTGACGACCACCCGTGCCGGTGGGTTCTCCCGCGCGCCGTACGACTCGTTCAATCTGGGTGATCACGTCGGTGATGATCCGGAGGCGGTGCGGCGCAACCGGGTTCGGCTGGCGGAGGGCATCGGGCTGGCGCCGGAGCGGCTGGTCTGGATGGAACAGGTGCACAGCCGCACGGTGACGATCGTGGACGGCCCGCAGGCCGAACCGGTGCCGGTGACCGATGCGCTGGTGACCACCGTCCCGGAGCTCGCGCTGGTGGTGCTGACCGCGGACTGCGTACCGCTGCTGCTGTCCGATGATGAGGCCGGGGTGATCGCAGCCGTGCACGCCGGTCGCGTCGGTGCGCGGATCGGGATCGTGCCGAGGGTGCTGGAGGCGATGATCTCGGTGGGCGCGCAGCCCGAACGTATCGGCGCGTTCCTGGGCCCGGCCGCCGGCGGGGCGCGGTACGAGGTGCCCGCCGCGATGCGTGCGGACGTCGAGGCCCACCTGCCCGGCAGCGCGACAACCACCGCGCAGGGCACCCCCGGCCTGGATCTGCGCGCGGGCATTCGCCGTCAGCTCGAGGCGGCGGGTGTCGGCGCGATCGCGGTCGATCCGCGCTGCACGATCGAGGACACCACACTGTTCAGCCACCGCCGCGGCGCGCCGACCGGTCGCATCGCCGGGGTGATCTGGCGCGAACCCGCGGATTCTCCGGTCTGATCCGGCCGCGGCGCCGGCATCGCGCCCCGCATCCGGCACGTCCGGTCGCGGGGTGTGCGAGCGGGCAGTCCACGTCGGGAAATCGACGGGACACGCCCGGGTGGATCGTGATACGAATCGCATTCGAGGGAGAGGAATCATGATCGGCGAATTCGGTAGGGCCACTGCGGAATCCGGCACGCGGGCCGAGGAGCTCTCGACCGCGCTGGACGGGTTGCTCGGACGTATCGATGCGGCCTGTCGCGCGGCCGGGCGTGATCCGGCGCAGGTCCGCTTGCTGCCGGTGACGAAGTTCTTCCCGGCCTCGGACGTGGCGATCCTGTACCGGCTGGGGCGGCGCGAATTCGGCGAATCGCGCGAGCAGGAGGCGACCGCGAAGGCGGCGGAAGTATCCGATCTGCCCGGTGTCGAATGGCACATGATCGGCCGTCTGCAACGCAACAAGGCCAAAGCGGTTGCGCGATGGGCACATACCGTCCATTCGGTGGACAGCGCCCGGCTGGCAACGGCTCTTGACGCGGGTGTGCGGGCCGCTCGGGAGGCGGGTTTGCGGGATACGCCGGTGCGGGTTCTGCTCCAGGTCGGGCTCGATCGCGATCCGGGCCGCGGCGGCATCGCGCCGGGCGATTTGCCCGAACTCGCGGACCATGTCGCGGGGTTGGAGAATCTGCAGCTCGCGGGCCTGATGGCGATTCCTCCGCTGGAGTCGGACCCGGATGCCGAGTTCGCCCGGCTGGCCGAGCTGCATGTCCGATTTCTGGCGCGACACCCCGCGGGGACCGAACTGTCCGCAGGCATGTCGGGAGACCTCGAGGCGGCGATTCGACACGGGTCCACCTGTGTGCGTGTCGGTACTGACTTGATGGGCGCTCGACCGATAACCTCGGGATAGCAAACAAACCTCAGCAGTCACATTCGAAACATATGCTTGAGACTGCCAGGATTGGGCAAGTCTTCAACACCCCAGGTCAACCGGGGCCGTAGGAAGGTCGACCAGGATGAGCGAGCGCAGCGAGCGAGTCGTCGAGGCAGTCACGAGCGTGCTCGTGCGGGAGGGCGTCAGCGAGGTGGAGGCATGAGCGAGCGCCGCGAGCGTATGAAGGGGTCGGCCACGAGCGTGCTCGTGTTGGAGCCGAGCGCTGGCGAGGTGGAGGCCATCGGCGAGCGCAGCGAGCGGATGACAAGGGCTGCCACGAGCGTGCTCGTGCTGGAGCCGAGCGCGAGCGAGGGGGAGGCAGGAGCACGCTGCACAGGTTCAAGGCTTACTTCGGCATGGTTCCGCTCGAGGAGTACGAGGACGACTATGTCGACGACCGCGGGCCGCGGGGGATGGATGATCGGCCCGCGCGCCGGCCACGGGAATTCGCCGAGCCGCGCTACGAGGGCGCCGGGCGTTCGCGTTTCGACGACGACCGCTACGAGCCCGAGCCGAGCTATCCGGAGCCCGCGTACAAGGCGCCGTATCAGCCGGGGTACACCGTGTCCCGCCGCAGCGAGTTCGCCGACGACGCGTATTCCGACGACCGTTACGAGCCGACTCGTCGGCCCACCCGGATCGAGTCCGCGCCATCGGGGCGCTCGCGCGGCCTCGGCGGCGGGCCGTCGATGATCCGCGGCACCACGCACGGCGCGCTGGCGGTCGACCCGGAGGTCGAGCGCAGGATGGAAGAGCGGCGGCTGGAGGAGCGGGCCCGTTTCGAGCCGGCTCCGCGCCGCTCGCCGGTCTTCGAGGACGGAGGCCCGTTGTCCAAGATCACGACGCTGCGGCCGCGCACCTTCACCGAGGCGGCCATCATCGGCGAGCGGTTCCGTGACGGCACTCCGGTGATCATGGACCTGGTGGAGATGAGCAACGCCGACGCTCGGCGTCTGGTCGACTTCGCCGCGGGCCTGGCGTTCGCGCTGCGCGGCTCGTTCGACAAGGTCGCGACCAAGGTGTTCCTGCTCTCACCGGCCGATGTGGACGTATCGGCCGAGGAGCGCCGCCGCATCGCCGAAACCGGCTTCTACAACCAGAAATAACGTTCGAAACGGACGTCGTGCCGCGGCCGTCTTCGGGCCGGCGCGCGACGCGCGGGGGATGCCGCGCCGTCCCGAGACGGCGCGGGGAGTTTGCAGGACGCCGAATCTGAGGCAGAGTGGGCGGGTGGCCCTGTTCAGTGTGTTGAACTACCTGCTGTTCGTCTTCTGGTTGCTGCTCATCAGCCGGATCATCGTCGAGTTCATCCGTAGCATCGCTCGGGACTGGCATCCGCGCGGTGCGGTCGCCATCGTGCTCGAGGTGATCTTCACGATCACCGATCCGCCGGTGAAACTGCTGAGGCGGCTGATACCCCCGGTCAACTTGGGGGGAATTCGACTGGATCTGTCGATTATGGTGTTGATATTCATCGTGTTCATCTTGATGACGGTCACGGGCGGGCTCGGGCAGGCGCACGCGCCGGTGTGACAGAATGGGTCGTGAAGAATAGCTTGCAAGATCTACCGCTAGACCTCCGTACGAAGCGTGAAGGGATCCTTCCATGCCGCTGACCCCAGCCGATGTGCACAACGTCGCGTTCAGCAAACCGCCGATCGGGAAGCGCGGCTACAACGAGGACGAGGTCGATGCCTTCCTCGATCTGGTCGAGCAGGAGCTCTCACGTCTGATCGAGGAGAATGCGGATCTGCGCCAGCGGGTTGCCGAGCTGGATGCCGAGCTGTCCGACGCGAAGGCGGCCCCCCGCCCGATGCCGCAAGCGGTGAAACCGGCTCCGCCGCAGCCCGAACCGCCCAAGCCCGCTCCGGTGCCGCCGTCGGCCCCGATGCCGATCGCCGCGCCCGCCGCGATGAAGGACCCGAGCGCCGCGGACGCCAACCTGCAGGCCGCCAAGGTCCTGAGCCTGGCCCAGGAGATGGCCGACCGGCTCACCACCGATGCCAAGGCCGAGGCCGAGACGCTGCTGTCCAACGCCCGAGCGAATTCCGAGCGACTGGTCACCGAGGCCCGCACGCGCTCCGACGGCATGGTCGCCGAGGCCCGGCAGAAGGCCGAGTCCCTGCTGTCCGACGCGCAGAGCCGTTCGGACAACCAGTTGCGCCAGGCCAAGGAGAAGGCCGACGCCCTGCAGGCCGACGCCGAGCGCAAGCACACCGAGATCATGGCCACCATCACCCAGCAGCGCAGCGTACTGGAGAGCCGCATCGAGCAGCTCAAGACGTTCGAGCGCGAGTACCGGGTGCGGTTGAAGTCCTATCTGGAGTCGCAGCTCGAGGAGCTCGAGAACCGCGGTTCGGCGGTACCCGTCGATGGTGGTGAGGCCTTCGATGGCGCCAACAACAGCCACGCCTCTGCGTCATTCGCCAAGGGCGGCAAGTAATTTCGCTTCGGCTGCCCGGCGCTCCCGGCAACTCGGGTTCGGTACGCGCAGCCGCGGTCGTGGTCGGAAGTTCGTCGAGCCAGTAGGCCCGCCTAGGGGGTGACCATGCTCGTCCTGACACTTGTTCTCGCGGCTATCGGATTCGGCCTCCTGGTCGCCGCACTGACCACCGGCTCGGTGGTGTGGGCCTGGGGATGCATCGTCGTGTGCGTCATCGGCGCGGTTCTGCTGCTGGTGAGTGCCCTGTCGATGCGCGAGTCCGACGATGACACCCAGACGCGTCCCGGCCGGCACGTGAAACGGTGAGCACCGTAGCCGCTCGATGCGAACCCAACCGCGGTCGGAAATAGTTTTGACCGTAGTGGCTACAATCAAACCTGTAACTACGGCACTGATCCGGCAATCACCGGGGAGCCTTCGGAAGAACGGCCGCGCGGCCTCGAGCCGCGACGCCCAGTAGAACCGAACGGGTGAGCCCGTCACAGCTCGCAACGAGAGGTCCGGCGTTATCGCCCTCACGCCGGGCAAGCGGGGTGGTACCGCGGTTTCGGCGCACCGGCGCCGATATTCGTCCCCGTGCCCACGACTGCGCCACGGCGCATACGGCACGAGGAGAGACGTCCCGACATGGCGGACGAGACAACTTCCCGCAAGGCAGAGCCCAGCGATGTCCGGGACACCTATCCGCGCGTCGATCTGGGCGCCGGGGGACAGGTTTCCTTCCCGGAGCTGGAGCAGCGCGTCCTGGACTACTGGGCCGCCGACGACACCTTCCGCGCCAGCATCGACAACCGTTCGGGCAGTGCGGAGTTCGTCTTCTACGACGGCCCGCCGTTCGCCAACGGTTTGCCACACTACGGTCATCTGCTGACCGGATACGTCAAGGATTTGATCCCGCGTTTTCAGACCATGCGCGGTAAGAAGGTCGATCGGCGATTCGGCTGGGACTGCCACGGGCTGCCCGCGGAACTCGAGGCGGAGAAGCAGCTCGGTATCACGGATAAATCACAGATCGAACGGATGGGCCTCGCGGAATTCAATACCGCGGTCAAATCCTCCGTGCTTCGCTACACCGGTGAGTGGCGCGATTATGTGACTCGTCAGGCACGGTGGGTCGATTTCGACAACGACTACAAAACCCTGGATCTCGACTTCATGGAGTCGGTGATGTGGGCATTCAAAACCTTGTACGACAAGGGGCTGGTGTACCAGGGATTCCGGGTGCTGCCCTACAGCTGGTACGAGCAGACACCGCTGTCCAATCAGGAGACCCGGCTCGACGACGCGTACAAGATGCGTCAGGACCCGGCGGTCACGGTGGACATGCCGCTGCGAGTGCCCGCGGACCACCCGCTGCACGATCTGGACGGCGCCAACGCGCTGATCTGGACCACCACCCCCTGGACACTGCCGTCCAACCTGGCGATCGCGGTCCACCCGGACGTGACCTACGTCCAGGTGCGCGGGCAGCACGGGAAGCGTTATCTGCTGGCCGCCGAACGGGTCTCGCAGTATGCCCGCGAATTCGGCGAGGAACCCGAGGTGCTCGGCGAGTACGCGGGCGCGGCCCTGGCCGATCTGCGGTACGACCCGCCGTTCGACTTCTTCCTCGGCCATCCGAACGCGCACCGCGTGCTGAACGCGGACTACGTCACCACCGAATCCGGTACCGGGATCGTGCATCTCGCGCCCGCGTTCGGTGAGGAGGATATGGACGTGGCCTCCGCGCACGGGATCGAGCTGGTCCAGCCGCTGGATCCGGGCGGGCGGTTCACCTCGATGGTGCCGCCGTACGAGGGCATGATGGTGTTCGACGCCAACCCGGTGATCATCAAGGATCTCAAGGCGTCCGGAAAGCTGCTGCGGCACGAGACGATCGAGCACTCCTACCCGCACAGCTGGCGCTCCGGGCAGCCGCTGATCTACATGGCGGTGCCGTCCTGGTTCGTCGCGGTGACCGAATTCCGGGACCGGATGGTGGAGCTGAATCAGCAGATCACCTGGGTGCCCGAGCACATCCGCGACGGGCAGTTCGGTAAGTGGCTCGAGGGCGCCCGGGACTGGAACATCAGCCGGAACCGCTACTGGGGCAGCCCGATCCCGGTGTGGCTGTCGGACGATCCGGCCTATCCGCGCATCGACGTCTACGGTTCGCTGGACGAACTCGAGCGGGACTTCGGCGTGCGCCCGGATGATCTGCACCGGCCCGGCATCGACCAGCTGACCCGGCCCAATCCGGACGACCCGACCGGCAAGTCCACGATGCGCCGGGTGCCGGAGGTGCTGGACTGCTGGTTCGACTCCGGATCGATGCCGTTCGCGCAGGTGCACTACCCGTTCGAGAACAAGGAATGGTTCGACGGCACGGTCGGCGAGCTGGGCCACAACCCGGCCGACTTCATCGTCGAGTACATCGGTCAGACCCGCGGCTGGTTCTACCAGATGCACGTGCTCGCGACCGCGCTGTTCGACCGGCCGGCGTTCAAAACCGTTGCCGCGCACGGCATCGTGCTGGGCGACGACGGCCTGAAGATGTCCAAGTCCAAGGGAAACTACCCGAACGTCAACGAGGTGTTCGACCGCGACGGCTCCGATGCCATGCGCTGGTTCCTGATGAGTTCGCCGATCCTGCGCGGCGGCAATCTCATCGTCACCGAGCGCGGCATCCGCGAGGGCGTGAGCCATGCGCTGCGGCCGCTGTGGAACGCCTGGACGTTCCTGCAGCTGTACGCCTCCAAGCCGGGCGCCTGGCGCACCGATTCGCCGCACGTGCTGGATCGGTACATCCTGGCCAAGTTGGCGCGCACCCGCGACGTGATCACCGAGGCGCTGGACGTCTACGACATCGCCGGGGCTTGTGACGAGTTGCGCGCCTTCGCCGACGCGCTCACCAACTGGTATGTGCGCCGCTCGCGTTCGCGGTTCTGGGAAGAGGACAACGACGCCATCGACACGCTGCACACGGTGCTCGAGGTGACCACTCGCCTGGCCGCCCCGCTGCTGCCGCTGGTGTCCGAGGTGATCTGGCGCGGCCTGACCGGCGGCCGCTCGGTGCATCTGACCGACTGGCCCGAGGCCGGGGATCTGCCCGCGGATGCCGAGCTGGTCTCGGCGATGGACGAGGTGCGGACGGTGTGTTCGACGGTGCTGAGCCTGCGCAAGGCGCAGAACCTGCGGGTGCGGCTGCCGCTGTCCGAGTTGACCATCGCGGCCGCGGATGCGGAGCGGCTGCGGCCGTTCACCGATATCGTCGCCGACGAGGTGAACGTCAAGCGGGTCGACCTGACCGCCGACGTCGCCGCGCACGGCCGGTTCGAACTCGTGGTCAACGCTCGCGCCGCCGGTCCGCGCCTGGGCAAGCAGGTGCAGACGGTGATCAAGGCGGTCAAGGCCGGTGACTGGTCCGAGGACGAAAGCGGAGTGGTCACCGCCGCCGGTGTGGAGCTGCTCCCCGAGGAGTACACCCAGCGCCTGGTCGCCGCCGAGCCCGAATCCACCGCCGCCCTGCCCGGCAATGCGGGTCTGGTGGTGCTGAATTCGGAGGTCACCGAGGAACTGGAGGCCGAGGGCTGGGCCCGCGACCTCATCCGCGATCTGCAGGAAACCCGCAAATCGCTGGGCCTGGACGTCTCGGACCGCATCACCGTCGTCCTCGAGGTTCCCGCCGACCACGCCGCCTGGGCCCGGACCCACCGCGACCTGATCGCCGGTGAAATCCTCGCCACCACACTCACTTTCGGAGAGGCGGGTCCCGACGCCGCCGAGGTCGTCGGCGGAGTCCGGGTGTCGGTCACCAAGGCCTGAGCGCCGCGACCGGGGCCGGTGCGTCCGTAGGGGTCGTGAGATCCTTACGGGCGCAGCGGGTTGCGGTGTCGTCGCCAACATGCGACCGATCCCCTTCGGTGCGGCGGTACGCCTCCGAATGGGTGCTCTCGGCATCGTCGCGTCGTGTCGGCACGAAATGCCCGGCAGCCGCGGGTCCACGCCACTGCGGCATGCCGAGCGCGCTCGGTCGGTCCGTGCTCCGGCCGCGTCGACCGCTCACGGGTTCAGGCGGTTGTTCGCGCTGCCGGTGCCGATACAGCTGGTGCCGGCAGTCTTGTGATGGAGAGATTTCGTCGCTGCGGGCACCGGCATCCGCGTCGGTCGAATTGTGAAGCCGCCGTGCGGATACGACCACTCGGCCGAGTCGGTGGGGCGAGGCCGGCCGAGGCGGCGGTCCATCGAGGCGGCGGACGTCTCGAGCGGGCGGTTTCGGTGTCGTGGTCCGCATGTGTGCGTGGGAGCTACCCGGCGGCTTGGGGCGGTTTCGGTGTCGTGGTGCTCATCCGGCGCGGTCTCGAGCGGGCCGGGCGAGGGAGTCGGTGGCGGGCGACGGGACGTCCGAAACAGGATCACGCGGAACGCGGGTACTCGGTTCGTCGGAAAACCGCTGGTCGGCGCGCATGGAGATGAGTAGCCTGCGGGTATGGACGATCGGCTGCTCAATGTCGTGGATGTGGAGGCCACGTGCTGGGAGGGAGCGAGTCCCGGCGGGCAGCCGAACGAGATCATCGAGATCGGGGTGTGCGTACTGGATCTGGGGACGCTCGAACGAGTGGGGCGGGACAGCATCCTGGTGCGGCCCGAGCGGTCCTCGGTGAGTGAATTCTGTACGCGGCTCACCACACTCACGCCGGAACAGGTTGCGCAGGGGGTCGATTTCGCGACCGCGTGTGCGCTGCTGGGATCGCGCCATCGCGCTGCGGAGCGGCCGTGGGCGAGTTGGGGAGATTACGACCGCAGGCAGTTCGAACGGCAGTGTGCCGCGAGCGGTGTGGCGTATCCGTTCGGTGACCGGCATACCAACGCCAAGCGGGCGTTCTCCGAATCTCGCGATACCACAGAGCGTTTCGGGATGGATGCGGCGTTGCGGGTCGCGGGTCTGCCGCTGGAGGGCACGCATCACCGTGGCGATGACGACGCGTGGAATATCGCCGCGCTCATCATCGATATGTCCCGGCGCGGGCGGTGGCCGGCGAGCGGCGGATGACCGCGTTCGCCGGCGGCTCAGTCCCGTATTCCGGCCGGGGACGCGCCGGACCACCGGTGCACCGCGAGCTGGATCTCGAGCAGAAGCCGGTCGGGGGCCGAGTCCAGGTCCAGGCCCAGCAATTGGGTGGCTCGGCGGACGCGGTAGCGCAGCGTATTGGGATGGATGCTGAGATCCGTTGCGGCCGTGCGGAAATCGCCACGGCGGGTCAGGTAGGCGTCCAGGCTCGCGAGCAGATCGGCGGAGTACTTCGCGTCGTACTCCATCAGCGTGTCCAGCCGCGGATCGCGCAGCTGGGGCTGATCGGCGATCAGGGTGAGGATCTCGGCGAGCAGGACCGTCGTGCGCGAGCCGGCCAGGGTGGTGACCGCATCCGCGCCGGGCAGATCGGCGGTCCGGTCCAGGACCCGGTCGACCTCGGCGCGGGCGCGGGCAGCGTCGGCGAGTCCGTCCACGGGGGAGGCGATGGCCGCGCGCAGGCGCAGCCCGGATCGCTCGGCGAGCTGCTCGATCACCTGTCTGGTCCACGACGTCACCCGATCGGCCGAATGGTGTTCGGGGAATAGCACATACAGTCGTTCGCCGATCACCGTGGTGACACAGTCCTGCCGAAAGGCGCTGGCGTGCAGCCGAAGTGCCGCCGCGCCGCGGTGCACGGCCTCCAGCGCGCGCTGGGTGTGCTCCTGCTCGTCGGCGTGCCGGGCGAAACCGACGACGGCCGCGTGCCCGGCCACCGCGACGCCGAACGTCTCGGCGAACGCGGACACGTCGACGTCGCCGCCGTGCGCACCGAGCAGACGCTGAACCAGTAGCGCATCGGTGGTGGGTGCGTGCCGGGTGCGCCAGATGACCCGGGCGGCAATGGCAGCCGCGCCGCGCAACACCCGCGGACTGTCCGACCGCAGCGGCTCCGCGCCCTCCTGCACCCAGATCGTGCCCAGTACCGTGCGCGGCCGGATACCCGGCGCGCCCGGCTCTCGAATGCCGATGGCGATGCGGCGCTTGGTCTCCCATTCCCGCTGCGCCGGAACCTCCACGGTGTCACCGGTATTGCGCAGCCGATCGAAGATGCCCTCGCGTTGGAGCCAGTGCAGATATCCCGGCGGCCCCTGCCGGCCCAGCACCGACAGCCGCCGCACCGCGTCGGCGCAGGCGCTGCTGTCCGCCGAATAGGCCAGCACCCGGGACTGGTCGTCCTCGATGGTGACCAGCCCGTGCGTGGACTCGGCCACCGATGCCGCGAGTCCGAACAGATCGGTGTCCAGCGCGGGAGCCGACGTCGCGGCCAGCGGTCCGCCGCCCTGTCCGATCAGCCGCCCGACGAGCGCGTGCACCATCTCCCAGCGCGCGTGCGGATGCACCGCAACCAGCGCGAGCCCCGCCTCGGAAGCGTCCTCGCGCAGCTCCTCGGCGCCCTTGGAGAACACCACGCGCGGGCGATACCGCGCCGGACAGTGCCGGGCGAGTTCGCGCAGCCAGTGCGCCGCATCCGTGTTCGAGACGCCGACCTGCAGATACAGCTCCGGCAGGGGCTGGGCGGGCGTTGTTTCCGGGCCCGGATCGTCCGGGTCCAGGAAGGCCACCGACCCGATGACCACATCCTCGCCCTCGGGCGCGTCCACCAGCGTGACAACCGAGCTGGTCAGCGCCGACAACAGTTCGGGCAGTGGTATGAGCTGGTTCACACTCTTCATTCAATCCGACCAAAAAGTATCTGGCAATTCGTCCGATCGGACAACGGAGAGTCGGTCCTTCCGGTGTTTATTTCCAGCTATGGACGCGATCACCACGGTCCCCGCACCGACCAACGAACCCGTGCACTCCTATGCGCCCGGCACCCCCGAGCGCACCCGTCTGCGCGCCGCCCTGAACGAGCTGGCCGCGAATCCCACCGAGATCTGCCACGTGATCGACGGCAGGCACCGCGCCGGTACCGGAGCCGCGGTGAATGTGGTTCAGCCGCACCGGCACGCGGCGGTGCTGGGCACACTGCACCTGGCCGAGGCGGCCGAGGCGCATGATGCGGTGGCCGCCGCGACCGATGCCGCATCCGATTGGCGCGCAATGCCTTTCGACGAACGCGCCGCGGTCTTCCTGCGCGCGGCCGACCTGCTCGCCGGTCCCTGGCGCGAACATATCGCGGCGGCGACGATGCTCGGTCAATCCAAGACCTGCTACCAGGCCGAGATCGACGCCCCGTGTGAGCTGGTCGACTTCTGGCGCTTCAACGTGCATTTCGCCCGGGAGATCCTGGCCGGTCAGCCGGCCTCCTCGCCCGGGGTGTGGAACCGTACCGACTACCGCCCGCTGGAGGGCTTCGTCTACGCGATCACCCCGTTCAACTTCAGCGCGATCGCGGGCAACCTGCCCACCGCCCCCGCGCTGATGGGTAATACCGTGATCTGGAAGCCCTCGCCGACCCAGGCCGTGGCGGCCTATCACACGATGCGGCTGCTCGAGGCGGCCGGACTGCCGCCCGGTGTGATCAACCTGGTGCACGGGTACGGGCCCGAGATATCCGATGTGCTGCTGGCCGACTCCCGCCTGGCGGGCATCCATTTCACCGGATCCACGCGTACCTTCCAGCATCTGTGGCGGGAGGTGGGCAGCCGGATCGATCGCTATCGCGGCTACCCGCGACTGGTCGGCGAGACCGGCGGCAAGGATTTCGTGCTCGCGCATTCCTCGGCCGATCCGGATGTGCTGACCACGGCGCTGATCCGCGGCGCGTTCGAGTACCAGGGGCAGAAGTGCTCGGCGGCCGCACGGGCATTCGTGCCCCGTTCGGTATGGGCGCGGATGGGGGCGGAGCTGATCGACAAGGTGAGCGCGCTGCGCTACGGCGACGTCACCGATTTCGCGAACTTCGGTGGCGCGGTGATCGATCGGCGGGCGTTCGACCGGCTCGCGGGCGTGCTGGATCGGGCGAAGTCGACCCCGAGCCTGACCGTCGCGGCGGGCGGTACCTGTGACGACAGCGTCGGCTACTTCGTCGCACCGACCCTGTTGCTCGGCGACGACCCGGCTGACGAGGCGTTCCGCACCGAGTATTTCGGCCCGATCCTGGCGGTGCACGTCTACGACGACACGCGTCCCGGCGCGTTCGAGGACGTACTGGATCTGGTCGATTCGGGTTCGCCGTACGCGCTGACCGGAGCGGTCATCGCCCAGGATCGGCGTGCGATCGAAAAGGCCGGTGCCGCATTGCGTTTCACGGCCGGGAACTTCTACGTCAACGACAAGCCGACCGGCGCCGTGGTCGGCCAGCAGCCGTTCGGCGGGGCGCGCGCCTCGGGAACGGACGACAAGGCCGGCTCCGCGCTCAACCTGTTGCGGTGGGCGTCGCCGCGCTCGCTGAAGGAGACCTTCGTTCCCGCCACGACACACGAATATCCGCACCAGGCCGCCGAATCCGAGGAGTCGAGATGAATACCCTGTTCACCCGATCCGCCGACGCCGCGAGTCCCGGGGCGCAGCACACCTCGCTGGCGTTCGGCAATCCCCTTCGGCCCGCCCTGCTGGCCGCGGCCCGGTCGGCCCGCGCCGAGCGGGGGATCACCCGGATGCCGGTCACCAAGCGGATCGTGGACCGGTTCGTCGCGGGCGAGTCCCGGGATGCGGCGCTGGAGACGGTGCGAGAGCTGTTGCGGCAGAACCGCTTCGTCACGATCGACTATCTCGGCGAGGACACCGTCGATCCCGGACGGGCCGAGCAGGTCGTGCGGGAGTACGTGCTGCTGCTCGACGCGCTGGCGCAACTTCCGCGGGGCAGTGCGGATATGCCGAGGCCGCTGGAGATTTCGGTGAAACTGTCCGCACTGGGGCATGCGCTCGGCGACGACGGCCACGCCGTGGCGCTGCGCAACGCCCGCACCATCGCCGAAGCCGCTGCGGCAGCGGGGATCTGGATGACGGTGGACGCCGAGGACCATGCCGCCACCGATTCCCGGCTCGCTATCGTGCGCGCGCTGCGGCACGAACATCCCGAGACGGTGGGCACCGTACTGCAGGCCTATCTGCGCCGGACCGAGGCCGACTGCGAGGCGTTCGCGCGCGAGGGCGCCCGGATCCGGCTCTGCAAAGGGGCTTACGACGAGCCCGGGCCGGTGGCCTTCCGGCGCAAGCGCGAGGTCGACGCGTCCTATCTGCGCTGTCTGCGTATCCTCATGCGGGGCAAGGGATATCCCATGGTCGCCACGCACGATCCGGCGCTGATCGAGGCCGCCGCGCTGCTGGCGACGGCCGCCTCGCGCGGGTGCGCGGACTTCGAGTTCCAGATGTTGTACGGAATCCGCCCCGCCGAACAGGAGCGGCTGACCGGGCTCGGACAGCATGTGCGGGTGTACGTCCCGTTCGGCGATCAGTGGTACGGGTACTTCGTCCGCAGGCTGGCCGAGCGGCCGGCGAATCTGCTGTTCTTCCTGCGTTCCGCCATGCCGGAGGCTCGCGGCAATATTACTGGACCGTTAAATGGTGGTATGTACCACTAAAAGATGGCATATGGTGATACAGTTCATGTCGAGGAAAGGAACGCTGGGTCGGCTCCCATGAGGGGGGAGCCGAACCGGCGGCCTCGAAGGTCTTCCCCGGTCCGATCGGCGGGGAAGTGTAATGCCGCTCGGCGGGTGTTTCCCCTAGTGACGCCAACTGGTCGCACCCCCGAGCGGCGCACCCAACCGCATTCCGGCTGCTCCGGGGCGTTCGCGTACCATGACGCGGTTCGACCGATGTGATGAGGGAAGACCGTGACCGATCCAGCGCCCGCCGCCTCGCGGCCGTCCGGCGAGAGCGCAGCTCCCGCTGTTCCATCCGCCGCGCCGCAGGCCGATTCTCCGGGAGCCGCTCCGGCGGGTTCGGGCCGGACCATCGCGATCGCCAGCTTCATCGGCACCGCGATCGAGTTCTACGACTACTACATCTACGGCACCGCCGCGGCGCTGGTGCTGAACAAGTTGTTCTTCCCCGCACTCTCACCGGTCGCGGGCACGCTGGCCTCGTTGGCCACCTTCGCCATCGGATTCATCGCCCGGCCGGTGGGTGCGATCGTGTTCGGGCACTTCGGGGATCGCATCGGCCGCAAGGCCACGCTGGTGGTCTCGCTCCTGCTGATGGGCCTGTCCACGGCCTGTGTCGGACTGCTGCCCGGATATTCCGGCATCGGCGTGGCGGCGCCGATCCTGCTGGTCGTGCTGCGGGTGCTGCAGGGAATCGGCCTCGGTGGCGAATGGGGCGGCGCCGCACTGCTTTCCACCGAGTACGCGCCGAAGGGACGGCGCGGGCTGTACGCCGCAGCTCCCCAGATGGGCTCACCCATCGGCTTCTTCGCCGCGACCTCGGTGTATTGGGCACTGTCGGAATGGCTTCCGAAGGGCGCGTTCGAATCCTGGGGCTGGCGGGTGCCGTTCCTGCTGTCCTTCGTGCTGGTGGCGGTCGGGCTGCGAATTCGATTGCGGGTGGCCGAGACTCCAGCGTTCGCCAAGTTCCTGGCGACCGAGCATGCGGTGCGGGTGCCGACGCTCGAGGTGATCCGGCGATATCCGAAACAGCTGCTGCTGGGCGCGGGCGCCATCGTGGTGGTGTACGTGATGTTCTATACCGCCTCCACCTACTGCCTTACCTACACCACGAAAACCCTTGGCATACCGCGCAATACGATGCTCGGCCTGACGTTGATCGCGGTCACGGCGCTCGGCGTGGCCACGTTCGCGGTGGCCCGGCAGTCCGATCTGCTCGGACGGCGCAGGTTGCTGCTGGGCGGTGCGGTCTTCAGCCTGGTGTGGAGTCTGGTGATGTTCCCGCTGCTGAACACGCGCAATCCCATCCTCATCGCGATCAGCCTGTCCGGTGCGCTGCTGTGCATGGGTATCGGGTGGGGACCGCTGGGCGCCTACCTGCCCGAACTGTTCGGCACCGATGTGCGGTATTCCGGTGCCGGGATCGCCTACAACCTCGGTGGGGTGCTGGGCGGTGGTGCGGCTCCGCTGATCGTCGCGCAGCTCGGCCAGACGCACGGCACTACCGCCGTCGGCTTCTTCATGGCCGCCATGGCGGTGATCTCGTTGCTGTCGTTGCTGGCGTTGCCCGAGACGCGGCACCGGAACCTGAGCGAAGTGTAATCCCAGCGAACTTCCATTCGGACCTTCGTATGCGGACGAGCCGTTGGCTGGTACCCGCATTTCCGCAGCTGAAACCGTTTCGGATCGAAAACGCCGAAGGTCGTTACGAGGGAGATCTTGTGTGATGGATGGGACATACGGTACAACAGCTATGTCAGGGCAACCTTGATGCTCTAGTTGAGCTTCGTGTTCCACCCGATCTTCTCCTGTTCGACCCCCCAGCTGAGAACCATGCACTGCCAGGCACGTGGTCCCGGCCGAGATGCCCGTGGGGAAGCGGTCATCCGACAGCTCTTCGTCTGTGCCGATCGGTCGCCGGGGCACTGGCCTCGGTGGTGTCTGCACACCGAAGGGCGAGACCATGACAAGTAAGGCAACGCGTGGCAGATTCAACCGCCTGCTGACCAGCGCATTGATGGGATTGCTGGTCGCGGGCGCGGTAACCGAGACCGTTCCGGCCGGGGTGGCCGGCGCGGATACGGGCATACCCATCGTCGCGAACAGCGGCAGCTCCGAAACCGGCAGCGCCTCGGACCCGGTCGCGGGCGGAACGGGCAGCGCCTCGTCCGGTTCCGGGACCGGCTCGGGCTCCGGCAGCGCCAGTGGTTCGGCGAATCTGCCGCTGGCCAGCCCGCGGGCGATGGCGGCGCTGGCATTCGCCAAGTCCCAGGCCGGTAAGCCGTACCAGTGGGGCGCGACCGGCCCGAACGCCTACGACTGCTCGGGCCTGGTGCAGTGGGCGTACCGCTGGGTCGGCATCTTCCTGCCCCGCACGACCTGGCAACAGGCGCGCGCCGGCAGCCCGGTGCCGCTCGCGGCGATTCAGCCGGGCGATGTCGTCGTGCTCAACGCCGACGGCTCTCACGAGGGCCTCTACGTCGGCAACGGCGCCGTGCTGAACGCCTACGACTACGGCGTCGGCGTGGTGTACTCGCCGTTGAGCCAGTTCAAGATCTACGCGATCCGGCGATTCTTCTGAGTCGGTGAGCGGCGGGTGGCCGGGCCCGCCGCCCTCACTCGGTGACGAGCTGACGCAGCAGCGGGCCGTACTGCGGGTGGTTCAGCGCGGTGGCGAACTGGGCGGTGAGGTAGTCCGCGGGATTGCCGGTGTCGTACCAGCGGCCGCGAATCACCTGGCCGTAGGCGGCATTCGCGCCGGCGAAGGCGTTGATCGCATCGGTGAGGTACACCTCGCCGGTGCGGTGCGTGTACCACTCCGCCACCTGCTTGTCGAGCTCCTCGATGATGCCCGGGGTGACCACGTACCCGCCGACGGCGGCGAACGCCGACGGCGCGTCCTCGGGTTTGGGCTTCTCCACCAGTCCGGTGATGCGCATCAGCCCGTTGTCGAAGGTCTCCTCGACCACCGGAACGCCGTAGCGGACCGAATCTCCCGCTTCCATCGGCATCAGCGCCAGGACCGGGGATTTGGTCTTGTTGTAGGCGTCGATCAGCTGCTGAGCGCGGGGCACCTCGGCCACGAACACGTCGTCGGGCCACAGCACCAGCATCGGCTCCTCACCCAGATTGCGGGCGGCGTTCAGCACCGGGGTGCCGTTGCCGTAGGGCCCGTGCTGGTCCAGATAGGTGATGTGGCCGAGGCGGCCCAACTCGCCGACCTCCTCCACCGCGTCCGCGTAGGCGGACTTGCCGTCGGCGCGCAACTGGGCCACCAATGCCGCGTTGGGGCGAAAGTGGTCCTGTATCAACGACTTTCCGGCACTCACCACGATGGTGATATCGGTGATACCGGAAGCCACCAGCTCACGCACGGTGTGTTCGATCACCGGCTTGTCGCCGACCGGGAGCATCTCCTTGGGGATCGCCTTCGTCAGCGGCAACAGGCGCGAGCCGATGCCGGCGGCGGGGATCACGGCCTTGCGGATAGTCATTGTTCGATCATCACATACTCCGCACGCCCGAACATGTCGGTAGCCGCGCGTAGATTTCCGGGTATGACCCCCGACCCCGATCCGGCTATGGCACGGCTCTTGCCAGGTCAACCGGTATCTTCCGGGGTCGCCGGAATACCCGGCGGGCGGGGCGGCCCGGCAGCATCGATGCAGGAATCGCCGAGCAATCTCGCGGGCACGCCGGATTCCGAGCCGGTCGCGCGGCGCTGGGTGCTGCACATCGATATGGATGCGTTCTTCGCCTCGGTCGAGCAGCTCACCCGGCCCACGCTGCGGGGGCGCCCGGTCCTGGTCGGCGGAACCGGTGCGCGCGGCGTGGTCGCCGGAGCCAGTTACGAGGCGCGGGTTTTCGGGGCGCGCTCGGCGATGCCGATGCATCAGGCGCGGCGGCTGGTCGGGGTGACCGCGGTGGTGGTGCCGCCGCGCGGGGTGGTGTACGGCGAGGTGAGCGGACAGGTCTTCGAGACGTTGCGTTCCCGTATCCCGGTGCTCGAGACGCTGTCCTTCGACGAGGCGTTCGGTGAGCCCGCCGAACTCGCCGGTACCGGCGCGGGGGCGGTACGGGAGTTCTGCGAGTCGCTGCGGGCCCTGGTCCGCGAGCGCACCGGACTCGTCGCCTCGGTCGGCGCGGGCACCGGTAAGCAGCTCGCCAAGATCGCCTCGGGTCTGGCCAAACCCGATGGCGTGCGGGTCATTTCGCCACGTGAGCAGGGGGAGCTGCTGGCCGCGCTGCCGGTGCGCAAGCTGTGGGGGGTGGGGCCGGTGGCGCAGAGCCGGTTGCGGTCGGTCGGTATCGAGACGGTCGGCGCCTTCGCGGCGCTGCCGGAGTCGGAGGCGGTCTCGCTGCTCGGCGGCAGTGTGGGCGCGGCGCTGCACCGGCTCGCGCGCGGCCTGGACGACCGCCCGGTCGCCGAGCGGGCCGAGGCCAAACAGATCAGCGCCGAGACCACCTACGAGAGCGATATCGCCACCCTCGGGCAGCTGCGTCCGGCGATCGAGGAGATGGCCGCGGCCGCACACCGCCGCCTGATCCGCGACGGCCGGGCCGCGCGAACCGTGGTGCTCAAACTCAAGAAGGCCGATATGAGCATCGTGACGCGCTCGTTCACGCTGCCGTACGCGACCGAGGATCCGGCCACGCTCACCGCCGCCGCACTGCGTTCGGCGCTCGACCCGGCCCGGATCGGGCCGATCCGCCTG
>CBJNFW010000130.1:0-22305 GCA_966435935.1 uncultured Nocardia sp.
GGGATCCAGCGAGAACTCATCGCGCAGCCGGCGTGGATCCTCGACGGCGATCTGGCACAGTTCCGATGTGCTCGAGCCCCGGCTTCGCGCCGCAGACACGATCGTGGTGCTGGATTTCCCGTTCGGCATCTGTGTCCGGCGCGCGCTGCGCCGCTCCCGCAAGAGCCTGAGCCTGATGTTCTGGCGCTGAGTGATCGGCCGCCGCCCACCACAGCCTGCCCCGCATCGTCGCGGCAGTCACCCGCCACGCCCCAGGCACTCGGAACATTGTGGATTCCAAGCACTTTCAGCAGACCACCCAGGGTTTCGGGGTGCATCGGTGACCGGCTCGCCGACCGGGAAACAGCCAGCGCAGCCGGACGCCCACGCAAACTCACCACCGCCCAGCTTGCGGCCGCGCGGGCCGCGCTCGACGCGGGTCAGCCGGTCGGCGATGCCGCGCCGACGTTCGGGGTCACGCGCGCGACGCTGTACCGCTACCTGTCCGAGCAACCTGAACAGCAGGAATCATGATGTCGAAATCGGAGCAGCTGCGCTCGCCGGTGATGTTCTACGGCAGCAAGGCCCGGATCGCCGATCGGATCGTGGCCTGCTGCCCGAGCACGCTCACTACGTGGAGAGGGTCGACGAACATCTTTGAGGAATCCGGCGCTCAAGGATCTTGATTCGGTGAATGGCCCTATAGTGGTAATACTTTCGCAATTTCTTCGATCAGGAAAGCGTCGAGTTCGGTATCGGAGAGTTCGCCAGTCCCGTCCATCCACCAGCCCCCGATGCATTGAACGGCTGGATAAGGTAGATTGAATGCGTTCTGCATCAATTCCATCAAGTCGAGTGTCGACACGCCTGGATTGAGCATCAACATCTCTCGAAGTATCCGAGAGGGAGCCAATCCTTCTCGATATTTTGAGGCCACTAGCGCGGCAGCCCCTTCGTCGAACTTTGGCTCGTAACAGTTCATCGAGTAAACTCCACCATTGCACTTGTGTACTCTCCGGGATTACCTTGGACGTTCACAATTTCCACCCTTTCGAACCCCGCTTTAGCAGCTTGTTTTCCAGTCCATGTCCTCGCTGCTGCGGCCTCTAGCGGCAATCCCTTGGCAGTGAGCTCGTTCAAGCCGGCAAGGTTCGATCCGAATTGCCAATTTCCTACTATCGAAGTGAACTTGCCTTCGAAAAATTTCAGAATTGCCTGGAACTGTTCCTCACCGCTCAGCAGAGTCGACCGTTGTCCATTTTCCAGTTTAGTTCTGAGGCTCACGAAGAGACTGCTACCCAAAACTTTACCCTCAGCGTGGAGCCGTGGGTTCGCCGTATCCTGTTTGTAGTATCGCTGACCTGGGATGGACCGATCGATCAGGCGCGGTGCTGAATGGCTATTATCTTCGAGTGGGGTCGCTCCCGTATGTTCCCGGCTCTGTCCCTCGTTTGCCTTCTCGGCCTCGCGCCCGCCGTGCTCGTCGGCATCGCCAATTGTTCTGCGTGCCGTGCGGACCTCATCGGCCACGTCGCCCAACGTGTCATGCAGGTGGGGACCGGCCCGGCGACCGAGCAGTTCGATCATGTCGTCCCGCATCCGCTGCAATTGTTGCAATAGCTCACGGGGCACGCCCTTCATCGCTGGCCGCCGCCGCGCGCATCGGGCCTGGTCGCGGGTCTCATCTGTTGATCACCGGCCTGCTCGTCGCCGTGCGACAGAATCGCTGTCGGCCTGATACTGCCGCAGCCCGTCGTCGGAGACTCGCGCGTATTCAGCGAGGCTGCGCACCGAGGTATGCCCTGACAGCTTCATCGGTACCGGTATCAGCTCGCCCTCCTCGGCGGCGTGGGTCAGCCGGGAGTGGCGCAACTAGTGCAGCGTGTACGGGCCGTCGTCGAAACGTTGGTGGGTGTGGGCCTCGAACAAACTCCACCGCACGCCGATACGACAGCCGCCCTCGCTCGGTCGATGGATCGATATCGTTGCGGGCCACCGGCGGGCGCGCTCTACGGTCGGCGAGAAACACCGGACCGGACTTTCGGCCAGCCAGCATCCTCGGCAACAACCGCGCCGTGCCGGTCTGCCGGGCGATGACCTCCGGCGCCCTGCCCTTACGGGACCACCGCGCATCGGTTCGCTGTATCGAGATCGGGCACGTCGAGCATCAGTACCTCTTCGGCGCGCACGGAGGATTCGCAGAACGTGTGCCACGGCACCCGTTCCCGCAGCGGCGCATCCGATCGCAGGACCTCGGTGACCCGCTCCCGGCTCAACGCTTTGCTGGTGTCCGGTGGCGCGGGCCGTGCGCGCAACCGCACCAGCGGATCAACGGCCAGCCACTGCTGCGCCGTCAACCGGATGTTGGACGTCTTGGCAGTCTTGCCGCCCCACACGAACGTCATCCAGCCGACGACCCGATCCGGTTCCCGATCCAGCAGCGCCACATTCGTGTCGGCACCGAAATCGGCCACCAACCGCTGCAGCGCCGCCGCGCAGGTCGCGCGGGTATTGGGCACCGTGATCGTGGCCAGGTAGATCCGCACCGCGTCGGCCAGCCGCACACCGTTCACCGGCGTCGGCAGCATCCGAACCCGCCCGATCAGACCGACCTCCCACCGCAACCGCAGATAGCTTCCCGAGCCGCCACCGCGTGAAAGGGATATGGCGCAGGGCGACTGCGACGCTACCGAACATCGTGTGCGGCTATATGCTAACCGCTAAGCGCCAGATTTCTCACCGATGTTCCCCGGCCCCCTGTTCGTCGCGCGCGGACCCCCAGTGCGGTCATCGCGAAGATCAACTCGTCGGCACCGGTTCGGCGTAGCGGGTGACCGCGCCGCCATCGTTCGTTCGTCGATCACCGCCGGAGCTGCTGGGGCGGTGCTCTTTTCGCGGTCCAGCAGGGCTCGGTAGGCCGGCATCCGGCCGTAGCGGCCCATCTGCCGTACGGCATAGTCGCGCGCACGGCGATATCTGCGGTGACCATGCCGATGACGGGGGTCTGGGTCGGCCAGCGGCCGCGGCGTGCCTGGCGAGGGTGGGAGAAATGGTGGGCTCACCCAAAGCCTTCGGGCCGGTGAGTAGCACCATGGCGCCGTCGGCGAGTTCGGCGGCCACCCGCAGGGTGAGCGGGCCCGATGCGGCCGGCAGCACGGGCACCGGCGCACGTAGCGTCTGCATCAGGCTGCGGACCAGTGATCTGGCCACCAGCAGCTCCCCCCGACGTCGTCGACCGCACCCATATGCGGCAACTCGCGCAGAGTACCGAGGTATTCGCGCAGGTAGCCGATGCGTGGGTGAATGTTTCCGTAACCGGCGGCGATCTGCGGCACCGACAGCCCGACGCCGAGGTCGAAACGGCCGTGTGCGGCCGCCTGCGCTGTGTGCGCCTGCATGGCCAGGGCGTTGGGGTGGCGCGGGTGGATCGGGACGATCGCCGTCCCCACGGTGATGTGCGGTAGTTCACGCCCGATCAGGGCGGCGACAGCCACTTGCCGAGGCGATCGGGCCTCCCGGCGAACCGGACGTGCGGCACACGGCCAATGCGATCATTGCGGTGCAGCGCAGCCTCAGCGAGTCCAACTGGCGTGCACTGACCGGCGGCCGGACCTCGGCACAGCGGTATCCAACCGCGGTCACCGAAGCAGAATGCGGCTTCGACATCCTGGAATACGGTATCGGGGAACGCTTCCCGGTCGCCTGAGACGGTTGTGTGACTCCCAGTTGCCGCCGGATACCGGCGTGGCGTGCGGTAGGACCGAGCGCATCGGCATTCCAGGCCCGGGCAAGACCAACGGCGCAAAGGAGGTCCCGCCTGCCCCGGATCGCTTGTGCCGCAACGACTCACCTTTCTGTCGCCGCAGTAGTACCTCGGCGGCGGTGGACGCGGTCGGGTTTCTCTACGGCATGTCCGGATCGGCCCGGCCGTGGCGGTCCGCGAAAACTCGGACCTCTGAAGGCCGACTTACCCCGCTAGGGCCACGCGGAGGAACTCGAGTATCTCTGCTTGGGCGACTTCGGCCTGCGGTTCCATACCCGGCAGGGTGAGGAAGGCGTGCCGGGCTCCCGGGTATTCGGTGAGCCGCACGGACGTTCCGGCCGCTCGAAGCCGTTCGGCGTAGCGGCGGCCGTGGTCGGCGAGGGCGTCCCGAGTCGGCACCACCAGCAGTGCGGGCGCCAGCCCGCTCAGGTCGTCGGCGTGCAGCGGGGAGAATGCGCGGGCGTCGGATCCCGGCGGGACGGCGAGCCGCTGCAAGAACCGCAGCACCGGCAGGGCGGGAGTCGGGCTGTACGCGTATTCGGCGATGGAGGGGTGGTCGTACATCGTCTCGGTCACCTCGACCGCGGGATTCACCAGTACCTGGGCAGCGAGCCGCAGACCGGCGTCGCGGGCGCGGATCGCGGTCAGGGCTGTGATCAGTGCGCCGAAGCTCTCACCGAAGACGGCCGTGCGCGCCGGGTCGACACCCCACCGCGTGGCGTGCCGCACCACATGTCCGAGCACGTCCCAGCCGTCGTCGGCGGCGTGTGCGAGCGTGCTGTCCGGGGCGACGAGGCGGTGCTCGACCGAGACGACGAGCGCGGGCAGGCGGGCGGCGAGGTGGCTGTTGGTCCAATCGCATTGCGCCGCGGTGCCCACGAAACCGCCTCCGTGCACGTGGATCACGAGGGGCAGGTCGGTCGGTGTGCCGACCGCGCCGTCGCTCGCCGGCACCGGCCGGTAGACCCGGACCGGAACGTCACGGCCCGGCAGCGCCAGCACCTGCCACTCGATCGCGGCCCCGGGGTCCGGCTTTCCGATGATCGGCCACGCCGCGCTGGAGGCCCGCCAGCGATTCTCCGCCTCACGGTAGGCGATCAGTTCCCCGGCTGACATCGCCGAGAACTCCGGCTCGGGCGGCCGCGGCACGACGGTGGTCTCGCTCATATCTGTCTTCCTCCTCGATCCGGCAACGCTTCCCGGCCGGATGTCAACAGTGTTGCACGCACCGCGTGCAACGGCAAGTGCATACGTTATGCTGGGCCTGGACGAGAGAGGTGAGATGGCAGGCCGAAGGCGTTGGTCGACCGAGGAAATACTGGACACGGCGGCGGAACTGTTGCGCACGAGCGACACCGAGTCGTTCAGCGTGCGCAAACTCGCCGCGGCGCTGGGTACCGACTCCTCCAGCCTTTACCGGCATTTCCGGAACAAGACCGAGTTACTGCGCGAGGTCGCCGACCGGATCCTGGTGGCCGCGATGGACGGCTACCGCCCGGAGGGTGACTGGAAAAAGCGCATCACCGCAACCGCCATGCGCCTGCGGGCGGCTTTCGGCGAGCACCCCCAACTCGCCGCGATCTGGGGCCGCTACGGCTCCGGGGGCACCGGTTCCCGGCTGGTCATGGAGGAGGTGCTGCAGGCGTTGCGGTCCTCGGGCCTGCCCGATGAGGAAATTCCGCTGCGGTATCACCGGCTGGTGATCCTGCTCGCCGCGTTGATCGCCGCCGAGGCCGGTATCGGCACCCTGGCGCCGGACGAGTACGAACAGGGCATGGAGCAGTTCCGGGTGGCGGTCCTGGGCGCCGACCCCGACCGCTTCCCTGCCCTGGCTCACTTCGCCCGCGAGATCCGGCCCCTCGGGGCCGACCGCCGCGCCGCGTTCGAGGAGATCCTCGCCGCCCACCTCGCCCGGATCGAGGTCGCACTTGCCTGATCGGGAACGGCGCCGGAGTCCTCGTTTCCGGATCCCACGGGCAGGGCGGTCGCGCCGAACGCCGACGCGGTCACACAACGGCTGAAGGGTGCGGTTCTCTGCCCGTCCCCGGCCCTGGAACGCTTGTGAGCGAACAGGTTTCACTCCTTGCCGCGGTAGTGCTCGGCCACGGCGGCGAACGCGGCCTTGGGTTCCCACGGCATGTCCGGGTAGGTCCTTCCGTGGCGGTCCTCGAGGACTTTGACGATGCCGAGGCTGGCCAGGTCCAGGTCGTCGCGCGGGTCGCCGTCGGGACGGTGCGGGTGGCTGTACAGGGCGAACAGGAACACGAAGGCGCTGTCGACTCCGGCGCTGTCGAAGATCTCCAGCAGTTCGGTGAGGTAGGCGGCCTGCCCGGCCTCGTCTCGGAGGTAGTCACCGTTCAGGCGCACGGGATCGCCTGTGCGCGGGTCGGTTTCGACGATTTCGTTACTGCGTGCGGCGACCTCGCCCGCCCCGCGCCACGTCGCGGTGCCGAAACCGGTGATCGCCACCGGTTTCTCCCGCGCGACCAGGGCGCGCACGCCCTCGGCGAACGTGTCGGCGACCTCGGCGGTGCGGATGAGTTCGACCGATACGAAATCGAAAGGCGTCCAATCGATCTGCTCGTACGGTATGGCGCAGTAGGTGAGCTTGCCGCCGAAATGCTTGCGGACCACGGCGACCGCCTCGGCGAGGAAGAGGTCGAGGCGAGCGGTGGCCTCACCGAGTGCGCGCAGGCGGCCAGGACTTCCCAGGAGTCGTTCGAGCCGCTGCCCGATGTCCTCGCCCGGTAGGAAGCCGCGGTTCATCAGGGTCAGTTCGACGCCGGTGACGAAGACGACCTCGGCCCCGGCGCGACGCAGACTTTCCGCCCGCCGGGCGCACTCGGCGAACAGGGACAACGTGTCCTCGGCGTTCAGTTCCAGCGGGTACGGACAGAACCAGATCTCGAGTCCCAGGTCCGCGGCGTGCCGGGCGGCGAGCTCGAGCCGATCGGGGTCGCCACCGGTGATCTGGACCGCGGTGCAGTGCAGATCGTCCCGGATGATGGCCAGTTCCCGCGCGACCACGGCGGAGTCGAACTCCAGCCGCGAGTAGGCGCCGTTGCGGACGAATCCGGTGTCGTAGGTCATTCCCTTGCCGCGCATATGTCTATCCCGTCTGTGGATCGGCGATGTGGCACGAGACTAAGCGCAAAACATGCGTGCACGCAATATTTCGCATACGCATGTTTTGTGCCATGATGAGGTCGTGACGAGGACATCGCCGGGATTGCGTGAGCGCAAGAAACAAGCCACCCGCGTGGCGCTGCGGGAGGCGGCGCTGCGGCTGGCCCTGGTCCACGGGCCGGACAATGTGCGCGTCGAGGACATCGCCGAGGCGGCCGGCGTCTCGCCACGCACCTACAACAACTATTTCTCCAGCCGCGAGCAGGCGATCGTCGACGCCGTCACCGCCGATCGGGAGGCGCGGGTTGCCGACGCGGTCGCCGCACGCTCGCCCGGGGTGCGGCTCGCCGACGCGGTCGCCGACGCGGTCGTGGCGCAGTACACCGACCCGCGCGAGCACCACCGGGAGGCGCTGGCGATGATCATCGCCCGGCCGGCGCTGCGCGCGGCGTTCCTCGGCGCGACCGGGGCGATCACCCCGCCGCTGGCCGAGGCGATCGCCGCCCGCCTGCCTGCCGGGCAGGACCTCACCGGCGAGGTGCTGGCCGCGTCGGTATGCGCCGCGGTACGGATCGCGCTGGACCGCTGGCTGCAAGCCGCGCTCGGCCTGGAATCCGCGGGGTTCGTCGTCACCTCCGGTTCGCTGCCCGAACTGCTGCGTCGAGCCTTGGCCCCGCTCGGACCGGCTTTCGACGCGGCCGAGAACAGCTGACCGCACCTGCCACCGGGCCGATCCCGTGCCCGGAACGACGATCGAAACCCTTTGCGGGAGCCGCGCTTCCGCTGACTCGCCCGCACCCGCCGGGGCTGGATCCGGGCTTCCGGCCACAGTGCTGACGGGCGGGTCCGCCCGGTCGTCCCGCGCGTTTGCCGCACATCGGTGAGTGCGCGACTTCAGCTGTCGCGCAGACGGTTCGCACCGACATCCGGGCGAACCTACGCGGATGTCGATGTGGCGGGCCGAGATTCGTTGCCTATCTGACGTTCCTGTGATGCTGTGGCCGAAATCGCGCGATCAACGGTCGAGGACGGTTTCGGTGTGCAGGCGGGAAAGCTTGTGCGGATTGCGCACGTAGTAGAGCCCGGTGACCAGGGCGTTGTCGATCCGCACCGCCACGACGCCGTCGATCCGGCCATCGAGCCGGATGATCAGCGCGGGCCAGCCGTTGACGTGTGCGGATTCGGCCGATGCCCGCCCGCCCATCCAGCCCGTGCCGCCGCTCAGCACGCGCACCACCCGGTCGGCGCCGATGATGGGTCGCAGCGTCGCCTGCTTGACTCCGCCGCCGTCGCCCAGGAAGACGACATCGGGTGCCAGAACATCGAGCAGTCCCTGTAGATCACCGGTTTCGACCGCCCGCTGGAAAGCTCCGAGCGCTTGCCGGGCCTTGACCGCGCTCACGGCACCGCGCGGCCGGCGCGCGGCGACGTGGGCACGGGCGCGGTGGGCGATCTGGCGGACCGCGGCGGGGCTTTTGTCCACCGCGTGCGCGATCTCGTCGTAGGCCATGTCGAACACTTCGCGCAGCACGAACACCGCCCGCTCGGTCGGGGCCAGCGTTTCGAGCACCAGCAGCATCGCCATCGACACGTTGTCGGCCAGTTCGATGTCCTCGGCGACGTCGGGCACGGTGAGCAGCGGCTCGGGCAGCCACGGACCGATATACGACTCGCGCCGGCGCCCGAGAGTACGCAACCGCCGGATGGCCTGGCGGGTGGTGATCCGGACCAGGAACGCGCGGTGGTCGCGCACCGCGCCGAGATCGGCGCCGGCCCACTGCAACCAGGTCTCCTGCAGGACGTCCTCGGCGTCGGCGGCCGAGCCGAGCATTTCGTAGGCAACGGTGAACAGCAGGTTGCGGTGCGCGACGAAGGCTTCGGTGGCGGGGTCGGCGGGCTCGTCGTCGCGCATGGTGGGTCCTGTCTGCCGGTCGACGCTGTCCTGCATCAGTGGCGCGCCACGACCGATTTGTGACACCCGCACCGTGGTGGCGCTCGTCACAGGCTCGGGTTGTCACAGCCGGGCGGGCGCCGGGCACTCGTGTTCGCCCCGTTACCCGAACGAATGGAAGGACATCCCGTCATGCGTATCACCGTCTTCGGCGCCAATGGTCCCACCGGCCGCCTGCTCACCGGTCGGGCACTGGCCGCCGGACATCACCTCACCGCTGTCACCCGCCGGCCGGAATCGTTTCCGCTGCAGCATGATCGGCTCGAGGTGATCGGCGCCGACGTGCTCGATCCGATGGCCATCGATGCCGCGACAGCGCAGTGTGACGCGGTGCTGTCCACGCTCGGGGTGCCGCCCGGGAAGGAACCGATCGAGACCTATTCCCGTGGCGTGGCCAATATCGTCGCCGCGATGGAACGGCACGGGGTGCGCCGGCTCGTCGTGGTCAGCTCCAGCGGAGTGGATCCGCACCGGTATTCCGACGGCGGGATCCTGTTCAACCGGGTGCTGCTGCCGTATGTGACGCGTGTGCTGGGCAAGACGCTCTACGACGACATGCGCCGGATGGAGGAGTTGATCCGCGGCACCCGGCTGGACTGGACGATCGTGCGCCCGAACGGCCTGTATCACCTGCCGTCGGTCACCGACTACACCGTCGTGCAGGGCCACGCCGACGGCCGGTTCACCGCCCGCGTGGACCTGGCGGCCTGCCTGCTGGCCGCACTGGACGACGACCGCTACGTGCACACGACGATCAGCGTCATCACCACCGCCGACAACCCCAGCCTGTGGCAGTGGATCCGGCGCGAAGCGCTGGCCGGACGCTGACGGACGAGCCCGTCCGCCACTCGGGCCGGTCAGGCCTTGGTGGCCACGACCATGACGTTCTTGCCGAACAATTTGCCGGTCAGCGGCTGCAGTACTCGGCTCAGCGGGAACAGAACACGGTCGTAGAACTCGAGCGAGCGGGGGTTGATGGTGCCATCGCCGGATCCGATCACCTTGTAGGCGAGGGTGGCGAAGAACCCCAGGGGGTCGCAGTAGCGCGATTCGACGATCTCGAGGCCCGCGTTGCGCAGGATCCGGTTCAGCTGCGTGCGGCGGTAGCGGCGGTAGTGCCCGACCTTGGCGTCCATCGCGGTGAACAGGATCTCCATGGCGGGCACGTACACGACCAGGGTGCCGCCGGGCCGCAGTAGCGCGGCCAGGTGTTCGGCGGCGGCCTGGTCGTTCTTGATGTGCTCGAGCACGTTGAAGGTGTAGACGAGGCCGTACCGCTCGCTGTCGCAGGTGGGCGGCAGATCGTGGTCGACGACCTGAAAACCCTTGCCGCGCAGGATATGTAGGCCCTCGTCCGGCTCGAGACACACCGGGGCGATCCGGCGCGCGGCGAGCATATCGGCGTAGGTGCCCGCACCCGCGCCGAAGTCCAGCACACGCGAGTCGGTATCGCCCGCGCTCAGGTGGCGGTCGACAGTGTCGACCAGGAAGGTGTTGTAGTTGACCGCTCGGGCCATCGCTTCGAGATTGTCGCACCCGGTGTAAGCGAAATCGCTGGTGGTCAAGGGGGTCCCATTCGTCGGTCGCCGCAGTGGTGCCGTGCCCGTATCGGGTGCAGACGCTAGCGGATGGCCACCGGGGTGTGTCAACGACGTAGACCGCGTGTCCGGTGATCGGTGCGGCCGTGGCGGGTGTGGTTCCGGATCGCGCGTGCCACTACGGGTTCGCACCAGGCTTGGGACCTCAACGTTGTGTACCGGGCTCTGGAATCCCAGTCCCTACCACGCCTATATACAGCCTCGACGTTGAATCGTCAAGCTGCTACGAAATGCCAGGCCGGGCTGTAATATCCAAACGTGATCGAGGCCATATCACCACCATTCCGAGAGTACGAGACCGGCCTGGGTGACCAACCCCTCCGTCAGGGCGATGTACTGCGATTCATTCAGAAGGAGGAATTTCCGGTCGGCTGGCGTGACACCATTGCCGTCGTCGTGACTGCCAACTGCGATCTCGCCTTCGGGAAACACTGGGGAACAATCACTTACGTACCGGCAATCCCGCTCGACATCTATGTTCAACAATTCATTATTCCGAAAATCATCACCACTGAATGTGAAAAGTCGAAGAAAATCCTGCAGGAACTATTCGCCCGAGAAGCAGCAACCGAGTCCGTGGAACGTGCCCTGGAAATGCTGCAACTCGGATATTCGATGAAGGAAATCGCGGTGTTGCTGCCTCCGAACAGCAATAGCCTCCATTTCGAAACCGAACTCCAAGCACTTGGGCTTTTATGGGCCGCCCAGATCACTCTGAGGCAGTGCACGGACCCTGAGCAATACTGGCGTCACGTCGAGGGCCTCAGCACCGATCTCGACGAGTTGCGCAGGCCAAAGACGAGCAGCAAGGAAACACTTCGCAGGGAGATGCGGAGCAGGCTCAAGAGCTTCCCTGGCGACACCTTCTACCTATGCGAGCCCGGCCCTGACTGCGGAGGGGGGTATGTCGTGATGTTGCGCCTCATTCGCAGCCTCGATGACTCCTCTGTAGCCCTGCGGCCAGCCGACGAATACCACTCCCCTGGACAATACCGAGCGCGGCGGATCGCCCGACTCGAGATCCTCTATTGTCACCGTGTAGTCCAGCAGATGGCCCAGGTCTTCACCGATATCGGGCTGCCTTCCGACTACGAAGAAGCCCGGGCCTCACGCCTCGCGAACTATGTCGAAACTTGGGGTGAGTAATGTTTATTGCCTTTACCCGTAGTAGCCTCCCCGAATACATTGAGTATGGCCGTGCGGAAGGCTTCCGGTCCAATCCCGAACCGGGCCTGCTGGGCGACAACATATTCGTGTCGAGTGCGATGGACTGCCGATACTTCGTGCATCGCGAGGACGACCAGGAGAGTCGATTGATCCTGGTGCAGGATTGGTGCTGGGACCTGATCATCGAAGACTCCACGGACACGGCTGCCCGTTTCCTCGAACGCATCGACCGGGCGTCTCGTGCCATGGCCCACCCGCCCGTCTCGCTCCCGCACCAGTGGAGCAAGTTCTCGTACGAGAACTTGCTGGCCTTCTTCGCACTGCCCCGCAACCTCAACCAGGAGTCGTTGCGATGGATCGCCGAGGCTCTCCATGGAGGGCACGCGGCTTTCTGGCGACTGACCGACCGAAACGATCCGCAGCCCCTTCAGAGTTTCACCATCGACCACGCGCCCGTCAGCGCCGCGATCGGCGGCTACCACCAGGCGCTGGAGGCAGGGGTTCAGGCGTTCACTGGCGTCAAGGCGAAACCGCAAATGTTGCAGCCCTCTATTGACCTGACGCGGGTAGGCGCCGGATCCGTTGCCCGGGAACGCTCGTATTCGAAGTGGCTTCCGCAGCTGACGGACGCCCAGCGGGACGTCCTCGAGAATTCTTTGGACGACCCGTTGAAAATCCGGGGGGTTGCTGGATCCGGCAAGACCCTCACCCTTCAGTTGAAGGCTCTTCACGAGCTGTACAAGGCATCCTCGGCCGAAAGCCACGCTCCAAGCTCGGAATCCGGCAGCGGAGCTCTGCCGCGGATCCTGTTCCTAACGCACAGCTGGTCCATGGCGGAGCAGGTCGAGGAGGCGTTCAGGCGCCTCGACGAACGTGGGCTTGCCACCGAGATCGACGTCATGCCGCTCCTCTACTTGAAAGAGTGGCTCCAAGGCCCGATGTCTTTGGAGGTCGAGGTCCTCGGCGAGGACAGTTTGGACGGCAAGCAGCAGCAGATGCGACTCATCACCGAGGCTGTCGACCACATCAAGTCCAGTATCTGGATGAGCTACAGAGAGAATGTCAGTGACTGGGTGCGGCAGGGGGTCGACGCCGACCGCGACGATGCCGACCGGCTCCGACTCTGCTGGGCTTTGCTGCGTGAATTCGCCGAGATCTTCGACTCGCGCGAGATCAAGACCCTCCCCAACGCGCTACAGAAATATATCGACCTTCCCCGTGAATCGTGGATGGTGCCACTCGAGACGAAGGCCGACCGAGAACTCTCCTTCCGTGTCTACAAGTACTACGTCCGGCAACTGGTCGAAGAGGGCTTGGTCACGACCGACCAGGTGGTCGACGATTTGAGGAGGGACCTCGAGAAGTATGAGTGGAACGCCGTCAGGGCCGGCCGCGGCTACGACATCGTCTTCGTCGATGAGTTCCATCTCTTCAGCGACCCTGAGCGGTACTTGCTGCATTTACTCACCCGCGAAGTGGACAAGCCGCCTCGACTGGTCATGGCGATGGACCCGAGCCAGTCCGTTTTCCTACTGTTGACCGGCCTTGCCGAAACCGACATCAGCCGCACTACCAGCAGCATGATTCAGCGTGGGCAGACAAAGTCGATCGATTTGAAAACGACGCACCGATTCACCGAACCCATCTTCGAGTTCCTGCGCTATTTGCACACACAGATGCCGAACGTGGTGGAGCTTGGACATGACTGGGTGTACGACGCGATTCCCGACTCGGATAAGAAAGGCCGGGAGGTGCCTCGAGCACGTTTCGTCAGCCGTCACAAGCTGGCCGAGGTCGGCACCGCAGAAGCCCTGGGGCTGCACGCTGCGAGCACTCAGGAACAGCGGGTGGCCCTTATCGGCATAGGCAACAGCGAGTTGGAGGCAATCAGGGAGGTCCTGGAAAACACTGCGCAATCCACGGCCTCGTACGTTCTGATCGACGGACGGGACGAGATCGAACGGCTACGCTACTCGCGGCGTGCCCTGATCGTGACAGCAGCCGAGTATGCAGCGGGACTTCAGTTTTCGCATGTTGTAGTTATCGGGGGCACGAGCGGGAATCACGAGTATGGGCACGGAACCAGCGCGATGCGGGCTCTGTACTCCCAGTTCTACCTGGCTGCGAGCCGCGCCGAGGAGCACCTGACAGTCATCGCCCCGGAGGATGGGGGCTTCGGCGAAGTATTGGGAAGGGCTGTCGAGGCCGGCGTAGCCGTTACCGGTTCCACCACCGCCCACGAGATTCGGTTACAGCAGACAACCGCGCCGATCAAAAGGTAGGTCGGCGGACCTGGGAAAACCACGCTGCCTGCCGGGGTTTCCAGGAGACGAAGAAGGCGGTAGTACGCAAGGGCCGACGGTTGCTGCGCCTGCGGCCGGGATCGTCCGGTGATCGGTGCGGCCGTGGCGGGTGTGGTTCCGGATCGCGCGGGCGGGGATGGCGCCCGCGCGATCGGGGGTTCGGCCTCATGCCCGCGTGCCGGGCTCCGGGGCCGGGTCGCCGTCGGTGTGCGGCAGCTTCTCCGCGGGTATGACCCCGAACTTGCCCGCCTGGTAGTCCTCGAACGCCTGCATCAGCTCGGCACGGGTGTTCATCACGAACGGACCGTAGTGCGCGACCGGCTCCCGGATCGGGGCGCCGCCCAGCAGCAGAACTTCCAGATTCGGTTCGGCGGCCGGGGTGGCGGTGCCGGCGGCCAGGGTCAGCGCCTCACCCGGTCCGAAGACGACCAGCTGTCCCTTGCGGATCGGCCGCTGCTCCTGCCCGGCGGTGCCGACACCGGCCAGCACGTAGGCCAGCGCGTTGAATTCGCGGTTCCACGGCAGGTTCAGCTGCGCGCCGGGGCTGATCGTGGTGTGCACGAGGCTGATCGGGGTGAAGGTGCTGCCCGGGCCGGTATGCCCGTCCAGTTCACCGGCGATCACCCGCAGCAGCGCGCCGCCGTCCTCGGAGGACAGCAGGGTGGCCTGCCCGCCGCGGATGTCCTGGTACCGGGGCGCGTTGAATTTGTTCGCCCGCGGCAGGTTCACCCACAGCTGGACACCGTGGAACATGCCGCCGGAGACCACCAGCGACTCCGGTGGCTTCTCGATGTGCAGGATGCCGCTGCCCGCGGTCATCCACTGGGTGTCCCCGTTGCTGATGGTGCCTCCGCCGCCGTGGGAGTCCTGGTGTTCGAAGGTGCCGTCGATCAGGTAGGTGACTGCCTCGAATCCGCGGTGCGGATGCCACGGGGTGCCCTTGGGCTCGCCCGGTGCGTACTCCACCTCGCCCATCTGGTCCATGTGAATGAACGGATCCAGATCCGCGAGCGAGACCCCGGCGAACGCGCGGCGCACCGGGAATCCCTCGCCCTCGTAACCGGTCGGCGCCGTCGTCACCGATCGGACGCGACGCTGCGACGTCACCGCCGGGTCAGGGGTGTGCACTCGGGTGAGCGTCAGGGTGTCCGCTGTCACCGCTGGCATGGCGACCTCCAATGTAGTTGAAATTTTGTCTACCCCGACAACCATAGGTCGCTGCCGAACATTCCCGGTAGTGCGATGCGTGTTTTCCCGGCCGCTGCGGCGGCGTCGTCGACCGGCTCGTCTCGTATGATCAAGATTTGTAGCAGTGAGGAGTGATATGCCCGAGCCGAGCGAACTGCGTGCGGATCAAGTCCAGGCCTGGCGCGCCTATCTGGAGGGCAGCGTGCGACTGGAGACCTGCGTGGATGCCGCGCTGCGGGCCTCGAGCGGGCTGAGCCTGATCGACTACCACCTGCTGCTGTTGCTCCGCGAAGCTCCGCAGCATCGGCTGCGGATGAGTGAGCTGGCCGATCGTATGGTGTTCTCCCGCAGCCGCATCACCTATCAGGTCAATTCGATGATCAAACGCGGCCTGCTCACCCGCGAACCGGCCCCCGGCGACGGTCGCGGCTATCGCGCGGTACTCACCGCCACCGGGCTAGAGGCATTCCTGGCCGCGGCCCCCGATCATGCCCGCACCGTGCGCGAGTTGTTCCTGGATGAGCTCACCGAGGACGAACTGGCTTGTCTGGGAAGGATTTTCACCCGCATGCGGGCCCGGCTCGAACGCGCGGAGAACGACGCCGCGGCCACCGGCGGATAAGCGGTGGTATACAGTGACCGCTGCTCGACACCTCGGTGAGGAGACCAGATATGGCGGGTGAACTCGACATCTCCGGATAGACCCCGGAGTCCGGCCACCAGCGCACGCGGTGCGGCTGTCGTGGCCATGTCGTCGTTCCACCGATACGCCATCCGCGGCGCGGCCGGTCCGCGCCCGTCTCACTGCGGGAGCCTCCCCCATGTCCGATGCTCGCATCGTTTGTTCGAACCTGTCGTTCACCTGGCCCGATGACACGCCCGTATTCCGGGATCTGTCGTTCACCGTGCCCGGCGGGCGCACGGGACTGGTCGCGCCCAACGGCACGGGCAAGAGCACGCTGCTGCGGTTGATCGCCGGCGACCTGCGTCCCGGCGGCGGCAGCGTCACCGTCGCGGGCCTCCTGGGGTATCTGCCCCAGACCCTGCCGCTGACCGCGGAATCGACCGTCGCGCAGATACTGGGCATCGCTCCGGTCCTGGCTGCACTCGCCGCGGTGGAATCCGGTGATGTGCGTGAGGAACATTTCGCGCTCATCGGCTCGGACTGGGATATCGAAGAGCGCACCCGGGCCCAGCTCGAACGGCTCGGACTGGCCGATATCGCGCTGACCCGCGGCCTGGATACCCTCAGCGGCGGGCAGATCATCACCCTCGGGCTGGCCGCGCAACTGCTGCGCCGCCCGGACGTGCTGCTGCTGGACGAGCCCACCAACAACCTCGACATCGATATGCGCCACCGCCTGTACGGGGTGCTCGAGGACTGGAACGGATGTCTGCTCGTGGTCGCGCACGACCGTCCGCTCCTGGACCGGATGGACCGCATCGCCGAACTCGATCGCGGCGAAATCCGTTTCCACGGCGGCAATTTCACCGCCTACGAACACGGCGTGCAGGCCGCGCGCGAAGTGGCCGAGAAGAATGTGCGCACCGCGGAGCAGGAGGTCAAGCGGGAGAAGCGCGAAATGCAGCAGGCCCGCGAACGCGCCGCGCGCCGAGCGGGCAACGCCGCGCGCACCCTGGGCGATGCCGGATTGCCCAAGATCTTCGCCGGCACCATGAAGCGCAATGCCCAGGAGTCCGCGGCCCGCGCGAACCAGACTCATACCGCGCGCGTGGACGCCGCGCGCGACCGGCTCGACCGAGCCCAGCGCGCGGTGCGCGAGGATCAGCGCATCGTGCTGGACCTGCCCGGAACCGAGGTGCCCGCCGGGCGCACGGTGTTCGAGGGCGAGGGTATCGGCGTGCGGCTCGGTGAGCGGGAGATGTTCACCGGCAGCGGGGTTGATCTGATCATTCGCGGACCCGAGCGGATCGCGCTGACCGGCCCGAACGGCGCGGGCAAATCCACCCTGCTGCGTGTTCTGGCCGGTGCGCTGACCCCGGACCGCGGCCGGATCCGGCATGCGCAGGGCCGGGTGGCGTATCTGTCCCAGCGGCTGGATCTGCTCGATCCGGCATCGAGCGTGGCGGAGAATCTGGCCGTGAGCGCACCGCAGCTGTCCGCCGCCGAGCGGATGAACGCGTTGGCGCGCTTGCTGTTTCGTGGCCCGGCCGCGCATCGCCCGGTGCGCGCGCTCTCCGGCGGGGAACGGTTGCGCGCGAGTCTGGCGTGCGCGCTGTTCGCCGAACCCGCACCGCATCTGCTGTTGCTGGACGAGCCGACCAACAATCTGGATCTGGTCGGCATCGGGCAGCTCGAGAGTGCGCTCGAGGCCTACCGGGGTGCGTTCATCGTGGTCAGCCACGACGAACGCTTCCTGACCGAGGTGCGCGTGCAGCGGTGGCTGCGCTTGGCCGAGGGCCGGTTGAGCCAGGTCACAGCGCCCGATCCGGCTTAGGCGCGGGCGGCGGCCGCGACGGGTTCGGCGACGACCGCGACCCCGGTGCGGCCGCCGTCGACGTCCAGTACGGTGCCGTGCACGAATTCCGCGTTGTCGGAGGCCAGGTACACCGCCGCCGCGGCGATCGCCTCGGGTGGGCCGGGTCGCCCGGCCGGGGTGCCGTACATCATCGCCCCGCTCGGGCTCGGCACGTCCGGGGCCTGGTCACCGGAGCGGATCACGCCCGGGGAGATCGCGTTGACGCGCACTCCCCGCGGGCCGAACTCCGCGGACCAGGCACGGGTGAGGGTTTCCATCGCGCCCTTGGTCGAGGCGTAGAGCGCGCCGACCGGCACCGACAGACGCGCGACCCACGAGCCCAAATTGATGATCACTCCGCCACCGGCGTCGATCATCGCGGGCGCGACGGTCTGGGTCAGGAAGAACGGCGCCTTGACGTTCACCGCGTACACCCGATCGAACATGGCCTCGTCGGTGGTGAAAGTCGTTGCGGGAGGATAGATTCCGGCGTTGTTGACCAGGATGTCGATCCGCCCGCCGAGGACGGCGGTGGCCGCTCGGGCCAGGGCGCCGCTCGCGGCCGGCGTGCCGTCGAGGTCCGCGTGCAGGTAGTCCGCGCGGCCGCCCGCCGCGCGAATGCCTTCGACCACGGTGTTCCCGCGGACGTCGTCGCGGCCGGAGACCACGACGTGCCCGCCCCGGGCGGCATACGCCTCGGCGATGGCGCGTCCGATATTGCCGGTGGAACCGGTGATGAGGGCTGTCTTTCCGGAAAGGCTTGGCATACCGACGACGCTACGAGTCAATTTTTGGACCAGCAAGTCCAAACTGGGAGGTGTTGCGTCACCCGTTCCGCAGATGTGCGACCAGGGTGTTCATCGAGGTTTCCAGATACTCCACGCTGCCGGTCGTGCGCAGCACCTGCACACCGCCCTGGATCGCCGCGACGAACGTCATCGCGACCGCGTCCGGGTCGACCCGGTCACGCACCAACCCCGCGTCCTGCATCGCCGCGATGCCCTGGCGGATGTACTCGCGCCACTGCGACAGCAGGGTCCCGACCACCTCGGCGGTTCCGGCGGTGGCCCCGACCTGCGCCATCAACGACCCCAGCGGACAGTGCCGCCCCTGAGCGCGGTACCTGGCCAGCACCGCCTCGCGCCAGCGGTCCCAGGCCGCCCACGAGGTGAGCGCGCCCAGGTGCGGCTGTTGATCCTCGAGCACCCGGCCGGCCTCGTACCGGGCGACCGAGACCAGCAACTCCTCCTTGCCGCCGGGGAAATAGTGGAAGATCTGCCCCTTGCTGGTGCCGGTGATGGCGCGGATGTCGTCCAGGGTCACCGTGCCGGGCTCGTCGCTGCGCAGATGCAGCGCCGCGCCCTCGATGATCCGTTGCCGGGTGGCGCGGCCCTTCGCGGTGATCGTCATGTCGCGAGGATACCGCTTTGGACCGAAGGGTCCATTGATGTGAGTGGCTCAGATGCTCGCGCAGTGCCTTGCCGATGAACGCGGCCGCATCGGGATTCGCGCCGCCGCCGGCGAGATGTCCCATTGACTCCTAGCTTGCTAGCAAGCTAGCTTCATGGGGTGGGTGACGAGGTCAAGCAGTTCAACGTGTATCTGCCGGTGGAACTGATCAAGCAGGTCAAGTTCCGTGCCATCGAGACCGGGCAGTCGTTGTCGGCACTGGTCGCCGAGGCGCTGCGCGCACACCTCGAGAACTCCCCCACCGAGCAACCACCCGAGTGATAGGAGCGCCGATCGTGACCACCACCGGTATCGCGGCCGTATATCTCACGACCCGCAACTGGGGTCGAGCCGCCCGGTTCATGCAATCCCTGGGCTACGAAACCGATTTCACCACCGACCACAACTCCGGCCTGTTCCGCAACGGACAGGGGCCGTCGGTATTCATCGCCGAGGTTCCGCACGAGGAACCCGACACCCGCCTGGTCCTGTCGGTGCCCGACGCCGGGTCGCTGCGCCTGGACCCGGATACCGAGGTCGTCACCGAATTCGAGGACACCCATTTCGGCACCCGGGAAATGGTCGTGCGCGATCCGGACGGACGGCTGTGGACGCTGCAGGCCGCCCCGGCGAACACGCCGGCGGACCCGGCATGAGCGGGGAGCAGGTCGTCGCGCCCGAGCACACCGCGGCGCGGGTGGCGTTGTGGCGCGCGCTGCACCTCCAGGTCGACCCACCGCCGCACGTGCTGCGCGACGAGATCGGCCTGCGCCTGGTCGACCCGCCCGACGGCTGGCGCGAACGCCCGGATATGGATCCCGATTCGACCCGCCCGATGCGCGCGGGGGTGGTGGCACGGGCGCGTTTCATCGAGGATCTGATCGCCGATCGGGCGGCGGCGGGCATCGAACAGTACGTGCTGCTGGGCGCCGGTCTGGACACCTTGGCTCAGCGTCGTCCCGAGATCGCCTCGGCCGTCACCATTTTCGAGGTCGACCAGCCCGGCCCGCAGGAGTGGAAGCGTCGTCGGCTCGACGAACTCGTCCTGCCCACGCCACCGGGATTGCGGCTGGTGCCGGTCGATTTCGAAACCGAGTCCTGGTGGGACCGGCTGATCGCGGCCGGTTTCGATCCGCGGCGCCCGGCGGTGGTGGCCTCCACCGGGGTGTCGATGTATCTGACGCACGCGGCCAATACCGCCACACTGCAACGCATTTCCGCGCTCGCGCCGGGTTCGTCGCTGGTGATGACCTATATGCTCCCGATCGATCGGGTCGACGCGCAGGAGCGGATGCTGCGCGAGTTCGCCGAGCGTGGCGCGCGTTCCTCGGGCACGCCGTTCATCAGCTTCTACGATCCCGAACAGATGCGCGCGCTGGCGCTCGAGGCGGGTTTCGCTGCGGCCCGCACGGTCTCGGCGGGCGATCTGACCGACCGCTATTTCCGCGACCGGTCCGACGGGCTGCGTCCCGCGGCGTCGGAGCAGTTGCTCGTGGCGAGTACGTAGAGGTCGCCCGCGCGTTTCACGGCCGGCGCCGGAATCGGCGACGGTGGCGCCGCCCGCCGCGAAACACCCGCCGACGATATCGGATGTCTACCGGTTCGACTGCGGCGCAACGAACGTCGTCCGACTCTCGAGGCGGCTCGGGTCGTTCCGGATCCCGGACCGCGCCGAGGTCACCGTCGCCGACCGCGTGAGGGTCCCACGGACTCGCGGGGTTCCGGTGAGGCAGTGGCGCTGTACCTCGGGGGACCGCCACGCTAGTGGCACATGCCCGCCGAGGATAGCGGGAACGTATCCGCCGGGCGCAGCATCGCAGCCACGCTAGCGTGTGTGAACCAGGCATATGCGGGAGAGGACCGATCGTGGTGTGGACGAATTGGGCGGGCAATATCACCTTCGGGGCTCGTGGCGTGCACCGTCCCGCCGACGTGAGCCAGGTGCGCGCTCTGGTCGCGCGGTCCGAGCGGGTGCGGGCGCTGGGCAGCGGGCATTCGTTCAATCGGATCGCCGACACCACCGGGGAGTTGATCTCCCTGGCGGGGCTGCCGCCTCGGGTCGAGATCGATGCCGCGGCATCGTGTGTCACGGTCGCGGGCGGTTTGCGGTACGGGGATTTCGCCGATCGCCTGCACGCGGCGGGGTTCGCGTTGCGGGCACTCGGTTCGCTGCCCCATATTTCGGTCGCCGGGGCGGTGGCCACCGCGACGCACGGCTCGGGAGTCGACAACGCCGGTCTGGCCGCGTCGGTGTCCGGCATGCAGGTGGTCACCACGGGCGGCGATCTGCTCGAGATCCGGCGCGGGCACCCGGATTTCGCGGGAATGGTGGTCGGTCTGGGCGGATTCGGGCCGGTCACGGCGCTGACCCTGGACCTGGTGCCCACCTTCGAGTTGGCGCAGTACGTCTACGACCGGCTGCCCGCGGACGCGTTCGCCGAGCACGCGCAGGATATCCTCGCCGCGGGGTACAGCGTGAGCGTGTTCACCACCTGGCGTGCGGATCATCTGGATCAGGTGTGGGTGAAAGGCCCACGCGCACCGCAGCTTCCGGACCCGAGCTGGTTCGGCGCCACCCGAGCGGATACCCCACGTCATCCCGTCCCGGGGATGGACGCCCGGCACTGCACCACCCAGCTCGGCGAACCAGGTCCCTGGCACCATCGGCTGCCGCATTTCCGGATGGATTTCACCCCGAGCACCGGTCGTGAACTGCAGTCGGAGTATTTCGTGCCCCGCGAGCACGTCGTGGCGGCCTACCGCGCCCTCGATACGATCCGCGACCGGATGGCCCCGATCGTGCAGACCTGCGAGATCCGCACGATCGCCGCGGAGCCCCTGTGGCTGTCCCCTGCGGCCGGACGCGCCTCGGCCGCATTCCATTTCACCTGGATCGACGACACGCCCGCGGTACTGGCCGTGCTGCCCGCGATCGAGGAACTGCTGAGCCCGTTCGCGGTGCGCCCGCACTGGGGCAAGCTGTTCACCTGCGACGCGGCGACCCTGCGCGAACGGTACGACCACTACGCCGATTTCGAACGCCTGCTCGGAAAGTACGATCCGGCAAGCAAATTCAGCAACGAGTTCCTCGACACCTTCTTCACCCGCGACTGAACCCGCTCCCGCACGAGCGAACTCGCAGCCGCGCACCGCGACCGGGCGCTCGATCGCCCGCTCGGATCGAATTCACAACGCCACCGATGGCGGCTCTGCGGTGAATCGCACGCCGCAGCTGTCACCGCTCTCGAGTTTGTCGAAGGCCGATTGCACGGTGTCGCCGAGTTTGCCCAGCGGCGCCGAG
>CBJNFW010000131.1:0-22252 GCA_966435935.1 uncultured Nocardia sp.
CGTTGATCCTCGTCTACGGGCCCGTGATCATTCCCTTCCTGATAGTGCAGGCGATGATCGGCATCGTCCTGCTCGAGACGGTGAACTACATCGAGCACTACGGCTTGCTGCGCGCGCGCCGCGCCGACGGCCGCTACACGCGATGTTCACCGCGCGACAGCTGGAACAGCGACCGTCTGGTGACCAATGTCTTCCTGTTCCATCTGCAACGCCACAGCGACCACCACGCCAACCCCGGCCGTCGCTACCAGACCCTGCGCAGCTCCGAGGAGTCGCCGCAGTTGCCCTACGGCTACGCCACCATGGTCGTACTGGCCCTGATCCCGCCGTTGTGGCGCAGGGTGATGGATCGCCGGGTGCTGGCCCACTACCGCGGCGATATGACACTCGTGAACAAGGGGCCATGAGCAGTGCGCGTGGTGGTGGCACCTCTTTCACCGGTGGGTCGCGTGGGGAAGCGGCAGATTCACGGATGGTTTTCGGTGGTTCATTCGCTCTCACGCTCCAGGAGGGTTCGATCATGACCGTCAAGAGCAAACCGTCGCAGGAATGGACGCTCGACAACGGCGGTGCCGCGTGGGCGTATCTGCTCGAGGGACATCAGGTGAGCGCCCCGGTGCTCCTGGTCCCCGATCGTGACCGGGACGGCACATCGCTGGACGCGTTCGCCGACACGGTGAACAGCCCCGACTATCCGTTCGGCTCCCTGCTCGCCCGGCGCGGCAAGGACGTCATCCTCGTCGGCTACGACTCCGACGCGGACTGGGACACCGCGGTCGGCACGGTCAGATCGGCGGTCCTGGAGACCGCAAAGCGCTGCCCTCGCCGGCGCCGCACAGTCTTGGCCGGCGTCGGATGGGGCGCATTGCTGGCGCGCTATGTACTGGCGAAGCTGGAATACGAGGGAGTCGACCACCGCGTCGGTGTTTACATCTGCCTGGACAGCATCAAGCCCACCGCGGCCGAACAGAACGCACTTTTCGACGTCGGCAATATGCCCATGCTGCCCAGAACCCTCAAGATCACCACCGACGGAGTCTCCGACTTCGAAGGATTGACCACACCCGTCGACACCGGCCTGTCGATGTTCGACCTGTCGATGTTCGACGACGCCCTGTACGCGCCCGCGGCGCCCGCCGATTCCTCGTGGTTGACCGAAGAACAGGGACGGTGGCTGCTGGAACGGCTGCCCTGACCTCTCGAGGAACCACCGCCGGTGTCGCTGAGGCGGCGACATCACCGGCGGTCCTCGAGTGACGCGCTCGGCAATGGTGTCTGTTCGAGTTCGCTCATCCGCAGCGGTGGCGTCGTTCACGCCCTTGCGGCGATGGTCAGCCGGATTTCCGGTGCCGACTCGGCTGTAGGTCGAACTCGGCGGCTCGGGGTGAGGCAATCGGGGCTAGGGTGTAGTGATAACTGGTACGTGCGTCGAACGGCTGGCTGATCCGGTCGCCGTGGCCGAATCGCACATCCGGGGACGGGATCTTTTCCGATGACCGAGAACAAGATCACGCATCGAATCCGGGTCGCCAAGGGTGGCATCGAGCAGCGCTTGCGTGACATCGGCGCTGCCGGACCCGTTGAATCCAGAGTGGAGAGCCGTGGCCCCTTCGACTGGCTGGAGCACAACCTGAGGGGCGTGTTCAAGCGCTGAGATGGCGATAACACAGGTTGCTGCCTACGCGCATATGAGCGCGGTCGACATCGAGTCGCTGGGCCGTGAGCTCGACGAAATCCGCCACGACATCGAGGATCAGCGCGGGATGCGCGATGCGAACTACATCCGCCGCACGATTGCGTTCCAGCGGGTCCTGGACGCCGCGGCACGGGTGGTGATCGCGGTGAGCCGTGGCAGGCTGGGGTCGACTCTGGGGGCGATCGGACTGGCGGTGGCCAAGAGTGTCGAGAACATGGAAATCGGCCACAACGTGTGCCACGGTCAGTGGGATTGGATGAACGATCCGGAGATCCATTCCACCACTTGGGAATGGGATATGGCCGGCTTGTCGTCGCAGTGGCGTTACGGCCACAACTATCGGCACCACATGTTCACCAATGTTCTCGGCCTGGACGAGGATATCGGCTTCGGGCTGATGCGCGTGACCCGCGATCAGCGCTGGCGTCCGTACATGCTGGTGCAGCCGTTGCAGAACTTGGTGCTGGCAGCCACATTCGAGTGGGGTGTGGCGATCCACGGCCTCGACGTCGAATGGGCCCGCGCGAGGTCCGGAGCGGACAAGCGCACCCAGGCTCGTGCGTTGCTCGGGAAAATCGCCAGGCAGGCCGGTAAGGATTATGTGCTGTTTCCGGCGCTGAGCGGGCGAGGCTGGCGTCGCACGTTGACGGCGAACATCGCGGCGAACGTGCTGCGCAACCTGTGGGCCTACCTGGTGATCTTCTGTGGTCATTTCCCTGACGGGGCGGAGAAGTTCACCGCCGCGGTGGTCGACCGCGAGACCAGGCCGGAGTGGTATCTGCGGCAGATGCTCGGTACCGCGAACTTCGATGCCGGACCGGTGCTGCGGTTTCTGAGTGGAAATCTGTGTTATCAGATCGAGCACCACCTGTTTCCCGACCTGCCCAGCAATCGCTATGCCGAGATCGCCGGGCGGGTGCGGAGCCTGTGCGACAAATATGACCTGCCCTATACCAGCGGTCCATTGCTGCGCCAGTACCTGCTGACCCTGCGCACCATCCACAAACTGGCTCTGCCCGACCGCTTCCTGACCGCCACCTGCGATGACGCCCCCGAAACTGCTTCGGAGCGAAAGTTCTACGGCCACAACACGTTCGATACGGCCGAAGTGCGGCCAGGCCGGCGGCGCGGGCTGCGCGCGGCGCTGCGAGCGGCGACAGTCGACAGGCAGAAGTCCACGGACGCTGACGCTTAGGCGGCACCGTCGAGCCTTCCGGCTTCGAAAAGCAAGAAACCCGCGCCATGGCGCGGGTTTCATGCTTGCCGGCTGCTAGATGGCGCGGACCTGCTGGGCCTGCGGCCCCTTCTGTCCCTGGCCGATCTCGAACTCGACGCGCTGACCCTCGTCGAGGGACTTGAACCCGCCCCCGGAAATCTCGGAGTAGTGGACGAAAACGTCGGGGCCGCCACCGTCTTGCGCGATGAACCCGAAGCCCTTTTCGCTGTTAAACCACTTCACACTGCCTTGCGTCATTACTTTTCTTGTTACTTCCTGTAGTGAGCCGAGCGATCATTTCAACAACCCGTACTCGGCGATGATTGTGCCACGTTCCGCAACCGTCTCCCAAAAGAGTGCCGTAGTGCACATGGAGTCCGCAGGAGGGCGGCGGCGAGACAGTGCGCCGTTCGCGGAGCATGTCATTCGCCGGCCAGGACTCGGCCCGTTCGCCGATCAATCTTGTCGGCACGGGCCACAGTTGTTGCCGCACAACCTATCCCACGCTGAACGCATATCGCGTAGTCCGGTTGACGCGGAGCCGCGGTGGACTACCGGCCCAGCCGAGCCTGAAAAATGCCGGTCCGGCGGTGTCACAGGTCGGTGCCCCGGCGGGCACTATAAGGGTGGGACCTACGCTGAACAGCGGTTTTGCTGGGCGCGTTCACGGTTGATGCGGGATACGACTACCGGAAGCCGGATTGAGGTTCGGTTTGCCTCCAACCGTGGGTCCATTGGTTTGCCCGTTGTTCGGCGGTAGCCGTTGTCTCAGGAGCCGGCCTGTCTGACCGAATCTGGTCTGTGTCCGTTTTGCCCACCGGTGGTCGGCGCGGCAGAGCGGTGGGGCTCATGCGGGGGTTAGTCGGATCGGCAGGGTGGTGGGGCCGCGCAGGGAGCTGTTGGTGGACCATGTGGTGGGTCCGGCGAGAGAGATTCGTGTGACGCGTTGGACGAGTTCGCGCAGGACTGCCTGGGCTTCCATGCGGGCGAGGGGGGCTCCGAGGCACATGTGGGGTCCGTATCCGAAAGCGATGTGGGAGCGGGGGTTTCGGTCGGCTCGGTATTCGTCGGGGGCTTCGAACGCGTGCGGGTCGCGGTTGGCGGCGCCGAAGGACAGCAGTACCCGGGATCCGGAGGGGATGGTGACGTCGCCGATCTGGTAGTCGGTGCGGGTGTATCGGTAGAGGTTCTGCAGTGGGCTGGTGTACCGCAGGTGTTCCTCGACGGCGAGCGGGATCAGGTCAGGGTCGGCGCGGATGAGGTCGTATTGTTCGGGGTTCTGCGCGAGTGTGTGGAACATCCCGCCGAGCAGGTTCGTGGTGGTCTCGTTGCCCGCGATGAGCAGGAGCATCGCGACGTGGAACAGGTCGTCGTCGGTGAGGGCGCCTTCGGTGTTGTATTCCAGTAGCCGCCCGAGCACGGTGTTCGAGCCTTTGAGGTGGCCGGTTGCCAACTGGTGCAGGAAGTATCGGCGTAGATCCATGACCGCGCGGATCGATCGGGCGGTGTTGGCGATTCCCGAGGGGGTGAGGGAGAAGTTGATGATCTGGACGCAGCCTTCGGACCAGCGTCGAAAGTCGGCGATGTCGGTGTCGGGTACGCCGAGGATGCCGGCGATCAATCGCAGGGGCAGCGGGATCGCGAGTCGTTGGACGACATCGGAGCCGGGGGCGGCCAGCAGGTCGCTCACGCATTCGGTGGCGAGTTGGTCGACGATCGTGCTCCAGTTGTCCAGTGCGCCTTTGGTGAATCCGGGCTGGACTTGTTTGCGCAGGCGCAGGTGCTGATCGCCGTCGGTGAGTACGACCACGTCGCCGGCCATTCGTATCCGTGTCACGCCTTGGGTGCTGGTGATCTTCTCGGTATCGCGGAGCGCGGCGCGGACATCGGCGTTGCGGCTCACGATCCACGTGGCGCGTGCGGGGTTGTAGTGCACCCTCCCGCCTCGGTGGAGTTCTCTGTAGGCGGCGAAGGGATCGGCCGCGGTGGCCGGATCGAGGGGGTCGTAGTCGGTGTTGATCGCGCCGGTCCACCCGCGGACCCCGCGCTGTCTGGTCCGGATGGCGCCGACGAGGTTCAGCTGCACGGCCGAGGCCAGTGGTTTGATCGCCGAGGCGGCGCCTCGTGCGTGGTGAAGGATTGTCATTGCCGAAGCTCTTTTCCGTGGGGGGAGCGAACGCGCCGCGCTCGGTCGATTGCCAGGGCCGCGCGCAACCCGGCGTGCTGTGCGGTGAAGAACTCCCGTGCCACGGTGGTGTTCGGCAAGATCTCGTCGAACCCGTGGAATGCTCCTTCGACCGCGTGGAATTCGCAGGGCACTCCAGCGGCGCGCAGGCGGCGCGCGTAGTCGAGGTTCTCGTCGTGGAACAGGTCCAGGGTGCCGACACCGATCCACGTGGGCGGCAGTCCCGACAGGTCCGTGTGCCGGGCGGGGACAGCGGTCGCGGGATCGGCGTCGCCGAGATACGACCGCCAGCCGAAGATGTTGGATGCCTGGTCCCACAATCGGAAACGATCCGCATGCGGGTGCGGCGCCGACCCGGTTCGGTCGTCGAGCATCGGGTAGACGAGCAGTTGGTAGGCAGGGGTGATCGCGGCCTGGTCGCGGAGCCGGATCGCGAGCGCGGCAGCCAGTCCGGCTCCGGCGCTCATCCCGCCGATCGCGATGCGGGTGGTGTCGACCTCGGGCAGACCGGCCGTGAATTCGAACGCCGTCCGGCAGTCGTCGAGTGCGGCCGGATACGGATGTTCAGGGGCCAGCCGATAATTCACCGATACCACCGTGAGCCCCAGCGCATCGGCGAAGCGGCGGCAATATCGGTCGTCCTGTCGGGCGGTGCCCATGACATAGCCTCCGCCGTGCATCCACAACAGCGCGGGCCCCGGACCGGTGTGTGCGGTAGGACGGTAGATCCGCACGCTCATGCCGGCGTCCAATCGCAGATTCTGTGCTCGGGCGTTGCTCGGCCGCGGGACCGATTCGAGGCCGCGCATTATCCGCATGCGTGTGTGGTTGGGGGCCGTGCCGCGCGGCAGGAATCGGGCAGCCAGGCGAAGATCAGGGTGAAAATCCTTGTAGGACATAGGTATTCCTTCGCGTGAACCGGTCCGAGGCGAGGGGATGTGCAGTCGAGGTTCGGACGACCGCGCGGCCGGTGCCTCGTGCACACCTGGTGGCGGTGGGTCGGCCGAGCCGAGGACGGCTCGTCAATCACTTCAGATGACGCGGTCGTGTTTCGTCAACGATCTGGCGCCAACTCGCAAGGCACCCGGTGCGACCTCACCGGAACCAGTTCGCACGCACCCGCATTGACCAGTGCATATGTCGGCGATCGGCCGGGTGGCTCTCGCACGATGACAAAACGTCGGGTTTTCAGGCGGGCCGGGCACCCTGCCGTCGGATCATCGGGCGCCGGCACTGTCGAGATCGTCTTCGGCGCCTACCGCTCACCGCAGCCGAGGCGCTCGCGCACATCGGACAGCGGTGGCGCATCGCGGGGAACGACGTACCGCCGGTGCGTGGGTTTTCCTTGTCTCGAGAGAACCGCAGGGTTCGGTCGACCATCGATCCCCTGGTAGGTGAGTTCGTGTGAGAGACGGGTGGCCGGTGCGGTCGCGAGGGAGATTTCAACTTTCCGCCGAGCGATTGACCGGCCCGATCAGGGCCGGTCAATCTGGCTCGCATGTCACTGTTGACGACAGCGAACGCACCCGGTTCCGGTGTTACAGCCGAGAGCGCGGTGCGGGCGAGCGTCAGGGTGGGGATCATCGAGGGCCCGATGATCCACGGCTCGTTCGCCGGCGCGCGGGCACGGGGGTGAATCGATGTCGATCGCATTCGAGTCCGACGGCAGGGCATTGTCGAATACGCGGTTGTTTCTGCGGGGGGCCGGTCTGCTGGTGGTGTTCGCGATCGTCCTCGTGGCGGTGTTCGCCAAGTTCGAGGGCCTGTTCGCGCACGATGTCCGGGTAACCGCGGATCTGGTCGATGTCGGGGATGGTTTGCCGCCGAAAGCGGATGTGAAGTATCGCGGTGTGCTGGTCGGCAGGGTGAGGTCGGTGAGTGCCTCGACTGATGGCGGCCCGAATACTGTGCGGATCGATCTGGATCCTGCGTATGTGTCCGCGATTCCGGGCACGGTCACCGCGCGAGTGGTGCCGAGCAACGCGTTCGCGGTGCCGTCGGTGCAGTTGGTCTACAACGGTTCGGGCGCATCGTTGCGTGCGGGAGCGCACATCGGCCAGGATCGCAGCTCGGCGACGGTGCAGCTGCAGACCTCCCTGACCGCGCTGACCCGGATCGCTGCTGCGGCAGGACGATCCGGCTCGGATCCGGCGCTGGGAATCTTGGCCGTGGTCGAACGCGCCACGTCCGGTGACGGGGCCGAGGCGGTGCAGGCCGGCGCCGATCTGTCGCGTATCGCCGAGGCGTTCAACGCCGAGATGTCGCCCGGCGGAACCGGTTCCACGCTCGCTGCGCTCGCGCAGGCGCTGGGCGGCCTGCGGGCTTCGGCGCCGGATCTGCTCGGCGCGGTGCACAATGCGATCGGCCCGATGCAGGTGCTGGCCCAGCGCAGGGACCAGTTGGTGGCGCTGTTGACCGGCGGGTCGACCACGTCCTCCCGGGCGGCCACAGCATTGGAGCACAACACCGCGACGATCACCGGAATCACCGCGGAGATTTCCCCGGCGTTGGCGGTAATCGCTGATGGCAGTGGACATTTCACTCAGATGGAGTTGTCGCTGCAGAATCTGGTCCCGCCGTTCGCCGGTGTCTGGAATCCCGCGACGCAGCGCATCACGGCCAAGGCGATCGTCGAGTTGACCCCGCACCGGCAGTACACCCGTGCGGACTGTCCGCGCTACGGGGCACTGGCCGGGCCCAGTTGCACGAGCGCACCGGCCGGCGAGCCCACGATCATCGGGCCGAAAGCCGCGTCGTCGCAGGATCCGCTGAGCCTGATCGGCGGGAACGTCGGTCAGGTCGGCAGTAGCCAGGAACAGCAGAAGATCGCCGCATTGCTCGGCGGCGTCCCCAACCCGGCCGCGGATCTGCTGTTCGGTCCGCTGCTGCGTGGCTCGGACGTGCGGGTGGTACCCGCGCCGGGCGCACCTGTCCCCGCGGCCCCGCCCGGTCCCGCGAGTAAGGAGGGACCGCGGTGAGTTATCGCAAACCCCTGGCATGGCTGATCGTGTTCGTGGTGGTCTGCCTGGCCGCGACATGGACCATCTACGTGACGCTCGCGCGCAGCGTCAGCGGTCGGACCGATACGTATTCGGCGATCTTCACCGATGTGTCGGGTCTGCACGCCGGTGACGACGTGCGCATGGCGGGTGTGCGTGTGGGGCGGGTGCAGGCGGTGGATCTCGACGGGGTCCGAGCGAAGGTGACTTTTCGGATTCAGCAGCGCCAGAAGCTGTACGGGAATACCGCGGCCTCGATCACCTACCAGAACCTCATCGGGCAGCGGTATGTCGGGCTGTCGCTGCGCGCGTTCGGCGACCCGCGCGTGCTGCGGCCGGGCGGGCAGATCCCGCTGTCTCACACCGAGCCTTCGTTCGATATCTCCAAGCTGCTCAACGGTTTCGAACCACTGTTCAGCACGCTGGATCCCCGGCAGGTCGACAACATCAGCAACGCACTGGTGCGGGCGCTACAGGGAGACAACGGCGCGGTCACCACCCTGATCACCGAAACCGCTTCGCTGGCACAAGCATTCGCCGGTCCCGACCAGATACTCGGCCAGGTCATCGCCAACCTCAGCACGGTGCTGGGCGAGCTGGCGCGCCAGAGCGGCAACCTGGCCACGGTCATGCAGCAGACCCGCAGCATCTTCGACGGGTTGGCCCGGAACCGTGACGCGTTGTTCGGGCAGGTCGAGTCGCTGTCCGGGGTACTGGGACGAGCCTCGCAGACCGTGGCGGGCGCCGCGCCCGCGATGAACCAGTTCATGAGCCGGCAGCCGGGATTCGCTCAGCATTTCATCGACAACCAGCAGAAGTTCGCGTACCTGGGAAACAACCTGCCACTGCTGATGAAATCCCTGGCCCGCATCACCGACACCGGCGCGTACCTCAACGCCTACGTCTGCAACGTCACCGCGAGCATCCTCCCCGGCGTGGACCCGCTGCTCTCGACGATTCTCGGGGCCACCACACCGAGCCATCGGCCCGAATACTCCCCGATCTGCAGGTAAAGGAACCAGACGATGATCACACGATGGACGCGCGGCCGGCTGGTGCGGATGCGGGCACGCCCGCTGGCCGAGCGGAGCCTGGTCGGTATCGGCACCGCCGCGCTGACGCTCCTGGCCGTCCTGGTCGGGGCCACCCTCTTCGCTCATTCCCTGCACGCGGGGCAGGAAGAATACCAGGCGGACTTCGCGCAGGCAGCCGGCGTCGAAGCCGGCAACGGGGTCACCCTCGCTGGTATCGAGGTCGGTACCGTCACCGGGGTCCGGCTGGCTCACGATCACGTGGTGGTGACGATGGAGCTGCGCCACGGGCTGCCACTGGGAATCGGCACCCACGCGGCGATCAAACTCACCACACTGCTGGGCTCGCGCTACGTCGAACTGCAACCCGCCGGCACGGGCCATCTGCCCGGCAACAAGATCCCCCTGGCCGACACCCAGGTGCCCTACGATCTGCAAAGCGCGCTGCAGGACGCCACCACCACCTTCAGCACGATCGACGCGGACCGCATCGCGCAGACGATGACCACACTCAGCGACCAACTACGCGGAACCCCAGCCGCGATTCCTCGAGTCCTGACGAACATGCGGTCCCTCGCCACGATCATCGCCGACCGCCGCAACCAGATCGGCTCCCTGCTGACCAGCACCGATCAGGTGACCACGACGCTGCGCAACCAACAGGGCCAATTGGGGGCCATGATCGGCCAAGGCCGAACTGTGCTGGCGCAGATCATCGCCCGACAACACGCGATCGAAACATTGCTTGATGCAACGACCACCCTGGTGCATCGGCTCGAGCCGATCGCCGCGGGCGATCAGCCCGAAATCCAGCAGCTGCTGAACAACCTGACCCGGATGACCGCGATACTCGCATGGCGCGACGAACTGCTGCGCAACATCCTGCAGATCCTGCCGGTGCCGTGGCGGCTGTTCGCCAACGCCCTGGGCACTGGCCAGGAACTTGTCGGCAATGCCCCCGACGGCGCCTTCATCGACTCGTTCATGTGCGCGCTGAGCGGCTACGCCAAACAACTCAACCGGGCTCCCTACTTCGAGGACTGCAAATGAAATCCGCTGTCCGCGTGGCGAAACTGGCTCTCGTCGTGGCTTCGGCGGTCTTGGCGGCCGGATGCTCGGGCGCACCGTCGGCCGCGCTCGCCGACACCTCGAACACGGTCACCGCCCAGTTCCAGAACACCAACGGCCTGTACGTCGGCAACCCGGTCTCGGTGCTGGGCATGCGGATCGGCAAGGTCGCCGCCATCCATCCTCGCGCAACATATTCCGAGGTGACCCTGAACCTCGACAAATGGGTCGAGATCCCGCGCGACGTGCAAGCGGCCACGGTGTCGGACTCGGTGCTGACCGACCGGCACATCGAACTGACTCCCGCCTACAACGGCGGACCGACCTTGCCGGATCACGCCGTCATCGGCCTCGACCACACCCACACCCCGGTGGAATTCGACAGCCTGATGTCAATGGCCGACAAACTGTCCAAAGCACTGGGCACCGAAGGCCAGGGCCCCGGGCCGGTGGGCGGGCTGCTGGACACCGGATCCCAGATCGCCGCCGGCAACGGCAACAACCTGCGCCAAGCGATGAGCGAGTTGTCCCGCGCGCTGCAACTGGGCCCGGACAACGGCGACGCGACCCGCCGAGCCATCACCACCGTCGCCGCCAATCTCGACTCCCTCACCGCCGCGGCGGCCCACAACGAACAGGCCCTGCGCGAATTCGGTTCGGGCATAGCCCAACTCAGCGACATCCTCGCCGATCAGAACCTGGGCGCAGGCGACACCGGAGCCCAGCTCAACCAGATCATCGTCGCGGTGACCGACCTGCTGCAACGCAACCGCGGCAACCTGCAACAACTCACCGCCAATTCGAAAACACTCACCACGTCCCTGGCGGACTACAACGACAACATCGCCGAGTTCCTCGACAACTTCCCCTTGGTCGCCGACAACGCCTACAACGCCATCGACCAGAACATCGGCGCCCTGCGCGCCACCGTCAGCCTCGACAGATTCTTTCTCGACGGCCAGATGCTCAAAGAGGCCTGCAACCTCATGGGACTCAAAGACCTCGGCTGCGCCACCGGCACTCCCCGCGACATGGGACCGGATTTCGGCATCGGCCAAATGCTCTCGGTCATGGCCGGAGTGCCCGCGAAATAGCAGCGTCATCGAGGAGACAACGACAATGCGACCACCAGTGCCACCACGCCTGCGCGGCATTGCCGCCGCGGTGACCGTCTCGATCGCGGCATGGACGGCCACCGGCTGCTCGACCAGTCTGGACACACTGCCACTACCAGCACCGGGAGTGGGCAGCGGCAGCTACTCACTGACGGCCACCTTCGACAACGCGCTCAACCTGCCGACCAAAGCCAAGGTCCGGCTGGACGGCGCCGACGTCGGCGAGGTCGCCTCGATGCAGGCCGACAACTACACCGCGGTGGTGTCGATGCGCATCAGATCCGGTGTGCGGATACCTGGGGGCAGCACCGCCGAACTCCGCTCGGCCACACCGCTGGGCGACGTCTTCGTCCAACTGATCCCGCCCGCGCACCCGAACCCCGCGGTCCCCGATCTCAGCGACGGGGCGAGCATCCCGCTGCCGTCGACCTCAGCGGCAGCCACGATCGAGGAACTGCTCACCCGCGCCTCGCTCCTGGTCAGCGGCGGCGCCATCGAGAACCTGACCCGGCTGGCCAACAACCTCGGCAAATCGGTCGGCGGACGCGGCGACCGGCTCGCCGAAATGATCCAGCAGACAACACAACTGGTGAACAGCCTCGCCGCCCGCACCGACAGCATCCGCGGCGTGCTGGCCACCACCGCCGACCTCAGCGCCACCCTGGCCGCGCAGAGCAACGGCCTCGGCGACGCCGTCGCCGCTGCCGGACCCGCACTGCAGGTCATCGGCGAGAACACGCAGAACATGGTCGACCTCATCGGACAGGTCGACCGGATCTCCCGGCAACTGGCCCGCTTCCCCTCGGTCAACGGCACCAACGACGGCAGCCTGATCGAGTCGGTGAACAAGCTCGCCGCGGGCCTCAACACCGCCGCGACCAATCCGAACGTCGACCTCAACGGCCTCAACAGCATCCTGCCGATCATCGTGAAGGTCACCGACGCCTCCTCGGCTCATGTCGACGTCGACGTCGCCAAACTCGCCCTCGGCGCGGCTCCCGACCCGAACACCCCCGCCGACTCCGGCGCCAGAGCCCCCGGCCTCACCGACTGGGTGAACTTCGTCGGATCCCTCGAATACACCCTCGACCGCGTGAACGACCACCTGAGGGGACCCCACCGATGAACCCACGCGGCCTCGCCTACGCCTTGCTCGAGCCACCCGCCCGCGCGGCGGTCGTCACCGTCCGCCTGTGCACCCGCCACCGGACGCTCACCTCGGTGCTCGCACTGGCGCTGGTCCTGGTCCTGGGTACCGGATACCTGATGCTGGGCTCATTGGATTTCAATCCGCTCCGATCGCAATACCAGGTCCGGGTCGAACTGGCCGAGTCCGGTGGCCTGCTGCCCGGCCAGGACGTCGCCCTGCGTGGAACGCGGGTCGGCCGTGTGCAATCGGTACGGCTGGAACCGAACAAGGTCGTCGCTGTGGCCACCATCGATTCGGACATCCACATCCCCGCCAACGGCGATATACGAGTTATGTCACTGTCCGCGGCCGGGGAACAATTCCTCGACTTCCTGCCTCGCGCCGACCACGGCCCCTACCTGTCCAACGGCTCGGTGATCACCCCCGAGCACACCGCGATCCCGGTCCCGATGGCCACCGTGCTCGCTGATGCCAGCGGCACCCTCGACCAAATCGACCCGGCCAAGATCGCCACCATCGTGCACCAGGTCGGCGCCGGCCCCGCAGGCCCGGACAAACTCGCCGGCATCCTCAACGGCGGCATGTTCCTGCTCACCACCCTGGGATCGGTGCTGCCGCACACGACCGCAGTCCTGGACAACGGCAAAACCGTGCTGGCCACACTCGGAAACGCCGCGCCCACACTGCAATCGACCGCGGCCAACCTGAACCGGACAACAGCGGGAATCTCATCGATGACCGGCGGCTACCGCACACTCGTCGACACCACACCCGCCACGCTGACCGCGATCGATCACCTCATCGCCGACAACTCCGACAACATGGTGAAGATCCTGGCCAATCTCACCACCACCTCCCGCATGGCCAACGGGCATGTGCCCGCCCTGCGGGAATTCTTCTTCCCCCAACAGCGCACCGGCTCGGTCCTGGACGCCATCAGATCCGGATTCCACGGCGGCGGGATCTGGGCCCTGGTCAGCATCTACCCCCGCTACGCCTGCGACTACGACCTCCCACGATCAGTCGGAAGCACCCCCGATTCCCCCGAGCCCTACCTCAATGCCCGCTGCAACAACCGCGACCCATCGGTACTGGTTCGCGGCGCGGCCAACGCACCCCGCCCACCCGGCGACAACACCGCCACCACACCCCCCGGTGCCGACCCCCGGCAGCGAGCCGACCACACACCGACCGGACCGCTCACCATTCCCACCCCCTACGGCGGCCCCCATGTCCCGAAAATCAATGCACCCCAACGATGATCGTTGGCCGCTTCCGGTGTCCGGCCGATATCGCTCAGATCATTCGCCCTGAGCGAAGGCCGGTCCCAGGAAGTTCTTCAGCATCTGATACTCCACGTCGGGATCCTTCATCGGCCAGCACCACAAGGCCAGGACCACACGCAGCAACCATTGCGCCGCAACCGAATCCGGTTGCGGGCCGCCGATCATCTCCTCGGCCAGCCGTTCCACGACCGCGGACTCTGTCACCCACGCACCGTCGCGCCCGTTGCGGATCGAACCGATCATCATCGGGCCCAACGGGTGCGACCGGATCCGTTGCAACGCCACCACGACGGCGGTGACCACCCGATCCGGCCCCTCGAGCGTCCGGATGCTTTCGAGCACGAGTTCGACGATGCGAGCCGAGATGATGCGGATTACCGCCTCGCGGATCGCACTCTTGCCACCCGCGTGCCGATAGATCGTCGCCGGGGAGCAATGAATCTTCGCGGCCAACGTCTCGATCGTGAACGCGTCGAGCCCGTCGCGGGCGATCAATTCCGCTGCCGCAGCATAGATCCGGTCGGACGCCTCGGCCTGACGGTCCCGCCCGATCAGCCAGTCCCTTGTCGACACGGCCCCACACCCTCTGATAGAAATGCCAAATTCTCCTCGCAATGAGAAATTCTATCCAACAATTCTCGCGGGAAGGGTGTTTTCGTGGTGGTATCGATGCTTCCGGGTTCATGGCGGCAACAGCCCATGGGTGACATGGACGACGGCGTGCGTGCGGCCGCCGCGCAGCAGGCGCACCGCATCGTCATGGCCGAAAGCCTGACCACAGTCGGCATCGAACACCGAGCTGTCACGACTGACGGCCGGTCGCATGACGGTTCGGCGGATGGTCGGCGGTGTACTCGTCGAGCTGGGTCCAGTAGCCGGGCGCATAGAACCGGGCAACGCCGGCGGTGCTCACCGCGAGCACCCCACTCGGGCCGAAGGTGTAGCTGTAGCCCGCTCCGTAGTCTACGGCGGTCGAATCGGCAAGATATACGACGAAGGCCATACGTCAGGCTATCGCTTTGTGCGATCGCAACGCCGGTTTGGCCGGATGGCACCGAGGTGACGTGCGTGCCGGCGCTGTCCGGAGTTACTTCCTGAAGCCTGAGAAGGCCCGTTCGGATGGTCCCGGATCGTCGTCGCCGTCAGGATCGCCGGCAGCGCGGTAGCCGGAGCGAGGAAGAAGTTCCAGTGGCCCCGCGGCAGTGCGGACCGGACCAGTGCCGCAAGAACCAGCAGGCAGAACGCGAGGAAGGTTATGCCCGGTCAGGGATGCAGCTCGGTCAGCGCGTGTTCGAGGTGCCGGGCGATGTCCCCGACGTCGGGAACGGCGTCGGGGCAGGCGAGGATGCCGAAATCGAGATGTCCGTCGTAGGACATGACGGTGATGTTGAGGCTGCCCGACAGCTCGGTCAGGACCGAGACGGGGTAGCTGGCCAGGACGCGGATTCCGTTGAGGTACAAGGGTATCTGCGGTCCCGGAACGTTCGACACGATCAGGTTGGCCAGGGGCAGGGCGGCTGCGGCGGCTCGGAGCAGGGTTCGGGTGGGCATGCCGTGTCCGACCGGTGTCAGCAGTGAGGTGATCTGGTGGAGCAGGGTCGGTGGTTGCGTACGGAACCGGTCCTTTGCCGCGAGCAGACCGCTGTGCAGGAGTTCGAGTCGATGGTGCGGGTCGCTTTCGGTGATCGGCAGCGGCGAGAGCATGATGGAGAACTGGTTTCCCGCGCAGCCGAACTGCTCTGGAGTTCGCACGGATACCGGCACCGCGGCCAGTAGCGGCTGGTCGGTGGGGATGGCTCGGTCGAGCATCCAGCTGCGCAGGGCCGAGGTGCACAGTGCCATCACCACGTCGTTGACGGTGCCGTTGACCGATTTCTTGATGGACTTGATCTTGTCCAGCGGCAGCGAGGTGTACGCGAGACTGCGAGCGGCGGTGGTCGGGCCGTTGAAAGGCACATCGGGATGCTTGTGGTGCAGATCGTCGCGGGCACGCAGCAGCGCCGGCCCCGCCTCGAGCATGGCGTGTGCGCGCGTCGATTGCCGGGTGACCGCATTCGGGACGCTGCGGGCGAGCATTTCGATGGCGGAAGGGGTCCGGCCGCGGCGCATGCCGTCCGCGGGTAGTGGTGTGGCCGTGGGTGTTTCGGAGATGTCGAGGACTGCTGCCATGATCTCTGCTGCCGAGACGCCGTCGATCACGGCGTGGTGCACCTTCGTGTAGACGGCTTGGCGTCCATCGGTGAGTCCCGAGATGAGGTGGCATTCCCACAGTGGGCGAGATCGCTCGAGTGGTTGGGCGTGGCGCCGCGCGACATACGCGGCAAGGTCCCGATCGGTCGCGCCGTCGTGCAGCAGCACCTCGCGGACGTGGTAGCCCAGATCGACGGTCGCACAGTCTTCCCAGTACGGCTGGTCGAGACCGAGCGGGACGGTGCGCACGCGGCACCGTAGCGGTGCCACCAGGTGCAACCGAGCGGCGAACAATCGGCGCAACGATATGATATCCATCGGGCCGCGTGGTGCATCGGAGGAGTCGAGGAGCATGAGCGCGCCGACATGCAGTGGCGTCGAGACCGATTCGCTGTCCAGTAGGTGCAGGTCCAGTGCACTCAGTTGCCGTGGCTTTCCGAAGACTGCTGCGTTCGGAATAGCCGTTGCCGAAGGGGGCCGTATCGCGCCCGCTCGGTCTGTGCCCAGTGCTTGACCCGGCGTCTCGATGCGCACGGTGGTGCTACGACCGTCGATAACTGTGCTGTCCGAGTTGCCCATGAGTTTCCTGCCGATCGTGTCGGTTCCGGAATGGATTCGCCGAGGTCGGGGATAACCGCACGGCATTGATCCCGGATATCTCGAGTGACACCGCGCATCGTGGAGCGGGGTACGGCGTTCGCGCATCGTTGCTCGAACGGAGAGACCGTCTCGATTTCCGAGACCGAGGGCACGAGTCTAGTTTCGATGACGGGTTCGTGGGCTGGGCCGAGAGTTACAGCTCGTTAAGTGTGTGCAAACAAGCGACGCGGGACATCTGTCCAGAGCGGTCGTGGCGTGGTGCGCGATGGGTTGACGGCGTCTTTCGGGTAGGTCGGTGGTGTGGCGGAGGTAGACGCAGAAGCCGTGGTCGTGGTTGGTGCGCGATATCGTCCCCTCGAGCAGGAGTGCGGCATCCGTCACGGCCGCCCGCCCGGAGCAACAAAATATGGGCAACCGGAAAACGCCTGGTCATCGTGGGTTCGTATCCAGTCTGAAGGTTGCATCGAACGTGTCTGGGTCAGCCGGTTGTTCCCATGTGAAGCTCGAAGGTTCACATGGTCAGGCGACCGCAACGATGTCGGCGCGTGCGGTGGTGATGGTGGCTGCGGCTGCGGACCGAGCATCGTCGACGGTTCGCCGGCCGAGCCCGCACGCGGTGGCCACCCCGTACGCGTTACGGCCCGAGGCGTGTTCGAACAGTGTGAGCGCGCGGATGCTGTTGTCGACATCGTCGGGACAGACGACACCCGCGATCAGTCGCCAGCCGGGATCCAGTCGTCGCAGCGGACGGTAGAACGCCGGGTCCAACGGCGCCGGATCGGCACCGTAGGCGCAGGGAACATGCACGACCGGCAGCGGCACCCCGCGCTTGCGCAGCAGTCGAGACAGCTGGCCGAGCAGGTTCACCACCGGCCGTAAACTGCTGGGAGTCAGCAGGTTCTGGTGCTTGTGGTCGCCGTAGCACAGGTGCAGGGTTGTCGTCGCGCTGATCTCGTGGGTACGGACGAGAAATCCGCCGAGCTGGTGCGCCAGCAACGGCCCCAATGGCCACTGGGCCCGCAGTTGTTCGGCCTTGACCATGCCGAGCGTTGCGATCGGTGATTCCACCTGCCATACAACGTGATCTCCGTACCGAGCGGTCACCTCGGACATCTCCTGCAGTACCGCGGCCGTGAATACCGGCAAATGCCGAAGTGCGGTGACGACCGCATCGAGGTTGCGCACGGCGGGCAGCACAGGTAGACCGAGCGAGACCGCTGCGCCGGCGAAAACGTATAGTGCCAGATCCAATGGGTTGGGCTGGCTGATCTGAACGCGCTTGTTCGCCAACTCCGGGCGGCTGCGCTGCAGGGACTCGAATTCCGAGACGATCGCACCGATCCGCTCGACGCGCCCCATCGCCACATCGCGTGGTTCCAAAACGTGGCCGGGCCGTACACCGTAACTGCGCATATCGCTGTAGTCGGCGTAGTCGCCCGCGCGGACGACATCGAAGGCGTTGCGTTCTTCGAGAGAACGCAGATAGGCGACGACCCAGCCCGCATCGAGGTCGCGCGGCACTGCGGTCAACGGCCAGCTGTCACTGTGGTCGGCGAACCACTCCAGGACTTCTCGATCGCTGGTCATCAGGGCCTCGGGCAGGCTACCGACGAAATGCGCGCACCTGGTCATAGGGGCTCCCTCGATCGACTGCAGATAGCCGACGGGCATCCAACTCGTGGCGCACTGTGTGAACGATTCGCATCGTATGTCTGTCTGCGCGCGGCTGGCTTACCGTTGGCGGGAAGCCGAATCGTCGGTGGAGGCCTGCAGATTGCGCGGTCCGGCGTGTCGTGGCTGGGCGTCGACACCAGCGGAACGTCGTTCACCCCGGCGGGTGGGCACCGTGTCCCGGCTGACCAAAATGTTGCCCATGAGGACGGCGACAACGCCTTCCGCAAGTACTGGGCCGGCTGGCAGGTGGTGCCTGTTCGTCGGACCGGTGGGGGCTCGTAATCGCAATCAGGGCTTCCTCGTGGTGGCGACAACGCCGCGGCGAGGATGTGGACAAGAGTTTAGGGTGTCGAGGGTCGACGCTACGAGCAGCTGGGATATTGCTATGAGCCGAGGACGAATTCGCTGCGAACCGGCAGGTTGAGATGGACGAGGTCGGTCGCGGTCTCGACGGGGATGGTGAGTGGGTCGTCCTGCCGGAACCGGGATGGGACCCGAATTCGCCACTTCCGACGGTGGCGATGGTCGGCGGCTGGAAGCTCGGCGAGTCCGGTAAACCTGGCCCGTTCCAACCCAACCCCCATTACAGCCCCCGCGATGCCGCCATGCCTACCGATCCCCTCGATGCGGTGCTGCGCCTTTTCGCCGCGGGCGGGGATGTCGGGCACCAGATCGTGCCCGCGGTGCTCGATGCGGTGCTGCAGATCGGATGTGACGATCGCGGTACGCCGCTGGTGGGTCACGCTCCGGACGGAGTGTTGTGCGTCGCGGTGGTCACGGCAGAGGCGCACAAGCGGCGGGTGGCGGCGGACCGCTGGCTGTCCGTCAGCGGCGATTGCCTGCCTGAGGTAACCCCGCCGGGTGTTGACATCCTGTTCAATCCTGGCGGGTCGGCTCAGTTCCGGCTCAGGGCCGGGGTACTGCGGCGCGGGGAACGACGTGGCTGATGAGCAGACTCGCATGGCAATTCGAGCAGGTGAGCAAGCGGCTCAGTCAAGGCTTGAGGGAGGGGGCTGACGCAATCGGTGCCCGCCTGATCGACACCCGGGAGCGAATCGGGGCGGCTGCCCGGGAACTGGTCGATAACGATGGCGCGAACCGAATACCATGGCGCGACAACAACGTCGAGTTACGCGGTACCAGCGACGGCGCAAAGTCTTTGCGGTTCAATGCGCGTCAGGTGCGCAGCATCCCCCTGCGGGCGTCCGACGGCGAGGTCATCGGGGTATCGTTCCCATCGAAGGCCGACGATGCCAAGGAACTGCGTCAGTGGGCTCGCATGCCTAGACGGAACGCCGCCACCAAATACCAGGACGTGGAGATGATTCCCACGTACGACGGCGATGGTGTGAAGCATATGTGGGGTTTCGGCCCTTATAAAACGTCGCCCTGGGCCGACAGGGACACCATCTACGCACACGCCCACGGCAACACGGCCTCGTACGACGTGACAGTCAGCAGGTGGACCCTGTTCGGACGACGGAGCACTGTTGTCGGCCTGGACGGTACGGAGTACGGCAAGTTGCTCGAGGCCAACAGGTACTTCAACCGAGCGGCGGGGGCCGCCAAGGACAAGGACCTCATGCTGATCTCATGCTTCGCCGGATCTCCCGAGGGCTCCGCACTGGAGGGCACGGCGGGACATCTACATGAATCGGGCGCCCTCACCGGGAGGGTGCACGGGTTCATCAACGAGGTCATCTGGCCGTCCAATCCGGTCACCGGAGAGGCCGACCTCGGCGCCGCGCAGGTGACGGACGCCTCGGGCGATCCCATATCGCCGATTACGACGATCTCGCGCCCGACGTCCGGGGCAGATCCGCCGTAAGCGCTCCCTGGCGGCTGCTGCGCAAGCGAAAGCGCTTGCCGCGCTTCGAAATGGCACGCAGGCTGCTCGGTTGCCAGCGGGGCCTGATCCCGGTTGCGGGCGGGTTTGCCCATGTTTGTGTTTCCCTGGGGATTCGTACCAGGGCAACTGTTCGACCTGTATGTTTCGGTTCGCGTTGGCGACACGGAGTGTTGTGCGGGTCGGGAAACGCACTCACCTGCGGAAACGTCGTCGCAGGTTGGTGCCCCGGCAGGATTCGAACCTGTGGCCTGGCCTTTGGGTGATGGTTACAGCCCTCTTGGTGCCCCCGGCAGGACACGCAAAACATGGGCAACCGGAAAACGCCTGGTCATCGTGGGTATGTATCCGGTTTGACGCTTTGGTGGATGGGCCATGTTGCAACTCTGCGCGCTGCGCAGTGTTATTGAACCCCCGCAAATCGCTCGAACGGCTGAGCGGTCGTGTGTTGGATTCGGCTCACGGCCAGCTGCCGAACTGGTAGCTGGCCGGTCGGCGTGTAGTCGCTGATGACGCGGATCGAGCTTGTAGGCCCGCAGGCTGACTGAAGTCGATGCAAGTGATCTGTAATGCCGATTTCCGACTGTTCGATGTGAGTCGGCATCGTGCGGGCCGGACCGGGAAATCGGCCTCACGTCCGGCCCGAACGAGGCGTCCGCCCACGAACCCGCTGACGATCATCAGGTCCTCATTGGCTCGAGATCGTTTCGTGGTAAGTCTTGCCACGGCTCAAACCCAAGGCCTTGGCGATAGGCCGCCGGGTCAGCGCGGTGGCGATCAGGTCGCCGATGCGCGGTGACACGGCCTCCCCGAGCAGCAGCATATTAGCCGTTCGTGGCAACACGACCCGCTGTTTCCCGCGTCGGACCGCGGTCACCACAGCTCGCGCGACATCCTCGGCCGGCAATGGAGTCATGTGCCGGAACGGGGGAGGCATCTCGGTTTCCGTGGCCTCGCGCAGCAGGTCGGTGGCTGTGAGGGCGGGATAGAGAACCGAGACACGGATATCGCCGTCGGCCACCTCTTGGCGAAGGCTGTCCGAGAACGCGGAGACCGCGTGCATGACGATCGCGTACGAGCCGAATCGGGCGAATGCTTTGCGTCCCATCACCGACGACATGTTGACGATCGCTCCCGACCTTTGTTGCCGAAATATCGGGAGTACGCGTTGCGTCACGTCGATCATTCCGAAAAGGCTCGCTCTCAGCGTCTGCTGGACGTCGTCGGCAAATGCCGTCGAGTCGACCGTGCCGACCTTGCCGATTCCCGCGTTGTTCACCAGCACGTCAATTCGTCCGAATCGCGTGATCGCGGCGTCTACCAGGGCCTCCACGGCGTCGTGGTCGGTCACGTCGGTCGGTATCGACACCGCCACCGAACCGAGTTCGCGCACTTCCTTCTCCACCTGAGCGAGGTGTTCGGCCGAGCGGGCCGCAAGCACCAGCCGCGCCCCTTGCCGGGCGAACGCCAGCGCGACGGCTCTGCCGATTCCTCGCGACGCACCCGTCACCAGGACCACCTTGTCTGCGAAGTCGGTCTCCATATTCGCCTCCTTTGTGATGTATATACAACAATCGATGAGTAGAAGTGGCCGCCACCGCTTTTACCTAGCGACCGGGCGGATATCCCATATTGGTCGCGATCGCCTGGATCGCACTCGCGCCGGTCGCTCCGAGAAGCTGTGTGGCCTGCTGCTGAGCCTGCCGCCACTGAGGCATCACGGACTCGATCTTGTCTCGGCCGGCGCGGGTGAGCACCACCTCCCGTATCCCCTTCGCGTCCGACGACACGGCCTCGATCCAGCCGTGGTTCAGCAGCAAATTCACATTCCGGCTGACCGTGGACCTTTCCAACTGCAGCACCTCGCCCAGCTTCGAAGGTGGGCACGGACCAACCTTGCCCAGAGCGGCCAACAGGTTGACCTGGGCGATCGTCACATCGTGACCACCGAGGGCGCTGTCATAGAGGCTCGTGAGCGCCCGGCTGATCAGCCGGACTCGCACCGCCAGGCAGTCGGTCACGATCTCCTCGATCGCGGAACTACTCATGCCAATGAGTGTTGTATATACATCAAAGTTTGTCAACGGCTCGAGTCCGACGGATGGCACGTGTAGCGAGCCGCGCCGATAGCACTCGCGGGCAGCCGATCAGAGGGCCTCCCACCGGGCACCTGGGACTGATCCTGGCCGGGGTCAA
>CBJNFW010000132.1:0-22252 GCA_966435935.1 uncultured Nocardia sp.
GAATCCGGCGTACGTGATCTTCACGTCCGGTTCGACGGGCCGCCCGAAGGGCGTCGCGGTATCGCACGCTGCGATCCACAACCAGATCACCTGGATGCTGGCCGAGTACCCGATGGGTCCGGGCGACGTCTACTTCCAGAAGACCGCGACGACGTTCGACGTCTCGCTGTGGGGCTACTTCATGCCGCTGCGGGCCGGTGCGAAACTGGTCGTCGCCACCCACGACGGTCATCGGGATCCGGAATACCTCGCGGAAACCATTGCCGCACAAGGTGTCACGGTCACCGACTTCGTTCCGTCCATGCTGACGGTGTTCGCGGCGCACACCCGGGCCGGTGCGGTGCCGACGTTGCGCGACGTCTTCGTCATCGGTGAGGCGTTGCCGCCGCAGACCGTCGCGGCCATGCGTTCGGTCTCCGACGCGACGGTGCACAACCTGTACGGTCCGACCGAGGCCGCGGTCTCGATCACCTACTGGCCCGCGACGCGGGAAGACCGGCTGAGCGTGCCGATCGGCGTGCCGCAGTGGAATTCGCAGGTGTACGTACTGGATTCGCGGCTGCGGCCGGTTCCGGCCGGGGTGGCCGGCGAGCTGTATCTCGCCGGTGACCAGCTCGCGCGCGGCTACGTGGCGCGCCCGGACCTGACCTCGGACCGGTTCGTTGCCGACCCGTTCGCGAGCGACGGCGCACGGATGTACCGCACGGGTGACCTGGTGTCGTGGCGCGTCACCGACGGCACGCCGGTGCTGGATTACATCGGCCGCACCGACTTCCAGGTGAAGTTCCGCGGTCAGCGCATCGAACTCGGCGAGATCGAATCGGCGCTGCTGGCGCACCCGTCGGTGAGCCAGGCCGTGGTGCTGGTGCTGTCCTCGGACCTGGGCGACCAGCTGGTCGCCTACACCGTTCCCGCGCCCGGACAGTCGATCGACCAGCGCGAACTGCTGGCCGCCGCGTCGGAATCGTTGCCCGCCTACATGATTCCCGCCGCGGTCGTCGAGCTGGCGGCATTCCCGCTGAACACCAGCGGCAAGCTGGATCGAAAGGCGTTGCCGGAGCCGGAGTTCGCGCACCGCGAGTTCCGTGCGCCGTCCACGCCGGTCGAGGAGATCGTGGCCGGTGTGTTCGCCGAGGTGCTCGGCGTGGACCGGGTCGGCGCGGACGACGACTTCTTCTCCCTCGGCGGTAACTCGCTGATCGCGACGCAGGTCACCGCGCGACTGGGCACCGCCCTGCAGACGCGGGTGTCGGTGCGGGAGCTGTTCGAACGTTCCAGCGTGGCCGAACTGGCCGCGCGGGTGGCGCAGTACGCCGGTTCGGATGCCACCCGGCCCGCGCTGACCGAAGTCGTTCGGCCCGAGCAGGTTCCGCTGTCGCTGGCGCAGCAGCGGATGTGGTTCCTGAACCGGTTCGACCCGACCTCGACCGCCTACCACGTGCCCGCCGCGGTCCGGCTGTCCGGGAACGTCGACGTGGACGCGCTGCAGGCCGCGGTGCGCGATCTGGTGGAGCGGCATGAGGTGCTGCGCACCGTCTACCCGGAGCGCGACGGTCTCGCCCAGCAGGTGATTCTGCCTGTGGCACAGGCTGTTCCGGATCTCACGCCGGTGCCGGTGCGGCCGGACGCGGTGCAGGACACCGTGCTCGAACTGGTTACCACCCCGTTCGACGTGACCAGCGAGGTCCCGCTGCGGGCTCGGCTGCTGCGTCCGGACACAGCGGCCGGCACGACCGGGTCAGGGCCGGAGGCGGCAGCGGAGCGTAACCACGCAGGCCCCCCGGTCGTGCCCGATGGACAAAGCGCGGAATACGTGCTCGTGTTCGTCGCGCACCACATCACCGCGGACGGCTGGTCGATGGGCCCGCTGACCCGCGATCTGATGCTGGCCTACGCGGCCCGCGCGGCCGGTGAGGCGCCGGCCTGGACTCCGCTGCCGGTGCAGTACGCGGACTTCAGCGTGTGGCAGCGTGCGGTGCTCGGCTCGGAGGACGAGCCGGACAGCGTGCTGTCGGCGCAGGCCGAGTACTGGCGGACCGCGCTGGCCGATCTGCCCGACGAGCTGAACCTGCCGGTGGATCGACTGCGCCCGGCGGTGCCGTCGTATCGCGGCGGACACGTGCTGTTCCCGATCGATGCGCAGGTGCACGACGCGTTGCGGGAGATCGCCCGCGAGCAGAACACCACGCTGTTCATGGTCGTGCATGCCGCGCTGGCGGTGCTGCTGGCCAAACTCAGCGGTACCGAGGACATCGCCGTCGGCACGCCCATCGCGGGACGCGGCGAGGCCGAACTCGACGATCTGATCGGCATGTTCGTCAACACCCTGGTGTTGCGGACCGAGGTCAGCGCCCAGCGCAGCTTCCTCGAACTGCTGGCCGAGGCCCGCGAGGTCGATCTGCAGGCGTTCGCGCACGCGGACATTCCGTTCGAGCGGCTGGTGGAGCTGCTCACGCCGGAGCGTTCCACCGCGCGCAACCCGCTGTTCCAGGTGGCGCTGTCGTTCGAGAACATGCCCGAGACGACCTTCGAACTGCCCGGACTGCGGGTCGCCGGGGTCGAATTCGATTCCGGCATCGAGAAGTTCGACCTGTCGCTGACGCTGCGTGAGTCGACCGACGATTCGGGGATCTCGGCGCAGTTCTCCTTCGCCCGCGACCTGTTCGATCAGGAATCGGTCGAGGTGATCGCGGCGCGCTTCGTCCGGTTGCTGCGCCAGATAGTGCGGCGTCCGGACACCTCGATCGGCGACCTCGAGCTCATCGAGGACAGCGAGCGCGCGGATCTGATCTCGCGCACCGGCCTGCCGGCCACCGCGCCGCGCACGCTGCCGGAGTTGCTGGCCGAGGCCGCGGCGCGCGATCCGCAGGCGATCGCGGTGGTCGAGGGGTACGCACCCGTCGCGGGTGCGTCGTGGGGCCGGAGTCTGTCCTACGCCGAGCTGGACGAGCGGTCGAACCGGTTGGCGCGCTTGCTGATCGAACGCGGCCTCGGGGCCGAGGATCTGGTGGCCGTCGCGGTGCCGCGTTCGCTGGACTCCTATCTGGCGGAGTGGTCGGTGACCAAGTCGGGTGCGGCGTTCGTGCCGATCGACCCGACCTATCCGGCCGACCGCATCGCGCACATGCTCACCGATTCCGGGGCCCGGGTCGGCCTGACCGTGGCGTCGGTGCACGCGCAGCTGCCCGATTCGGTGCAGTGGCTGGTACTCGACGAGCTGGACACCGCGGCATTCGACTCGGCGGCGGTGACCGACGCGGATCGAGTGCGGGCGCTGGTCCCGGCGCATCCGGCCTACGTCATCTACACCTCCGGTTCCACCGGCGTCCCCAAGGGCGTCATGGTCACCCACGCGGGCCTGGCCAACTTCCGCGACGAGCAGCTGGAGCTGTACGGACTCGATTCCGAAACGCGGGCACTGCATTTCGCCTCGCCGAGCTTCGACGCGTCGATTCTGGAGCTGCTGCTGGCCGTCGGTGCGGGTGGCCGGTTGGTCATCGTCCCGCCGGGCGTCTACGGCGGTGCGGAACTGGCCGAGCTGATCCGCGCCGAGGGCGTCACGCACGCGTTCATCACCCCGGCCGCGTTGTCCACGGTCGACCCGGCCGGGCTGGACAGCCTGCGGGTGCTGACCGCGGGCGGTGAGGCGGTGCCCGCGGATCTGGTCGCCAAGTGGGTCGTTCCGCTGGCGGACGGGACGGTGCGCCGGATGCACAACGTCTACGGGCCCACCGAGACCACGATCGCGGTCACCCTCGGGGCGCTCGCGCCGCAGCAGCCGGTCGCCCTCGGCGGCCCGATCCGCGGTATGCGCCTGCTGGTCCTGGACGAGCGGTTGCGCCCGGTGCCGGTGGGCGTCGCGGGTGAGCTGTACCTGTCGGGTATCCAGCTCGCGCGGGGCTACCACGCGCGCAACGCCCTGACCGCGCAGCGGTTCGTGGCCGATCCGTACGTGCCCGGCGGGCGCCTTTACCGCACCGGCGACGTGGTGCGGTGGACCGCGGCCGGTTCGGTGGAGTACGTCGGCCGGTCCGACTTCCAGGTGAAGGTGCGCGGTTTCCGCATCGAACTGGGTGAGATCGACGCCGCCCTCACCGCGGACGAGACGGTCGGCTTCGCGGTCACCCTCGGCCACCGCGGTGCGGCGGGTTCGACCGCGCTGGTGTCGTATGTCGTTCCGGCGCCGGAGCATTCGATCGACGTCGGTGCGCTGACCGCGCACCTGCGGGAACGCCTGCCGGCCTATATGGTGCCCGCGTCGATCATGGTGATCGACCGCGTCCCGCTGACCCCGGTGGGCAAGCTGGACCGGCGCGCCCTGCCGGAACCGGTGTTCGAGGCCGAGACGCAGTTCCGCGCGCCGCGCACCCCGATCGAAGAGGTCGTGGCGGGCGTGTTCGCCTCGGTGCTCGGCGTGGACCGGGTCGGCGCGGACGACGATTTCTTCGCCCTCGGCGGTAACTCGCTGATCGCGACCCAGGTCACCGCGCGCATCGGCGCGGCGCTGGACACCACGGTCACGGTGCGTTCGCTGTTCGAGTCGCCGACGGTGGCCGGGCTCGCGGAGGCGGTGTCGGCGTCCAGCCGCGGTGACCGGGTCGAGATCGGCAGTCTCGAACGGCCGGAACGGATTCCGCTGTCGCTCGCGCAGCAGCGGATGTGGTTCCTGAACCGGTTCGACCCGCAGTCCACCGCGTACAACGTGCCGATGGCGGTGCGGTTGACCGGTGCGCTGGACATTCCCGCGCTGCGGGCGGCGATCGGCGATCTGGTGTCCCGGCACGAGGTGCTGCGGACGGTGTACCCGGAGACCGATCAGGGCCCGGTGCAGGTGATCCTGCCTGCGGTGCAGGCGATTCCGGCGCTGGACGTGCGGGTGACGAGTGCGGATTCGGTCGAATCGGCGGTGCTGGAGTTCTTCTCCACCTCGTTCGACGTGACCGCCGAGGTGCCGTTGCGGGTGGCCGTGTTCGAGGTGTCCGCGGCGGGAGCCGACGGTACCGGCGAATACGTGCTGGCGATGGTCGTGCACCACATCTCCGGCGACGGCTCGTCGATGGGACCGTTGACGCGGGATCTGATGACCGCGTACGCCGCTCGCTCCGCGGGCGTGGCCCCGGACTGGGAGCCGCTGGCCGCGCAGTACGCGGACTACAGCATCTGGCAACGCGCGGTGCTGGGCTCCGAGGACGATCCGGAATCGTTGGCCGCCAAGCAGATCGCCTACTGGCGCGGGGCGCTGGCGGATCTGCCCGATCAGCTGGATCTGCCCGCGGACCGGCCGCGTCCGGCAGTGCAGTCCTACACCGGCGGCACGGTGAGTCTGCGGATCGACGCGGACACTCACGCCGCATTGGTGAATGTGGCGCGCGAGCAGGGTGCGACGCTGTTCATGGTCGTGCACACCGCGCTGGCGGTGCTGCTGGCGCGGTTGTCGGGTACCGAGGACATCGCGATCGGCACCCCGATCGCGGGTCGCGGTGAGGCCGCGCTGGACGACATGATCGGCATGTTCGTCAATACGCTGGTGTTCCGCACCCAGGTCGAGCCGGGCGCGTCGTTCACCGATCTGCTCATCAGGCAGCGGGAGTCGGACATCCAGGCGTTCGCACACGCGGACGTGCCGTTCGAGCGCTTGGTGGAGGTGCTCAATCCGGAGCGGTCCACCGCGCGGCATCCGCTGTTCCAGGTCGGCATGTCGTTCCAGAACCTGGCGCGCGTCAGTCTGGAACTGCCCGGCCTGGCCGTGTCCGGACTCGATGTGGACGTCGAGATCTCCCAGTTCGACCTGCATCTGATCGTGGGCGACGGGTACGACGAGTCGGGCACGCCGCTCGGCATCGCCGGTGACCTCACCTATGCGACCGATCTGTTCGACCGCGAGACGGCGCAGACGTTCGCGGACCGGTTCGTGCGGCTGCTCGGCGAGATCGTCGCCGCGCCGGACAAGTCCGTGGGCGATCTGGACTACCTGGACGCGGGCGAGGTCACCGAACTGGTGACGGACCGCAACGCAACCGCGCACGACACCGACCGCTCGGCGACCCTGGTGTCGCTGCTCGAGCGCACCGTGTCGGGCACCCCGGGGGCGGTGGCGCTGGTCGGCCCCGACGGCAGCACGATCACCTATGCCGAACTCGGCGCCCGGGTGAATCGCCTTGCGCGTCAGCTGATCTCACTCGGCGTGGGCCCCGAGGCGCGGGTCGCGCTCGCGCTGCGCCGCTCGGTGGATCTGGTCGTGGCCATGTACGCCGTGGCGACCGCCGGCGGTGCGTATGTGCCGGTGGATCCGGATCAGGCCGCCGAACGCACCGATTACATCCTCGACACCGCGGCCCCGGTCTGTGTGCTGACCAACGCCGAGACCGCGTTCGAGACCACGATCGCGCCGGTCGTGCGGATCGATGCGGAGCGGCACGAGGACTACGCGCCGATCACCGATGCCGAGCGGCTCGGTGCGCTGCGTCCGGGGAACACCGCGTACGTCATCTTCACCTCGGGTTCCACCGGCCGCCCGAAGGGCGTGGCGGTGCCGCACGCGGCCATCGTGAACCAGTTGCTGTGGGAGACCGCGGAATTCGGCCTCGACGCGCAGGACTCGGTGCTGTTGAAGACCGCCGCCACCTTCGACCTGTCGGTCTGGGAGTTCTGGACCGCGGCGGTCCGCGGCGGCCGGTTGGTCATCGCCACGGCGGACGGTCATCAGGATCCGGAATACCTGAACGCGCTGATGTCGCGCGAGTCGGTGACCACGTTGCACGTGGTGCCCTCGATGCTCGACGCGCTGCTGACCGAATCCGGTGGGACACTGCCGGATTCACTGCGGCGAGTGTTGGCGATCGGCGAGGCGCTGCCGGGCCCGCTGGCGCAGCGGTTCCGCACGGACAACGCGGCCGGGCTGTTCAATACGTACGGCCCCACCGAGGCGGCCGTGTCGATCACCAGCCACCGGGTCGGCGAGGCCGATCTGGTCTCGGTGCCGATCGGTGTGCCGGAGTGGAATTCCCAGGTGTACGTGCTGGATTCACGGTTGCGGCCGGTGCCCGCCGGGGTGCCCGGCGAGCTGTATCTGGCCGGTGCGCAGCTGGCGCGCGGCTATTTCGCCCGTCCGGATCTGACCGCGGACCGCTTCGTGGCCAATCCGTTCGCCGTTGGTGAGCGGATGTACCGCACCGGCGACCTCGCGGTCTGGAACGCCGACGGCGAGCTGGATTACCGGGGCCGCACCGACTTCCAGGTGAAGATCCGTGGCTTCCGGATCGAGCTCGGTGAGATCGAGGCGGCGCTGCTGGCCCTGCCGCAGGTCAACCAGGCCGCGGTGCTGGCCAAGTCCGATCCGCGCCTGGGTGACCGGCTGGTCGCCTATCTGGTCACCTCGGACGCGGATCTGGATGTGGCGCAGGTGCGTTCGGAGCTGTCGGCGAATCTGCCCTCGTACATGGTGCCCGCGGCGTTCGTGGTGCTCGACGCGCTGCCGTTGAACGTCAACGGCAAGCTGGATCGAAAGGCGTTGCCCGAACCCGAATTCGAGTCGACGCCGTACCGGGCTCCGTCCACGCCGACCGAGCAGATCGTGGCCGAGGTGTTCGCCGACGTGCTCGGGCGCGAGGATATCGGCGTCGACGACGACTTCTTCGGCATCGGCGGTAACAGCATCCTGTCGATCCAGCTGGTGTCGCGGTCCAAGGCGCGCGGTGTGGCATTCAGTGCTCGCGAGGTGTTCGAGCGGCGCACCATCGCCGGGATCGCCGCGGGCGCTGTGCTCGGCGGCGGCGAACTCGAACTGCCGACCGGTCCGCTGGTGGAGGTCGGTCCGGCCGATCAGCGGGCGTGGGAGCAGACCTATCCGGCGATGACCGAGGTGTGGCCGCTCTCGCCGCTGCAGTCCGGTCTGTTCTTCCACGCGATGATGTCCGAGGCCACCATGGACATCTACAGCCAGCAGGCGCGGCTGGACTTCACCGGCACGCTGGACGCCGGCCGGTTGCGCGCCGCCGCGCAGGCCCTGGCGGATCGCTACGAGAACCTCCGGGTCGCCTTCACCACCGATGCCGACGGCAAGCCGGTGCAGATCGTCCAGGAACGCGTCGAACTGCCTTGGCACGAAACGGATCTCACCGATCTGCCGATCGAGCGCCGGGAGGCGGAGCTGGCACGCCGGCTGGCCGCCGATCGCGCCGTGCAGTTCGATATGGCGGCGCCGCCGCTGATCCGGTTCGCGCTGTACAAGCTCGACGCGGACGGTGAGCCGCGGGCCCAGCAGTGGCGGCTGTCGATCACCGCGCACCACATCCTGTTCGACGGCTGGTCGATGCCGCTGCTGATGCGGGATCTGCTGGTGTTGTACGCGGTGCACGGTGATGCGAGTGTGCTGCCGCACGTGGCCTCCTACCGGGACTTCCTGGCCTGGCTGTCGGTGCGCGACCGCGAGGAGTCGCTGCAGGCGTGGGCGCGGGCGCTGGCCGGTGTGGACGAGCCGACCCTGATCGCCCCGCAGCCGAAGTCGGTCGAGAGTTTCGATATCGAGCACGTGGGCATCGAGCTCGACGCCGAGCGGACCCAGCGCCTGAGCAAGTTCTGCGCCGATCTCGGGATCACCGCGAACACGCTGGTGCAGGCATCCTGGGGTCTGCTGGTCGGTCGCCTGACCGGCCGCGGTGACGTGGTGTTCGGCGCGACCGTGTCCGGACGTCCGGCGGAACTGCCCGGTATCGAGTCGATGGTCGGCCTGTTCATCAACACCCTGCCCGTGCGGGTCCGGGTCGACGATCGCCGCACGGTCGCCGATCTGCTGACCGGGCTGCAGGGCGAGCAGGCCGCGCTGATGGACCACCACTACGTCGGGCTGCCCGACATCCTGCGGGTGGCCGGACTCGGTGCGCAGTTCGACTCGCTGATCGTCTTCGAGTCCTATCCGGTCGACCGGGAGGCCATCGCCGCCGCCAGCTCCATCGACGGCGTCGCGGTGACGGGTATCGATTTCAAGGGTGGTACGCACTATCCGCTGACCATCACGGTGACCGCCGACACCACGATCGCGGTGAATCTGGAGTACCTGACCAGCCGGTTCAGTGCGGCCGAGGTGCGTACCCTGGCCGCGCGGCTGGACCGGGTGCTCGAGGCGCTGATCGGCGATCCGGACGCGCTGGTGGCCGACATCGATATCCTCGACGCCGCTGAACGCGCCCGAATCCTCGTCGAATCCGGCGGTGCGGCAACCGAACCCGCCTCCGCGCGGGTCGGTGCGCGCACCGTGGCCGCGACGTTGGGCGCGGTCGTCGAGGAGGATCCGCAGGCGCCGGCGGTGCTGGCCGGCGAGTCCGAAATCGGTTATCAGGTGGTCGATTCGCGGTCCTCGCAGTTGGCGCGGGTGCTGATCGACCGCGGCGTGGGCCCCGGCGAGATCGTCGCGGTGGCGCTGCCGCGTTCGATCGAAGCGGTGGTCGCGCTGTGGGCGGTGCAGAAGGCCGGTGCGGCGGCGTTGTTCGCCGACGGGCTGTCCTTCGGCGAGATCGTCTCGGCGGGAGCGGGATTCGGCATCACGCTGGAGCCCGCGGCGAAGTCGGTGCGCTGGCTGGTGCCGACCGATCCGAAGGTGCAGGCGGAAATCGCCGCGGCCCCGGCGCATCCGGTCTCCTACGCCGATCGCCTGCGCCCGCTGCACGAGGACCATCCGGCCCTCATCGCCCGGCGGGTCGACGGCACCTGGCTGATCCTGACCCAGGAGCAGGCCCTCGACCACGCCGAAGCCCTGCGCGAGGACAACGGCATCGATTACGAGTCGACGACGTTCACCGTCGCCACCGCGGGCACCGCGGCCCTGGCCGAATTCCTGGCCTCGGCCACCGCGGGCGCCCTGTCGGTCCTGCCGACCGGCGCGGACATCGCCGACGACCTGGCCGACGCCGAGGTCACCCACTGGTTCGCCACATCCGCGGACTCCACCGAGGCGGCGAGCGAGGAGGTCCAGGTGGTGATCACCGACTGAATCCAACCGGGTGGTGGGGGGGGGAAGCGCGGGGGGGGCCACACCGGAGGGGGGGGGGAGACAGGCGAGGAAAGAGAGAGAAAGACGGCCGAAAAAGGGGGTCGAAACACCTGCGAGCCGCACAGGTTGGCAGGGGGATCGTGATAGTTGCTTACAGTGGGGAGGGAACGCATGCCGAAGTCCGCACCCGGGCACTCGACATCACGCTCGTCGGAGTCGGGAGAATGGTCCACAACCGGTCTGAAACGGTTACGGCAGGCCGGGTTTCGCTGCGAGATCATCAACGGCCAGATCATCGTGGGTGCCGGTGCCACGCCGAGACACCAGCGGCTGCTCAAATGGTTGGATCGCGCCCTCGAGGAAGTATTGCCGGAGAGGCATTTCAGCATCGCCGGAGTTGGCGTGCTGACCGGCGAAGATGTGCCGATCCCCGATCTGATTGTGGCAACAGGGGATATCCCGATGGACCGCCCGGGAGTGCCGGCGGCACAGGTGATTCTGGCTGTCGAGATCGTCTCGACCGCAACGACCATGCAGGACCGCATGGTCAAACCGCTCATCTACGCCGAAGCCGGCATTCCGAACTACTGGCGCATCGAGATCGATCCCTGCAAAGGCCGTCTGCCCGGTGAGGAGTTGCCGGTGCTGTTCGCTTACGCTCGCGGCGACGACGGCGAGTACCAGCTCACCAACCGCGCATCGGCCGGGACATCGGTGACTTTCAAGTCACCGTTCGAATTCACCGTCGATCCGGCCACATTGATGCGCTGACGTTCGGCCGGGTGCGCCCTATGACGACCGGTCTGGCATGACGACCGGTCTGTCGCGGATGTTCTGGTGGCGGTCATCCGGAATCGGCCACGTCGATGCGCTGGCGTTTGTTCTGCGACAGTGCCCGCCGGCTATGACGCCGCAAGGATTGCGCCGGCGTCGTTGCCGGTACGCGGTCTTGCGGACTCGCCGGGGTATGGACCGGCCTCATCGGCGATCCTGCGTGGTCGTCGCCGGTATGCATGTTCGTTGTCATGCAGGCCCACGGCTGCCGCGCAAACGCGTGCGGGGTGGTCCGTGTCGGTGAACCGGGATCCGGAAGTGCGGTACCTGTTGTGGGGCAGACGGTTTCGGGGCGATGCGGCGGGTCGACGGTACTCGGGCGGGTGTTGCGCGTCACTAGCGGATACAGGTAGTGCAGTACTGGCGATTTCCGTGCGGGATCGGCGGATCGTGGGGGAGGACGGATCGTCCGTCGGGTCGCGGCAGTGCAGCGGGCCGGTCCGCGGCCCAGCGAATTAGGAAACAGACGGTGGATCAGATCCTGTATTGGAACCTTCAGGTGCTCGGGGCGGACAGGTCGGAGCACGTCGTCGATGTCGGAGGGGTGGCGCGCGCGCTCGCGATGACCCATCTGGCCATGTACGAGGCGTATCGCAGTATCGCCTCGGTGCCGTATCGCAGTTATCTGGCGGAGCCGCCGGTCCCGGAGCCGGGTTCAGCGCCCGAGACGGCCATGGCGGTCGCCGCGCATACCGTCCTGACCGCGTTGTATCCGCAGTGGACCGCGCGGCTGGACAACGCCCTGCAACGGACGGGCCTGAGCGGTCCCGGCCGCACCGGCGGCACCGCACACGGCGTCGCGGTCGCGCACGCGGTGCTGGCCGCGGGCAACCTACCGCCGGGATGATCACCCTGCGCCGGTAATCAGAATCGGGCCGTAGCCAATTTTGGGCAAACGCCCCGTAGACTGATTCCTCGACTGTTGTCGGGCGACGGCGGGAGCGGCGCATGACGGACACCGAGGTCGATTCGGAACCGCTGCGGGGCAGGGCGCGGTGGTTGGCGCTGGGCGTGCTCGCGCTGGCCGCGGGCACGCTGGTATTCGATGCCACCATCATCGGGGTGTCGTTGCCGGCGATCATCGCCGCGACGGGTCTCGGGTTCGCCGCCGCGCAGTGGGTGCTGAGCGCCTATTCGGTGGTGTTCGCGGCCCTGCTGGTCAGCGCCGGTCGGTTGGGTGACCGGGTGGGTATGCGCACACTCATGGCTATCGGCGTGGTGCTGGTCGTCGCGGGCAGTCTGCTCGCCGCGGCGGCGCATCATCCGAACCTGCTGATCTGGGGCCGGATCGTGCAGGGCGCCGGTGCGGCATGTGTTCCGGCGGGAGTGTTCAGCGCGATTGATGCGGTGTTCCGCGGCCGCGACCGGACCCTCGCGCACACCGCCGGTGGTATCGCACTCGGCGGTGTGGCGGTACTCGGTGCGCTGCTGGGCGGCTGGCTGACCACCTCGTTCACCTGGCCCTGGATCTTCCTGGTGAACGTGCCGATCGGCGCGGTGCTGCTGGCGGGCATCCTCGCCGTGGTCCCCGAGGTACGCACCGAGGATCGCGGTATGGACGTGGACGGCTTCCTGCTCGGCGCGGCGGGTTTCGCGGTGGTTGTCTTCGCGCTGATCGAGGGGTCCGTCTACGGCTGGGGCCGGCCGCTGCGGACCTTCGATGTATTCGGACTGCACTGGTCGGCGCGCGCGTCGGCCTCGCCGGGCCCGGTGCTGTTGCTGCTCGGGCTCGTGCTGCTGGCCCTGTTCCTGCTCTGGGAACATCATCGGGCAACGGTGAACCGCCCCGCGCTGCTGGATCTTTCGCTGTTCGGCTCGCCCGCGTTCCGGTGGGGTGTTGCGGCGTCGTTCGCGAGTGCGCTGAGCGTATTCGGGCTGCTGTTCGTGCTGCCGCTGTATCTGGTCGACGTGCTGGGCCTGTCCACGCTGCGCGGGGGCCTGGTCGTCGCGGTGGCCGCGCTGGCCGCGTTGCTCGGCGCGCTGGTCGCCCGCGGACCCGCGGCCGATCTGGGGCGGGCGCGGATCGTGCGGCTGGGCCTGGCGATCCAGACCGTCGCCATCGCGCTCACCGCCCTGTTCATCAGCGCTGACATCTCGGCCTGGTGGATCGCGGTTCTGCTGGTGTGTTACGGCGCGGGTCTCGGGGCGACCTGTGCCCATCTCACCGCCCTCACGCTGGGCGGAACTCCGCCCGAGCGAGGTTATTACCGCCGTGCCCGGGCCGCACAGGCCACACTGGTCGGGTTCGGGGCGTCGCTGGGCGTGGCGATTCTCGGCGGCACGCTGTCCCTCTCGCTCGGGAACGCGCTGCCCGACCGCCTGTCCGCGCTACCCGGTCTGCCGCATCGCGCGGCCCGCGAGATCACCGTCGCCACCCGCGACTCGGCCGGCGGCGCCATCGCCGCGCTGCGCGCCCATCACGCCGATACCGCCGTCGTCGACGCCCTCGCCCGCGGTTTCACCGATGCCACCCGGGCCGCCCTCCTGGTCGCCGCCGCGATCCTGCTCCTGGGTCTGTTCGCCGCCACACGAATTCCGGGCGGCGCCGGTCGAACCCCGACCGACCGGGTTCCCGATGGCGCTCCCGGCGGAACCTCGGGCGCCACTGTCGAGGCGCCGGACGGTACCGCCGACGGCGCACGGGATTCCGGCGCTACCACAGCGTCGAATTCGACGTCGGGTACGCGGCCCGATGCGGTCGGGGAGGTACGCGACGATGCGGGGCGGACAGCTACCGAGCCCGAACCGGACCGGGCGCGAGGAGATACTCCCGGCACCGCGGGCTGAGCGCGGAATCACCAATCGATGAGGTTCAACTCGTGCAGGTGGCGGAAGATCAGCATCGAGCCCGGCGCGACGTGCGGCATGGCGGCGTACTCGCCGACGGTGAAGTAGCGGAGTTCGGCGATCTCGCTGGTCGGCCGGGGCTCGCCGCCGAGGTCGGCCGTGAAGCAGGTCATGTGCAGCGCCGTGCCGGGGGCGTGGCCGTACGCCTCGCATTCGAAGACGCCCAGTTCGGCGTACTCGGTGACCTCGACGCCGAGTTCCTCGCGGACCTCGCGGTGCAGGGCCTGGACCGGGGTTTCGCCGGGATCGATCTTGCCGCCCGCCATGTAGAACACGTCTTTGCCCGCCGAACGCGCCTGCAGCAGACGGCGTTCGCGGACGTAGGCCAGCGCCGCGGTGCGAATCATGGTGTCCACCTTCGGTTCTCCGGGGTCAGCGGGCGGTGGGCGGCGCCAGCTTCCAGTGTTCGTGCAGGGCGTGCGCGATCTCGGGCAGCACTGTCACGGGAACCTTCTTGTGCCGCAACATTTTCCGGATCTGCGCAACCTGTTCGCGCTTGCGGTGCTCATAGGCGTTGGACACCGGGCGGACCACCGGCGGAATGGACAGCAACACCAACTCCCCGTGCCGCTCGTCACCGCCGGACAGGTCCAGCGCCAGCGCCCAGCGCGCCCGCTCGTCCAGCGTGAATCGCCCGGCAACGACCCGCTCCCAGGCGATATCGCTCTCGTGCAACGGGGTACGCCGGGAGATCGCCCGATCGGTCAGTACGACCACATCACGCCCGAACAGCGCGACCAGCACGGCGATCCCGACGGCGATGCCCGCGAACAGTCCGGTGAACACGCGGTTCACGCCGAACGCGGCCACGATCGCCCCGCAGATCAGCGCTGTCGCCAGCGCACCCAGCGTGCCGTAGATCAGCGCCCGCTGCCCGGGTACCACGCCCGCACGTACCATCGCCCTCGGTCCTTCCTACCCAGGACAGCACCGTACCGTGCGTTGTGGCGTCGTGGCGTCGAGGTGTCGTGGCTCAGGGCCGCAGCGCGACCGCGGCCTCGGCGGTGTACACCAGGAAGGTCAGGCTCTCCTGGAAGTACAGCTGCACCGTCTCCGCGTCGTGTGACAGATAGCCGATCGAAAGATCTTGTCCCAGTTGCAGATCGAAGTCCCCGCCGCGAGTGGTCAGCAGGAACGCGCCGTCGATGGCCGGGGCCCAGATGATGTCGCCGTCCGGGATGAGACGTTCGATGTGGGTGCGGATCGGATAGCCGTGATCGGCCGTCTCGCTGACCGCGGTGTACAGATCGGCGCTCAACAGAACCGAATACGGCCCGTCCACACCGGCCAGGCGCAGCTCGGTCACCGCCTGCGCGATCGCCTCCGGAGCCTGCCGCGCATCGGCGGGCGGTGCGATCGGCGCATTGGAGGAGGCCGCCCGGATTCCGGTGATACCCGCGGCCGCATAGCCTTCGAAGATCGTGCGATCCTCGGCGTAGGCGATCTTTCGCGCGGCGTCCTTGACCGCGTCCAGATCGGTGTCCTTGCCGCCGCGCTCGACGTTGTCGAGTTCCTCGCGCGAGAGGCTGAACGGCACGCGCAGCTCCACCACCGGCGCGACCTGCCGCTGCCGCGCCACGATGCCCTCGTCGGGGGCGTCGATGACCTTGGTGCGGCCGAGACCGACCGCGGAGAACTCGGTGCCGTGCGGTCCGGAGACGTCGACCACGCGACGTCCGGCGACATGCCGCTTGAACGTGCGCGTGGCCTCTTCCTCGATCGCCGACCACGCCTCGGAGGTGATCGGAGCGAGTTCGCGGTGCAGATTGTTCATCGCTGGAGTCCTTTCGACGTGGCCGGACCCGTGGGCCGGACCGCTCGCGTACTCGACCCGATCATGCCGGGCCCTTCTTCAGTGTGCCGATGCCGAGAGAGCCGTCCCCGGAACTCGCGGGGGTCCGCGGCGCCGGCGCGGACTCCGCGGGCGCGGGGTCGGGCAGATCGTCCAGGAAATCCGCGGTCGGGGTGAAGAACAGCGTGCCGGTGACCGCTGTGGAGAAATCCAGGATGCGGTCGTAATCGGCCTCGTCGCTGCCCAGGAACATCCGCTCGAGCATGCGTTCGGTGACGCTCGGCGTCGCCGCGTAGGCGACGTAGTACGTGCCGAATTCACCCTCGCGCACACTCCCGAAGGGCATGTTCGCGCGCAGGATCTGACGTTGCGTACCGTCCGGGTCGTACACCGTGTTGACCGCGACGTGCGAATTCGCCGGTTTGTCCTCGTCGGACAGCTCGTAGTCGCCCAGTTTGGTCCGGCCGATCACCAGTTCCTGCTCGTGCACCGGCAGTGCGTTCCAGGCTTGCAGATCGTGCAGATACTTCTGCACGATGACGTAACTGCCGCCCGCGAACGCCGGGTCCGCGTCACCGATCAGCGCGGTCGACGCCGCGAACGCGCCCTCCGGATTCTCGGTGCCATCCACGAATCCGAGCAGATCGCGCTGTTCGAAATAGCGGAATCCCACGGTCTCGTCCACGATCGTGGCCGCGCCGCGCAACCGGTCGCCGATCACCATCGCCAATTCGAAGCAGGCGTCCTGGCCCTCGGCCTTGATGTGGAACAGCAGATCCCCGGGAGTGGTCGGAGCCGAATGTTTCGGGCCTCGATAGGCGGGAAGCTCGTGCAGCTCGGCCGGGCGCGGACCGGCGAACAGCCTGTCCCAGGCCGCCGAACCGATACTGGCGATACAGGCCAGATTCGCCCCGGGCAGGCGGAAACCAACCGAACGCCGCAGCCCCGACAGATCTGCGAGCAGATCGCGGACAGTGCTCTCACCGCCGTCGTCGATGGTGAATACCAGGAAGAGGGCCGCCGGACTGAGCGGATCGAGGATCGGCTGCGACTCACTCATGATCGACAGCGTACGGGGGCACGCCGACAAGTGTGCGGAATGGGTCCGCGCCCTCGCTATTTCGCGACGGTCAGCAGGAAAGCGACATCCTCTACCGCGGTCACGCTGTGCCGCGCGGCGGGCACGATCAGCAGGTCGCCCGGCGAGCCCTTCCACTCGTTGGCGCCGCTGAACAGGGTGAGCGTCCCGGACAGCACCTGCAGCGTGGCCTCGCCGAGATTGTCGTGCTCGGCCAGGCTCTGTCCAGCGGTCAGCGCGATGACGGTCTGTCGCAGCGAATGGGTGTGGCCGCCGCAGAGGGTCTGGGAACTGCGCCCACTGGTATTGGCCGCGGCCAGTTTGAGCTGCTGGCGGGCCACTGCGGTCAGCGATTTCTTGTCCATGAACAGCCTTTCACGCCTGTGCCGTGCGAGTTGTCACGGGCTGAATAGTCGTGAGTATGCCGCAGGCGCCGGGCGATAACGTCCTGTTTCACATTGCAATTCGATGTTCGGTCGGGATCGGCGGCGGCCCCGGAGCCCGGGTGTAATGCCGGATGCGGTAACGCAGACCGGTCCTGGATTGCTCCCACGGCCCGTCGCACACGGTCCATTCCGGGCCGATGGCGGGGGCGTAGGCATCGCCATCGATCTCGGCGTCCACCTCGGTGACCATCAGCTCGGTCGCGTATCGTATTGCGGCACGGTAGATTTCGCCGCCACCCATCACCCAGAGCGGGTCCGGCCCGCAGCTGCGCAGCGCCTGCTCCAGCGAATCGGTGTGCTCGGCTCCGGTGGCGGACCAGTCCGGTTGCCGGGTGATGACGATATTGCGTCGTCCGGGCAGCGGGCGGAAACGCTCCGGCAACGAATCCCAGGTGCGGCGTCCCATCACCACCGGATGCCCGCCGGTCACCTTCCGGAAGTGGGCCATATCCTCGGGGATGTGCCACGGGATCGCGTTGTCCCGGCCGATCACGCCATTCCTGGCCTGTGCCCAGATCAGCCCGATCCGCGTCATACCGCGACCGGCGCCTTGATCGCCGGATGGTGCCGGTATCCGGCCACTTCCACATCGGAATACTCGTAGTCGAACAGCGACGGCGCGGGACGCAGATGTAACTGCGGGAACGGGTACGGCTCCCGCCCGAGCTGTTCGCGCACCTGCTCGACGTGGTTGTCGTAGATGTGGCAGTCCCCGCCGGTCCAGATGAATTCGCCGGGGGCCAGTTCGGTCTGCTGGGCGACCATCAGCGTGAGCAGGGCGTAGCTGGCGATGTTGAACGGCACGCCCAGGAACAGATCCGCGCTGCGCTGATACAGCTGGCAGGACAGCTTGCCGTCCGCGACGTAGAACTGGAACAGCGCGTGGCAGGGGGCCAGTGCCATCCGGTCCAGATCGGCGACGTTCCACGCCGAGACGATCATCCGCCGCGAGTCGGGGTTGGTCCGCAGGGTGTGCAGGACCTCGGAGATCTGATCGATCTGCGAGCCGTCGGGCGTTGGCCAGGACCGCCACTGCACCCCGTATACCGGGCCCAGCTCGCCGTGCGCATCGGCCCACTCGTCCCAGATGCTGACCCCGTGCTCGTGCAGCCAGCCCACGTTCGAATCGCCGCGCAGGAACCACAGCAACTCGTAGACGATCGACTTCAAATGCACTTTCTTCGTGGTGATCAGCGGAAACGACGCCGATAGGTCGTACCGCAGCTGATGGCCGAACACACTGCGCGTGCCGGTGCCGGTGCGATCGGGTTTCGCCGTTCCCGTGGTGAGTACCAGACGCAGCAGATCCTCGTACTGGGTATCGGGAACGCCGCCGGTTGCCGTGTCCGGAACCGAGCCGAGCCGCGAGTCCTCCATACCTGGCAGCTTACGCAGTTCCGTGCGGCCGTCGACGGGACGGTCCGCCGCCGCGGGCCGAGCCCGGGCGCGGGCACCGGCCACCGGGACGCTGCTGGTCGGCCGGGTTTGGCAAGCTTGCGTGTGTGCGGAAGCTTTATGTGATCGGGATCGGGGCCGGTGATCCGGAACAGGTGACGGTGCAGGCGGTCAAGGCCATGCGCCGGGCCGAGGTGGTCTACGTGATCGGCAAGGGAGAGACCAAGCGAGAGCTGGTCGAAGTGCGGACCGCGATCCTGGCCGAGCATATGGACCGGCCGTACCGGATCGTGGAGATCGCCGATCCGCCGCGTGAGCGGACCGTCGCGGACGGGGAGTACCGCGATGTCGTGCGGGATTGGCACGAGCGGCGAGCGGCGCTGCTGCGCGAGGCGTTCGCCGAGCACGACGGTGCCGGGGCGATCCTGGTCTGGGGAGACCCTTCGCTGTACGACAGCACGCTGCGGATGATCGAGCGGGTCGCCGCCGTCACGCCGCTGGATTACGAGGTGATTCCGGGGGTGACCAGCGCACAGGCCCTGGCCGCGCGGCATCGGATCGTGTTGCACGAGATCGGCGAGCCGGTGCACATCACCACCGGACGCCGCTTGCGTGAGGAGGGGCTGGCGCCCGGTGTCCCCACGGTGGTCATGCTCGACGGCGAGACGTCGTTCAGCACGATTCCCGGTGACGATGTGCACATCTGGTGGGGTGCGTATCTCGGCATGCCGGACGAGGAACTCGCGGAGGGTCCGCTGCGCGCGGTGGAATCACGAATTATCGAGCGCCGCAACGAACTTCGCGAGGCGAAGGGGTGGATCATGGATATCTACCTGTTGCGCCGGGCGGGCGGCTGAACATCCGGGGCGCGGCGTGCGGTCGAGCGATGGGCTCGCGGTGCGTCGACCGGCCGGCGACGGTGGGCGGAATTTCGGGCCGGGATTGTCGGTGCTCGCCGGTAGTCTGCAGGGGTGCCCGAATTACCGGAGATCGTGGCGCTCGAGCGGTTCCTGGCCGAGCATGCGGTGGGCGCGGTGGTGGGGCGGATCGATGTCGCGGCGCTGAGCGTGCTCAAGACCTTCGATCCGCCGATCACCGCGCTGTCCGGTCGTGATGTCACCGGGGCGGGGCACTGGGGCAAACACCTGGGGTTGGAGTGCGGTGGGCTGTGGCTGATCACCCATCTGTCGCGCGGCGGTTGGCTGCGCTGGATCGATGAACCGGGCCGCACCCCGCCCAAGCAGGGCAAGGGCCCGTTGGCGTTGCGGGTGCATCTGTTCACTCCCGAAGGGGCGACACCGGCCTTCGATCTGACCGAGGCGGGCACCAAGAAGCGTCTCGCCGTCTGGATCGTCGAGGACCCGCGGAGTGTGCCCGGGATCGCCCGCCTGGGCCCGGACGCGCTGGATGTCACCGGGGAGCAGTTCGCCGCGCTGCTGCAGGGCACCGCTCAGCGGCTCAAGACCGTGCTGGCCGATCAGGCGGTGATCGCCGGAATCGGCAACGCCTATTCCGATGAGATCCTGCACGCGGCAAAGCTTTCCCCGTTCGCCACCGCCAATCGCCTGACCACCGAGGAGGTCGAGCGGCTGTACGCGGCGATGCGGGAGATCCTCATCGGCGCCATCGACCGTTCGGTGGGGCAGGGGGCGGCCGAACTGAAGGGCGAGAAGCGGTCCGGACTGCGCGTACACGCCCGCACCGGGCTGCCCTGTCCGGTCTGCGGTGACACGGTGCGCGAGGTCGCGTACGCGGACAAGTCGTTCCAGTATTGCCCGACCTGCCAGACCGGCGGCAAGATCCTGGCCGATCGGCGCATGTCGCGACTACTGAAATGAATCGCACCGAATCTCACGCCCCGCGCGCGGGCGGCTGATACCCGGAAAGACCCAGGTGCGCACCGATTTCCGCGAGCGCGTCCACGATCGTCCGGCCGTTCAATTGCGGCCATCCGGCGAATACCGCCGGCATATCGTTGCGAGTGCCCGCGCCGCCGATCTGGTCGATGGTCAGATCAGTGTGGTAGAGCAACCATTTGAGGGCATCGCCGACGGATACCTGATTTCCGTATGCGTCGGTGATGGTGTCACTCAATTGCATATCTCCTCCTAGGCTCCATTGGCCGTAATCAGCGGTCAGGGATTGGTCGATATCGCATTCGACACCGTTGACATAGGCGTACCCGAGCGACACGTTCTGCAGGATATTGATGCGCGGGTCCTGATTTCCGCCGCTCCACGCCTGGGTCTGCCACCCCCAGGTGGCCACGCCCGCGTCCAGCGCCCGCGAGACGGGCCAGTAACCGCCGTAGATGCCAACGTTGTTCGTGCCGATAACCGTCGCCGCGCCCTGCAGATAGGCGTTGATCGGGGCCTGCTGTTCGGGCGTGGCGTCGAAGTCGGCGGAGAAGTAGATGGGGCGATCCGCGGAACCGCCACAGGCGAGGGCCTGATTCAGTGCCGCCTGGGCATCGGCGCGCCCGGCATCGTATCCGGCCAGCATCCGATCGGCCTCGGTCTCCCAATTGGAGACGATATCGATACCGTTGGCGCGCAGATCATCCGCTTCGGCCGGAGTCAGCAGTTTCGCCGGCAGGCCGGCTCCGCCCGAGGCGAGATATCGGCACACGAATCGATATCCGGCGGCGGCTATGGCCGCACCTCCGGGAATTCCTCCGGCATAATCCAGACCATTGGCCATGTCACTCCTCCCCGATCGAAGATATGGTTGATCGGCGACGAACCGCGTCGCCGCGAGAATATGTTCGGGCTGTCGGGGCGGACGCCTCGATTACCTTCCGGCCGTACGCATTACGCGTGCCGACATCGAGGGTCTGTACCGGTGCCGTACGCACCGGGATGGATGAGCAGCGAACCCGCCGCGGGCGCACCGCGCGAATGAAATGGTGTGCATACGGATTCCTCACTCTTCCAACGGAATCGAGAGACAGTACGCGAACCGAACTCCTCAATCTTCGCAGAGTGCGACGCGACGGGCAAGCAAATCCGGCGCAATACCCCTTGTTTCTCGCCCGAGCCTGCGACGTCGGTAAATCGGGCGTCCAGTCCGGTGCGGTCCGGCAAAGTGGTTGCGAAGAGGTATATTCCGGACGGGTGACACTCAGATATATTGGGGGGCAATCATTTTCACGCGTCGAGCGGCTTCCGCGCGACGGTGGCAACGGTCGTATACGGCATCGTGAAACGACCGCCCAGGTCGTCGATCGCCGCGCCCACACCCGCCAGGATCGCGGCGAGACGATCCGGTTCGAGCCTGGTGAACAGGCCCGTCGTCGGCAGCTGGTCGAGCCATTCGTCGCGGGTGTAACCGCGCCGCCACTCGAACTGCCACCGTTCCGGCTCCTCGAACGCGCCGCTCGCGCGAATACCGTCGGCGGCCTTGTCGAAGAACGTCCGGTAGGCGTCGAGGGCCGGGCGAGGAGGCTGATCGACGAACGGCGAGCCGGGTATCACCCGCCGATAGACGGCATGCACCCGCTCGGCCAGTTCGGGCGGCAACTCGAAGACGTGGTTGAACGGTGCGAGCAGTCCACCGGGGCGCAGTGCGCGTCCGGCGCGCGCGGCTCCGGCGACCGGATCCACCCAGTGCCAAGCCGTCCCGGAAACCACCGCGTCGAATCGCCGGCCGACCGATTCCCAGGTCTCGAAGGTGGCCACCTCGGTCGCGATCCCGGTACCCCGGGCGAATTCGGCCATGCGCGCATCGGGTTCCACACCGAGCACCGTGCAGCCGAGTTCCCGGAACTGCCGCGCGACGATGCCGGTTCCGTTCCCGACGTCCAGGATCGCGCCGCCGGGCTCGGCAGCGCGGATTCGCTCGATCAGTTCGGTCGGATAGGCCGGGCGAGCGCG
>CBJNFW010000133.1:0-22145 GCA_966435935.1 uncultured Nocardia sp.
AAGCAGGGCGGCGATCAAGCCGTTATCGCGCACGAACGTGTTGGAGCCGGCCGGTTCTGGTTCGCACCCCTCCGAGATCGGGTGGGCCGGGCCGGACGCGCCCGCCGCCGAGGCGCAGCCGCCGCACGACGCTGTCAACGGTGCCACCGCCGAGGAGTCCGTCGAGGACACCAACGCCCGGCTGACCAAGGAATGACCCGCTCGCGTCGTCGCCCGGCCGCACCGGCCGTGTGCGACGGCGCTGCGGCATGTCCGGAGTCGACCGCTCGACCGGCATCGGCCTGCCCACCCTGTCCACTGCCCGGCCCAACACCGTCCAGGAGATAAGAACTGTGCCACCTTCCAAGGGAACGGGGCATCCGCTGCGGCTGCTCGGCGTCTATGCGCTGCTGCTGATCGTGATCTACGGCCTGGTGTTCTTCACCGATGCGAAGACCGCGGCGGCCAAACTCGGCATCGACCTGCAGGGCGGCACCCGCGTCACGCTCAGCGCGCGCACGCCGGACGGCAGCAAGCCGAGCCAGGACAGCCTCAAGCAGGCCCAGCAGATCATCGAATCCCGGGTCAACGGCCTCGGCGTCGCCGGGTCGGAGGTCGTCATCGACGGCGACAACCTGGTCATCACGGTGCCCGGACAGAACGGTCAGCAGGCCAAGTCGCTGGCCACCACCGCCAAGCTCTACATTCGCCCGGTCCTGCAGTCCGGTCAGCAGAACGCCGCGGGCGGGCTGCCCGGCGGGCCCACCGGCAACATCACGCCCGGACTGCCCTTGCCGGGCATGACGCCGCCCGGCACGCAGCAGCCGGGCAACGCGACACCCGCGCCGGCGCCGGGTGCGCAGAAGCCGAGTGCCTCGGCGCCGGGTAACCAGCAGTCCGGCACCGCCAACCACGCCGCGCAGAACCGCGTGTTCCCGGCGGACTACCGGGTGCCCTCGGCGCAGGACCTGGGCCACCAGCAGGCGCCGACCACGCCGCCCGCCACGCCGAAGAAGCCGACGCCCACGACGCCGAAGCCCGCCACTGCGGCCCCGACGACCCCGCCCGCGGCCCCGGCGAACACGTTGAGCCCGGCCGAGCAGACCAAACAGGCCATCGCCAAGGCCAAGGCCCTGCGTCAGAGCACCAACCAGCAGATCCAGCAGCTCGCGCTGGCGACCCTGGATTGCAGCAAACCCGATCCGCTGGCCGGTAACGACGATCCGAATCTGCCGCTGGTCACCTGCGCGACCGATGGCACCGGCACCTACCTGCTGGACAAGAGCCGCATCGACGGCCAGGACATCAAGGACGCCAGCGCCTCGTTCAACCAGCAGCAGTCGCAGTGGTCGGTGGATCTGACCTTCAAGCACTCCGACCCGTGGGCCAAGCTCACCGGTGACTACGTGAATCAGCAGGTCGCGTTCGTCCTGGACTCGAAGGTCGTCAGCGCGCCGGTGGTGCAGCAGGGCCCGCAGGAGGGCGGCACCACCTCGATCACCGGGCACTTCAACGCCACCACCGCCAAGGATCTGGCGAACCAGCTGAAGTACGGTTCGCTGCCGCTGTCCTTCGCCACCTCCGAGGCCGAGACGGTTTCCGCGACGCTGGGCCTGTCCTCGCTGCACGCGGGCCTGATCGCCGGTGCGGTCGGTCTGATCGCGGTGCTGCTGTACTGCCTGCTCTACTACCGGATGCTCGGCTTCCTCGCCGGATTCTCGCTCGTCGCTTCGGGTTTCGCGGTGTACGGGATCATCGTGCTGCTGGGCCGGTGGATCAATTTCACCCTGGATCTGGCCGGCATCGCCGGTCTGATCATCGGTATCGGTATGACCGCGGACTCGTTCGTGGTGTTCTTCGAACGCATCAAGGACGAGATGCGCGAGGGCCGGAGTTTCCGTTCGGCGGTGCCGCGCGGCTGGTCGCGCGCACAGCGGACGAACCTGTCCGGCAAGACGGTCAGCCTGATCGCCTCGGCGGTGCTGTACATCCTGGCCGCCGGCCAGGTGAAGGGCTTCGCCTTCACCCTCGGCCTGACCACCGTGCTCGACGTCATCGTGCTCTACCTGGTCACCTCGCCGCTGATGATGCTGGCCTCGCGCTCGCCGTTCTGGGCCAGGCCCGCGGTGAACGGCCTGGGCGCGGTGGCCCAGTACGCGCGCGAACGCAAGGCGGCCGCCGGCATCCCGGCCGGTAAGGAGGCGTGATGAGCAACCCCAGTTCCGTCATGGAGACCGATACCGTGAACGATCAGGCCGTGACCGCCGCGCCCAAGCACGGATTCTTCGAACGGCTCTACACCGGTACCGGTGGTTTCCGGATCGTCGGGCGACGCCGGATGTACTACCTCGTGGCCGCGGCGCTGATCGTGATCGCGCTGTCGAGCATCGGACTGCGCGGGTTCACCCTCGGCATCGACTTCGCCGGTGGTACCCGGATCCAGCTGCCGGCCGTCGCCGGGACCAGTACCTCGCAGGTCACCGATGCCTACGCCAAGGCGCTCGGGCACGACCCGGTCACCGTGCAGAAGGTCGGCTCCGGCGCCGCGGCATCGTACGAGATCCGTTCGGACACACTGGATGCCACGCAGCAGGACAAGGTGCAGAGCGCGCTGTTCGACGCGTTCCACCCGAAGGATTCGACCGGAACGGTCAGTCGCAACGCGATCAGCATCGCGGAGATCAGCTCGACCTGGGGTGGCCAGGTCACCCGCAAGGCGCTCATCGCCCTGGGCGTGTTCGTCCTGCTGACGATGATCTACATCGCGATCCGCTTCGAACGCGATATGTCCATCGCCGCGATCGCCTCGCTGTTCTTCAACCTGATCGTGACCGCGGGCCTGTACTCGATCGTCGGATTCGAGGTGACCCCGGCCGCGGTGATCGGCCTGCTGACCATCCTGGGGTACGTGCTCTACGACAACGTCGTCGTCTTCGACAAGGTCGAGGAGAACACCCGGGGAGTGCTGCACCGCACCAACCGCACCTACGCCGAGTTCGCGAACCTCGCGGCCAACCAGACGTTGATGCGTTCGATCAACACCACCGTCATCGGCATCCTGCCGATCGTCGGCATGCTGGTCATCGCGGTATGGCTGCTGGGTGTCGGCACGCTGAAGGATCTGGCGCTGGTACAGCTCATCGGCATGGTCGTCGGCGCGTACTCCTCGATCTTCTTCGCCGTGCCGCTGCTGGTCTCGATCAAGGAGCGCTGGGGTCCGGTGGCCGCGCACACCCGGAAGGTGCTGAACAAGCGATCCGGCAGGGCGGCGCGGGCGAGCGACGACGACGCGCCGGCGCGTCGCGCGGCGGCCCCGAGCGGTACGCCGCGTCGCCGGGAACCGGTGGGCGAGGGTCCCCGGTCCGCCGCACCTAGACCCGGTGCGCGGCCGACCGGAAAGCGGCACAAGAACAGGCACTGATCATGCGGGCGCTGCCCTCGCGCAGTCGGGCGAATTCAGCGGAGGAAGCTTGCGAAACGACGGAGGGCAGCGTGCGTAACCACGGAAGGTCCGGCGCGGGCCGCCGGTGGCTGGTGCGGACGTTCGGGGTGCTGAGCACGGGTGCGCTCGTCGGCGGCGTGCTGGCCGGGTGTTCGGCGAAGAATCAGGTGCCGTCCATCGGATACGCGGTCGACGCGGTGCCGCTGAGCTACAACGGCGGCAGCACGCTGGGCGCGAACGGCGGTGCGGCGGCGGTGTTCTCGCGGGTGCTGACCGGATTCTTCTATACCGGCCCGGACGGCCAGCCGGTCGCGGACACCGACTACGGCACCGCCAAACAGGTGCCCGGCGACGTGCAGACCATCCAGTACCGGCTCGATCCGGACGGCGTGTACTCCGACGGGGTGCCCACCTCCTGCGACGATCTGGTGCTGGAGTGGGCCGCGCGCAGCGGCCGCTTCACCAAGGCCGGGCCCGGCGGCGGTCAGGTGCCGATGTTCGACGCCGCCTCGACCGCGGGCTATCGCGATATCGAGAAGGTCGAGTGCCAGCCCGGTTCGAAGGACGCGACGGTGGTCTTCCGCCCGGGGCGGCACTTCCTGCCCTGGCAGACCCTGTTCGACGCCGCGGATCTGATGCCCGCGCACATCGTCGCGCAGGCCGCCGGGGTGCCGAATGTGGTGTCGGTCGTGCAGACCGCAGACCCCGTCGCGCTGGGCAAATTGGCCCAGTTCTGGAACACCGGCTGGAATCTCACGCCCGGCAAGGTGGACACCAAACTCTTCCCCTCCTCGGGGCCGTACCGGATCGATTCCTACAGCGACGGTGACGGTCTGGTCCTGGTCAAGAACGAGAAGTGGTGGGGCCTGCCGCCTCGAACGCCGCGAATCGTGGTGTGGCCCAAGAACACCGACCTGAAGCAGAAGGTGTCCGACAAGGCGGTCGGCGTCGTGGACATCGGCGCCGGTTCGGTGAAGAATCTCGATCTGAGCGGATTCTCGGTGAATCAGGTGCCCGGCCGGGGCGCGGAGCAACTGGTGCTGTCCACGGCGGGCGTCTTCGCCTCCGCCGACGCCCGCCGCGCCTTCGCGCTGTGCGTTCCGCGCAAGGCGCTGTTCGACAAACTCGGGCATCCCGGCTTCGACCAGAAATCGGGCCTTGGTTCGGGGCCGTTGAATTCCCGTACGACACAGGCGGATTCGCTGTACTACACGCCGAGTACCGGTGCGGCGGGCAAGTACACCGGAGGTGACGCCGCCGGGGCGCAGCAGGTTTTGACCTCGGCGGGGGCGAGCAATGCGACGGTGCGGATCGGATATCGCGCGCCGGACGATCGGCGCGCGCAGACCGTGGCGATGATCGCCGACGCGTGCCGGGCGGCCGGGATCACCGTGGTGGACGCGGGCTCGCCGACCTTCGTGCCGACCCAGCTCGGCGCCGGCGTGGACGCGGTGCTGGGCAGTACCGCGGGTGCGCCGGGCCCGGCCGGGTCGCTGTCCGGTGTGGCCGCCGCGGCGGCGCTGTACACCGGCCAGGGCCTGAATTTCGGCCACTACGGCAACGGCCGTTACGACGCGATCACCGAACAGCTTGCGGCGGACGACAGTTCGAGCACCGTGCTCGGTCTGGACGCCGAGGCCGAGAATCTGCTGTGGAGCGAGATGCCGACGATTCCGCTGTTCGACACCCCGCGGACGGTGGCGTTCGGCAACGGCATGCAGAGTGGAACCGTGAACCCCACCGAGGCCGGTGCGGGGTGGAATATGGATCGCTGGGTGTTGCGGCGGTGAGCGTCGCGCGTGTGGCGCGGCCCCGGACGCCGGGCGCTGGATGAGTGGAGTGGCGCGGATGAGTAAACACGGTATGGCCGAGTCGGCCGAGGCGGTGGGGGAGCGCGTCGCGCGCGCGGCCGACGCGGTGCGGCGGCTGACCCGCTGGCACGACGACTTCCCCACTCCCGGTGTGCGTTTCGCGGACCTGACGCCGGTGTTCGCCGACGCCGAGGGATTCCGCGCGGTGATCGATTACCTGGGTTCCTGTGCGCCGGACGCTGATCTGGTGGCCGGGGTGGACGCGCGCGGCTTCCTGCTCGGCGCGGGTGTCGCCGCCGCACTGGGCACGGGCGTCGTCGCGGTGCGCAAGGCCGGTAAGCTCCCGCCGCCGGTGCTGTCCCGTGAGTACACGCTCGAATACGGTTCGGCCGCACTGGAGATCCCCGCCGACGGCATCGATCTGCGCGGCCGCAGGGTCCTGCTCCTGGACGACGTGCTGGCCACCGGCGGCACCCTGGCCGCGGCGGCGGGCCTGTTCGCGGCCGCGGGCGCCGAGGTCGCGGCAGCCGCGGTGGTACTCGAGCTCGGTTTCCTGGACGGCCGGGCGCGTCAGGGCGACTACCCGCTCACTTCGATTGTGCGGCTGTAGTTTCCGGTTCCGGTTGTGAGCTGCGCGATGGGTCGCTATGCTCGTGCCCGCGGCGGCGCGGCCGGATGCCGGGCCGCCTGTGAACATGCCGATATCGTCGCTGGACTTCAGCGATTTCACAGGGATTCGGATCCAATATCAGACTCATGACCCGAGCGCAGAACACGAGAATCAGCGTCGCCGCCGTTGGCGCGGTGGGAGTCGTCTTCGCCGTGGGTGCGGCGACCGCCTCGGCCGCGCCGTCGGTGGACGTGCACGGCGGAAGTACCATCACAGCGCGGGTTTCGGGTGAGAAGCCCGGGCAGTCCTGCCGGATCGCCGCCACGGGTATCGATATGCCCTGGCGGGAGGTCGGTGGTGACGGCACCGTGAGCCTGGACAGCGGTCCGGTGCGCCACGGCCGCCATGACGCGCGCGTGGTCTGCGAGAATCCGCGAGTCGGCGCGGCCTCGGCGCATACGATCGGGCACGAGCAGGACGTGTTCACCGGGCAGTGGGCGCCGGCCTTCGAATTCCTCCAGCATCACCGGCTCGAATTCCTGACCCCGCACGGCCACTGATCGACGCCGCGCCGATCGTGGCCCGGAACTAGAAGCGACCGAGCACGCGCGTGAGGATTCCGGCCACGAGAAGCCAGAACGCCGCGGCCAGGCCATAACCCACGACGATGTTCAGCTCGTGATTGCCGGTGTCGAACAGGCCGGGGAAGAACAGTGCCAGCGCCTCGGCCAGGGACCTGAGGGCGTTGAAGAATCTGTTCACCGGATTCAGCTCGAACAGCAGCATCAGCATGTGCGCGATCTCGATGAGGGCGAAGATGCTGCCGACCGCGCTGATGAGTGTGCCCACCGGACCGCGCCCGTAGGACCTGCGATAAACATCCATGGCGGATCCCGTCGCCGAATCGCTAAAACCGTTAGGCCACTTGGTAATCCAGTTTACATCGATTCCGGTGGGCCGGGGTGTTTCGCCGGAATCGACGCCGGGCCGCGCGAAGAATTCCTTGCGCGCGGGCTCCTGGTTGGCTAGCCTGGTCCAGTCTTGTTGCCGTTGATCGGAGTCGTGCCGTTGCTCTTCTGAGGTAGCCGTCGAGTGGCCCGCAACCCGCGCGCCGCATTCTCGCGACCTCTCTGGAGCGTGCACATGTCTACCTCTGTTTCGCTGTCCGATCTCACCTTCGCCTGGCCCGACGGCACTCCCGTCTTCGAGGGGCTGGACAGTGGCCTCGGGCCCGGTCATCTCGGCCTGGTCGGCAGCAACGGCGTCGGGAAATCCACCCTGCTCCGGTTGATCGCCGGTGAGCTGCGGCCGGTACGGGGTTCGATCACCGTCGGCGGCAGCCTCGGGTACCTGCGCCAGGATCTCGGCCTGGCCGCGGGTCAGCGTGTGGACGAGGTGCTCGGCATCGATCGCGTGCGGCAAGCGCTGCACCGGATCGAATCGGGGCAGGGAACCGAAACCGATTTCGACGCGGTCGGCAACCGCTGGGACGTCGAGGAGTCCGCGGTCGCGCTGCTGGGCCGCCTGGGCCTGGACTATCTGGCCGGGGACGTATCCCAGCTGGATCGCCGCCTGGACACCCTGTCCGGCGGGGAGACGGTCCTGCTCGGCCTGGTCGCCGAACTGCTGCGCGAACCCGATGTCCTGCTGCTCGACGAGCCCACCAACAATCTGGATTCGCATGCGCGCCACCGGCTTTACGAGGTCGTCGGCCAGTTCTCCGGCACCGTGCTGATCGTCAGCCACGATCGTGAACTACTCGATCGGGTGGCGGCGATCGCCGAGCTGCGGCGGGGTGAGATCCGTTTGTTCGGCGGCAATTTCACCGCCTACGAGGAGATCATCGAGGCCGAGCAGGAGGCCGCGCGCGCGGCGATTCGCGATGCGCGCAGCGATGTGCGCAAGCAGTCGCGCGAGTTGGTGGAGGCCCGGATCAAGCTGGATCGGCGCCAGCGGTACGGGCAGAAGATGTTCGAGCAGAAGCGTGAGCCGAAAATCGTTATGGGCGAACGTAAACGGCAGGCACAGGTGTCCGCGGGCAAGCTGCGCAACAACCACCTCGCGAAGGTCGAGCAGGCGCGCCGCACGCTGGACCGGGCGCAGGAGCAGTTGCGTGACGATCGGGAGATCCGCGTGGATCTGCCCGGGACGCGGCTGTATCCGGGACAGGACGTCATCGCCCTGGAGGAGGTGCGGCTGGCGAACGGCCCGGTGGTCACCTTGCGGGTGAACGGTCCGGAGCGGATCGCGCTGACCGGACGCAACGGCGCGGGCAAGTCCACGCTGTTGCGCCGGATCGCCGCCGAACCACCGAAGGTGCCGTGGCGGATGCTGCCGCAGCGCCTGGACGTGTTCGACGAGCAGCGGTCGGTCTTCGAGAACGTCTCGGCGGCAACGCCGCACGCCACCGCCGAACGGGTGCGCGCCCAGCTGGCCCGCTTCCTGTTCCGCGGTGCGGACGCCGATGTGGCGGCGGGTGCGTTGTCCGGCGGGGAACGCCTGCGGGCGGCGCTGGCGATGCTGCTGCTGGCCGATCCCGCGCCGCGGCTGCTGCTCCTGGACGAGCCGACCAACAACCTGGATCTGCCCAGCCTGGCCCATCTCACCGAGGCCCTGACCGGGTTCGAGGGCGCGCTGATCGTGGTCAGTCACGATCGGCGGTTCCTCGAGGAGATCGGGGTGACCCGATGGTTGGAACTCACCGCGGACGGCCTGCTCGAGGATCCGTGACGGCCGGTTCGGTGATCTCGGCGCCGCGGCCGCCCGGGCGTCCGCGAATTCGTGGCATCGCGATGGGAACTGTCCGGGCCCGGCCCGCGTTCTGTATAGACGCCGGGATCGCCCGGCCGCCGGACGGTCCGCGGATACCGTGTACGCCCAGGAATCGGGCGCATTTCCCAGGAAGCGGCGGTCGTCGGTGCTGGGGATTAAAGTTGGTGGTCTGAGCCGCACCGGCGCATCGGATAGGGTGTTGCGGTCGAGGCGGGAGAGGTGGTGGCATGACTCAGCATCTGGAAAAGGCGAATGCCGAGCAAACGATGGCTGGCGGTCGTGCCGCGCCCGCGTCCGCGTCGTCTCCGGCTCCCGCCAAATCCGCGTCGGCCCCGACTCCGCGGTCTATGCCGCCGCGTCAGCCGGGCAGCCCGGCGGTCGTGTCGACTTCGGCCTCGCGCCGGGTGCGCGCCCGGCTGGCCCGCCGGATGACCGGCCAGCGCGGTATCGCGGCGGTCAAACCGGTCCTCGAGCCACTGGCGACGGTGCATCGCGAGCTGTACCCGAAGGCCAATCTGCAACTGCTGCAGCGCGCGTTCGACGTCGCCGACGAGAAGCACGCGCACCAGTTCCGCAAGTCCGGCGATCCGTACATCACCCATCCGCTGGCCGTGGCCAACATCCTGGCCGAGCTCGGGATGGACACGACGACCCTGGTCGCGGCGCTACTGCACGACACGGTCGAGGACACCGGCTATTCCCTGGACGAGCTGACCCGGGAATTCGGCCAGGAGGTCGCCCACCTGGTCGACGGCGTCACCAAACTCGACAAGGTCAATCTGGGTGCGGCCGCCGAGGCCGAAACCATCCGCAAGATGATCATCGCGATGGCGCGCGATCCGCGCGTGCTGGTCATCAAGGTCGCCGACCGCCTGCACAATATGCGCACCATGCGCTTCCTGCCGCCGGAGAAGCAGGCCAAGAAGGCGCGCGAGACGCTGGAAGTCATTGCGCCGTTGGCACATCGGCTCGGTATGGCCACGGTCAAATGGGAACTGGAGGATCTCGCGTTCGCGATCCTGCACCCCAAGAAGTACGACGAGATCGTGCGCCTGGTGGCCGACCGGGCGCCCTCGCGCGACACCTATCTGGCCAAGGTCCGCGCAGAGATCGTGAACACCCTGGCCGCGAGCCGGATCAATGCCAGCGTCGAGGGGCGCCCGAAGCACTACTGGTCGATCTACCAGAAGATGATCGTCAAGGGTAAGGACTTCGACGACATCCACGACCTGGTCGGCATCCGCATCCTGTGCGAGGAGGTGCGCGACTGCTACGCCGCGGTCGGCGTGGTGCACTCGCTCTGGCAGCCGATGGCGGGCCGGTTCAAGGACTACATCGCCCAGCCGCGTTACGGGGTGTACCAGTCGCTGCACACCACCGTCGTCGGTCCGGACGGTAAACCGCTGGAAGTGCAGATCCGCACTCGGGACATGCACCGCACCGCCGAATTCGGCATCGCCGCGCACTGGCGGTACAAGGAGACCAAGGGCCGGCACTCCGGTGACACCGCCGAGGTCGACGATATGGCCTGGATGCGCCAGCTGCTGGACTGGCAGCGTGAGGCCGCGGACCCGGCGGAGTTCCTGGAGTCGCTGCGCTTCGACCTGAAGTCGCCGGAGATCTTCGTGTTCACGCCGAAGGGCGATGTGATCACGCTGCCGCAGAAGTCGACTCCGGTCGATTTCGCGTACGCCGTGCACACCGAGGTCGGGCACAAGTGCATCGGCGCGCGGGTGAACGGCCGGCTGGTCGCCCTGGAGCGGCAGCTGGAGAACGGCGAGGTCGTCGAGATCTTCACCTCCAAGGCGCAGAACGCCGGGCCGAGCCGTGACTGGCAGAATTTCGTGGTCTCCCCGCGGGCGAAGGCCAAGATCCGGCAATGGTTCGCCAAGGAGCGTCGCGAGGAGGCGCTGGAGGCGGGTAAGGAGCAGATCTCCAAGGAGGTCCGCCGCTCCGGTCTGCCGTTGCAGCGGTTGATGAGCGTGGACGCGATGACCGCGCTGGCCCATGAGCTGCACTACTCGGACATCTCCGCGCTGTACGCGGCGGTGGGCGAGAACCAGGTGTCCGCGCATCACGTCGTGCAGCGCCTGATGGCGCAGCTCGGCGGCGTCGGTGATGTGGAAAACGAACTGGCCGAACGCAGTACGCCCTCCACGCTGCCGCTGCGCCAGCGGTCCGGTGGCGACGCCGGAGTCGAAATCCCCGGCGCCCCAGGCACCGTCGCGAAACTGGCGAAGTGCTGTACGCCGGTTCCGGGCGACGAGATCATGGGTTTCGTCACCCGCGGCGGCGCGGTGAGCGTGCACCGCACCGACTGCACGAACGCCGATTCCCTTCAGGCGCAACAGGAACGGATCATCGAGGTCACCTGGGCGCCGTCGCCGTCGTCGGTATTCCTGGTGGCCATCCAGATCGAGGCGCTGGACCGCACCCGCCTGCTCTCGGATGTGACCAAGGTGCTCGCCGACGAGAAGGTGAACATCCTGTCCGCCTCGGTGATGACCTCCGGTGACCGCGTGGCGATCAGCAAGTTCACCTTCGAGATGGGCGACCCGAAACATCTCGGTCACCTGCTGAACGTGGTGCGCAATGTCGAGGGCGTGTACGACGTGTACCGGGTGACCTCGGCGGCGTAGCGGCCGCGTCCGGACCGGCCGCGACGTCGCGCGCGCTGAGGTGCGCGAACTCCACGCGGGCCTGCTTTCCGGTTGCCCGGGCCGGTCCGCACGCCCGATCCTCGTGTGCGGACGCCGATTCGGCGTCCACACGTCATACGAGGAGAGTCACAATGCAGAGTGCAACCATGATCGCGGGCACGGGCCGGGTTTCGTCGTACTTCAACGAGCAGATCGATCTGGGATCGGCGGGCGAGGCCTACCGCCGCTACGGCCACGTGCAGTCCGGTGACGCCGAGCGGGGCGTCCTTTACGACGTGCTCAACATGACCAAATCGCAGGCTCAGTGCCTGCACGTCAACGACGCGTGCTTCATGTAGTACCGGATCCGTTCGATCAGCGCTTGTCCGGGCTCGCGTCCGCGGCCCGGAGAAGCCGTCCGAGGGAACTCACAGTGAAACTGACTACCGCGTTGCGATCGGTTGTTCTCGCTCCGGTGCCGATGTCACGAGGCCGCGCGATCGCGGTCTCGGAGTGGCTGGCCGCCGCGTCGACCCTGGCTTCGTCACTGGAATACCTCACGGCCCGTGACAAATTCGGCGCCGGGGGTGTCAACGACTGGGCGATCATCCGGCAGAACACGCTCGGCCGGGGCGCGATCCAGAGCTGGCTCCTGGATGCGATCAGCACCGAACGCCGGACGGTCGCCCTGCATTACGCCAGAGCCGCGGTCAGCGCGGGCATTCTGCTGCCGATCCCGGGGCGCTGGCGTGGCTACGGCAATGCCTTTCTCACGCTCGGCACCGTTCTGCTGAGCCCGCGGCATCGTTATGGGAGTGACGGATCCGATCAGGTCACCTACATCACCCAGGCGGTCGTGGCGACGGCGCGCCTGTCGCGCAAGCCCGCGGTGCAGGACGCCGCGCTGTGGTACGGGGCGATGCAAGCCGGGCTGGCGTATTGCGCACCGGGTTGGCTCAAACTCATGGGCGAGCAGTGGCGCAGCGGATCGGCGCTGAGCCGGATCATCCGGACCCGGACCTACGGTCATCCGGGGCTCTACGCGGTGATGCGGCGATACCCGAAGGCCACCGCGCTGATGTCGCACGCGACGGTAGCCTGGGAATGCCTATTTCCCATCGTCTTCGTGAGGCAGGGACGCCTGATCCGGCCGATGCTGGCGACGGGCCTGGGATTTCACATCGTCAATGGATTCGCGATGGGACTGGGCAGGTTCCTCACGGCGTTCCCTTCGATGTATCCGATGTTGGCCTATGCCACGGCGCCAAGATCCCACCCCGCGGTCGCGGACCGCGACGACCGCGCGGTCCGGGTGACTCTGGCCGCGGTTCTGGCCGCCGCGGCGGCCGCGGGAATCGTGGCCGCGCGCAAGCGAATCGAGGTTCTCGATGGCTGGCCGAAGTCCAGGACGATGACCACGCGTTGCGGAAATCGCCTGCAGTACAAGCCCGTCGGCGATTGGCATGCCGACGCACCCGTACTCGTGCTGCTGCCGGATCGCGCCGAGACGCCCGAACACTTCTCGTGGCTTATCGACCGTGTCACGCAGTCGACCGGCTGTGGTGTCGTGAGCTATTCGCGCGCGGGGTACGGCGCCAGTCGCCGCCGGGCCCGCACACCCTTCGGATCGGTCGAGTCGGTCGAGGATCTGATCGATCTGCTCGATGAGGCGGTACCCGCGGACCGGCGAATCGTCCTGGTGGGCCACGGCTTCGGAGGCGTCCTCGCCCGCCGTGCCGTCGGCGCCCTGCCGGACCGGATTCATGCCGTGGTCTACCTCGACCACACCCATGCTCCGCACCCGGATGACGACGACGCCGCCGGAACGAATTCGGCCCGGGAGTGGTCGGGGATACGGCAGATAACCTGGAGCCTGCGTGCCGGGCTCGGGATTCTGGTGACCAGGCCGCGATGGCTGGACGATCTGCCTTATCTGAGTCAGCGGCAGGTGTACGCGCAGTGGTCCGACGCCCGGATGTGGCGTGCCACGGCTCGGGAATACCGTGCCGTGCAAGAGGATTACGCGTCCGGTGGCGAGCGCGGGCCGGTGGCAGGACACGCCGTCGTGATCTCGGCGCAGCAGTGCATCGATGAATCGCCGAAGCGCAGGGACCAGGATCGAGAACTCGCGGACCAGCACCGCCGGGCCGGATACCGCGCCGAGACAGTGGTCGTCGATCGGGCCGATAGGCAAGGGCTGCTGACGAATCAGCGTTATGCCGTGCAGGTGGCCGATCATATCGTCCGCTTCCTGGAGGCGGTGGACCGGCCCGTCGTGCAGCTGATCGAAGGCCCCGGCTCGCCGCCCGAGGCGCCTGTGCCGAGCGAGGGCTCGACGGGGGGAGCGCGATGACGAGCCGCCGATCGTTGCGCGGCATGGTGGTGCACAACATTTCCGGCGACGGGGCCGTGGTCAGGCTGATCGGGGCGGCGATGATCGTCGCGACGCTCGCGGTCCAGCACCCGGGCAAGTTGTTCAAGCGCTTGCCGCATCGCAACATGCTCGGAGTCTTCCCGTACTGGGGCTTCTTCGCGCCCACCCCCTCCACCCACGATCTGCACGTCATGGTCCGCTTCGTGTTGAGCGATGATTCGGCTCTGGAGTGGCACGATATCGACTTCATCGAGGAGCGTCGGATATCTCACGCGGTGTGGTTCCCGGAGGCCCGGCAGAAGAAAGCGCTCTACGACCTGGTCGCGGACATGCTCACGGTGCAGGAGCGCGGTGCGGATTTGATGGCCAGGAGCCCGGCGTTCGCCGTGCTGACCGCCCATCTGCGTGCACGACTGCCCGCACCGGCCCGCGCGGACGTCACCGGATTCCAGTTCGCCATTGTCGAATCGGCCGGTTACGACGATAGCGAGGCTCCCCGCGTGAAAATCGTCTCCCGGCCCCAGCCGCTCGCGGTACGGAGCACCGGACCTGTCCCGAAGGCCGGACCCGACGTCGCGTGAGGCCGCGAGTGTATGGCGTCCGCCCTGTCGTGGGATGCGCGGCCCGGTCCGGTCGACACCGAGATGCCGCACCGACCGAAAGCTGCCGATGTTGCCGCTCGGCTTCGGGTGAGCCGGACGGGTATGCCCCGAGGAGGTGGCGGATGTGGCTCATGGTGGCGTGTGTCCATGCTCTCGGCCGGGGTGGACCACTGCCTGCGCCTGGGACAACCGGACGGCGCCCACGCACATCACGATGACCGAGAGCAGGACGAAAGCGGTGCCGACCGGACCGCTGCGCAGGCGTTCGTCCAGGACCGTGAGGCCGACGAACGCCGCGCCCAGCGGTTCGGCGACGGTGAAGGCCGGTAGCGAGGCGGACAGCGGGCCCACCTGATATCCGCGCTGTTGCAGGTAGAGTCCGGCGATTCCGGTCGCCACCAGGGTGTAGGACTGCCAGCTGGTCAGCACCGCGGTCAGGCTCTGGCCGAACAGCTGGGTGACGTGTTCGGTCAGGGCGGCGGAGATGCCGAACAGCAGCCCCGCCGCGGTGCCCAGCAACAGCGCCCGCAGCGCGGGCACGCGAACCGTGCCGGCGATCACGACGCCCGCCACGATCAACCCGCCCAGCAGGCCCAGCGGGCCCACCCAGCGATGCCACGGTGCGTCGGTGTGGCCTTCGGTGGGGTCGCCGACGACCAGGAATACCGCCAGGGCTATCGACAGCGCCGCGGCCTGTGCCCACATCACCGGTGTGACTCGCCGGCCGCTGTAGTGTGCGGCCAGCGGCAGCGCGAAGACCAGCGCGGTCACCAGAATCGGCTGGACGACCAGGACCGACCCCATGGCCAGGGCCGCCACCTGGAAACCGAATCCGCCCGCATCGCCGATGATGCCTGCCCACCAGCGCGGATTACGGATCAAACGGGCCAAAAGCGCATCGCCCTCGGGCACATCGGCCGCCGCTCGCTGCTGCGCCACGGCGGACACGGCGAACATTACCGCGCCGATGAATGCGCAGCCCACGGCTGCCAGGGGTAGTTGAGCCACCCGGACAGTCTGCCCGGACCGATCCGGGAACTCGCTCGAGGCCCCCGGCGGGCGAGATCGGCGGCGGGGGTGCGAGTCGGCGACATCGTTGGTCCGCTGTCCAGATCCGGAGTGGATCAGCATGCGATTCTGCGTGCGTTCGTCGGCCCGAATGCCGGGATCACGGTCGGCGAAACTTTCGCGAACGCGAAACATGGGCATCTACACCGCATTCCGCGTTTTTCGGTCGGTGTGGTCGAATCGCGGCAATTCGCCGGCGTTCAATTCGTTTGCGGGAATGCGGTCTTCGCGGGTGACCTTCCGGTCCGCCCCTCGGTTTCGATAGCTGCACTGTTGCCGAGGCTCGGATCTCGTGCGGCGATCCGCGAAAATTCTTCCGGCGCCGCGGAGTCCGGGCGCGGATCCTTCCCGTCCCGGGGTCGCATCCCGCAGGATGCACTGCGGAGTTCGCCGGATTCTGTTACGGTCTATTGCGTTTCGGGGCTCACACGGCAACGGCGGCAACTCGAAAAGATCACCGAGTGTCTCGCTCGCCGCGGCTCTCGGCCCTCCGAACGCCTTGCACACAGCTGGTTAAGGGGGTCGGACGATGCTGACCGCGCGGACAACCTGGAACGGGCTGGTCACGGGCGACGCCTCGGTGAACGCCCCGCGAGCCGCCGTGTATCCGCAGCTCGCGACGATCCTCCCGCACCCTTCCGGCAACGGTACCGCTGCGGCCTTGTCCACCTCGGACATTCGGCCGGATCGATGTGGCGTCCTCGGCGCGGCGGTTGGGTCGCAATCGTTTCACTTTTCCGCGTCCCGGCGTGAGCTGAGTCATGGTGCCTGGGTGCCAGGTGAATCCGCATCCGACCGGGCCGTCGCGACCAGCGGAAATCGCAACGCCCGGGGCGGGTGTGAGAATGTGAAAAGCCTGGTAGGCGGAATCTCGGCCGTCGCATCCGGCGCGTCGAGTTCGCCGAATTCGTCGGGTACGGGAGAATTTCCGTACCCGTTCACCACGAACTGATCGCCGAGAGGGTCCGACGATGACGCACGAGGTGCCTGGCTCTGCGGGGACGGGGGAATGTTGAACTCGTACAAAGATGTGCAGCACTGGTTCCCGGCCCTCGAGCCGCAGGATGCCGCGGCATCGCACGAGGCCGCCGATCCCGAGCTCGAGCAGGCGCTGAGCGAAGGCGGCGCGGGGCAGTACCCGCACTACATCCAGGAGACCGAGCCCGAACCGTTCGACCTCCCGTTCGCCGGGGAGACCGGCACGCGGCGCGCCGAATTCGTCGGCGGCTGGTCGGACTGGGTCGCGGGCGACCGCGCGCCCGGCCCCGATGACGACTACCCCGTGCGCGACGCCGAGCTGGTCCAGTTCCCGTGGGATGAACAGGCGCCCGCGCCGGCCCGCCGCCCGCGACGGTCCCGTCCCGGCCACAACGACCCGGATGAGATGGCCCAAGGGCCCGAACGGCGTTCTCGGGACGAATCCGGCACCGCGGAATCCGAGCGGGAGAGCCGGGATTCGGGTGCGGGCCGGTCCTCCTCGCGCCGTCCCGGGCCGGTGGACGATGACGACTGGCCGGGCAACTCGGCCGACTGGCTCGACGACTGGCCCGAATCGACCGGCGGCGGTCGGAAGAAAGCGCCGCGCCGAAGCTGGATCCCGCGCCGCCGCGGCGGTCTGCCCCGCGGTGGGCCAGGCGCGGCGACCGCGCCGCGCAGCCTGCGCCGGCAGGCCGGGGCGGGCGGTCTGCGCGTCGCGCTCGTCCTGGGGTTCGCGGTTCTGCTGCTGGCCGCCGCGGCGATGTTCGCTGTGTATTTGCTTCAGACTCGCGGCGGTGCCGCGCATTCCACGCGTCCGGTGATTTCGGAAATTCGGCTCACCGGCGCGACCGCCGGCACGCCCCTGACCTGTCCGACCGAGCGCATCGGTGCGGTGGTGCGCGGAGCGGAGCCCGGCGGCACCGGTTCCGGGCCCGACGCGATCATGTGGTTTCAGCACGCCTACTACGTCGACCGTTCCGCCGAGCGCGCCCGTGAGGTCGTCGCACCCGGCGCGAGTCTGCCTCCGGCAGAAGTGATTCAGCGCGGCATCGACTCGATTCCCGCGGGGACCGCGTACTGCGTGCGGGTGGCGCCGTCCGGGGATTCCAGGTATTCGGTGGAGGTCACCGAACAACGGCCCGGCGGCGCGCCCGCGACCTACGGCCGGCAGACGGTGACCACCGAGGTAGTCGGCGGCCGCACCCTGATCACGGGTATCGCGGCCGGTTAAGAGGAGAGCTGAGACGATGGGACAGGACTGGAGCCAGTGGCTCGACGAGACGCCCGAGGCGGGCGATCCGGCGGGTCCGCGCACGCGCGACAGGGCTCCGGTGGTGCGGTTACGCCGGAGCCGGCGCGAGGACGGCGCGGGTGAACTGCTGCCGCGGCCGATTCTGGTGGTCGGCGGCTGCGGCGGAGCGGGTACCACGACGACGGCCCTGGGGCTGGCCGCGGAACTGGGTGCCGGCGGCCTGGCGACGGTCGCGGTGGACGCGACGGCCTCGGGCAGCGATCTGGCGCTGCGCGGCGCGGACGAACATCTGAGCCCGATCAGCCTGCAATCCTGGCTGTACGGCCGCGGCGACGACGAGCCCGCGCCGCTGAAGGAGTGTCTGTCCCAAGCGAGTTCGGGCATCGGCCTGCTCTGGCGCGATTCCGCGCCGCTGCGCCGCCGGGCGACCTACCTGACCGTCGCGCGGGCGCTCGCCGACGCCGGGCACACTCCGGTCTACGACGGCGGCAGCCCGATCGCCGCGCGGCACCTGCGCCCGCTGCTCGAAGACGCCGATATCGCACTGGTGCTGGCGATTCCGGCGCGCGCCGACGCGGCCAACCGGCTGCGGGTGACCCTGGAATGGCTCGACGACGAGTTCGGCGGCCAGACGGAGGGTCAGGGCGGCGGAATCGTCGGGGACACCACGATCGTGGTGTCCCACCAGCTGCCCGGCGACAGCGCCCCGGTGGCGAAACATCTGCGCGAACACCTCAACGGATGGGTCCGGGATATCCGCGAGATTCCCTACGACCAGCATCTGGCGCGCGGAGAACTGGTGCGACACAACGCACTTACCCCCGAGACGCGCAGGGCGTATCGCACCCTGCTGGCCGGGGTGGCATCATGACCGCGGCCATGAAGGAAAGTCGCAAACCATCGGAAACCCCCGAACCGGCCGACCGGCCGGCGGGGGCGGCGGGCGTCGTCGCACCGCCGGAGAATCGTCGCGCGCCCATCTGGGACCGGCCCGTACCGGGCGCCGGACGCGCGCCGCTGGTGTGGTTGCTCGGCGTGCACGGCGGCGCCGGCGCCAGCACGCTCGCCCATGTGCTCGCGCCCGCGGCGGACTCGCATCGCCGGTGGCCGGGTGTCTTCGACCGGGAATCTCCGTTCGTGGTTCTCGTTGCGCGCGAGACGATTTCGGGCCTGGCACGGGCGCACGACCTGCTCCGCCAGCATCATGCGGGCCTGGCCGGATCCTGCCAGGTGCTCGGGCTGATCAAGGTGGCCGCGCGGACGGGCCGGATCCCGCCGGAGGTTCGCAGGTAACGGGATGTGGTGGGCGCGCTGGCCGGACCGGTATGGCAGGTCCCGTGGTACGAGGAGTGGACGCTGGTCGAACCCGAGCAACTGCCGGTCTGGTCGCCCAGCGACCCGCCGCCGCAGCAGAGCAAGCGCAAACTCGATCCGCTGCACGAGGTTCCGCACGACGTGGACCAGATCGGTGCGGGTATAGTGGCTCTGATTCGTGAAAAGGTAAGCACCGCTTCACATTTCGAGGAAGAGGGCAGGCGATGACCGTGCACTCTCGGCCGCCGCTGGGCGGGCGGCGACATGGCGCAACTGACGGTGTACTCCCGGTACACGGCTTTGTTTTCGGTTCACCTATTGAGAAGGACGCTCGATGAGTACCATCCTGCTCGCTGTACACGAGACGTACAGCGCTGTTCTCGCCCAGGTCGGAAACCCGACCCCGGAGGCACCGCCCGCCTCGGACAAATTGCTCAAACTGGTCCGTTACTTCACCTGGTTCGTGCTGCTGTCGGGCATCCTGGGCATCACCTACGCGGGCGGCCGCTTCGCCTGGGAGAAGTGGACCGGCGGGGGCCTCGAGTCGCCGAAGATGGTGGCCGGCGCCATGATCGGCGGAATCATCGCCACCAGCGCCGGGACCATCATGAACGCCGCTATCGGATCGTAGGGGCGTGGCCCTCGTGCTTGCCTACAAACAGATGCCGGCCGACGTCGTCGCGCCGTTGATGCAGCTGATCGATTGGCTGCTCTGGGTTGTGCTGTTGTTCTGCCTTGCCTGGCTGATCATCTCGGCCGGGCGCCTGTGGTCGGCGATGCGCGACGACATGGCGATCAACGACGCGTCGCACGGCATCGTGATGAGCCTGGTCGGTGCGATCGTGGCCTCATCCGCAAGCGCGATCGCCCTGACCTTCCTGCCGACATGAAGGACAAGGATGCGGACTCGGACCGCGGAATCTCCTTCGGCGGCATCGCCTCCGCGGCGGTGCTGGCGCTGATCGTGGTCGTCGGGGTGTTCATGTACGTCAATCACGGTGGTCCGCACAGTGGCAGCGGCGGTCAGGCCGCGGCTCCCGGGGCGCCGTCGCCGGCGGCGGGCTCGGACGCGACCGGTTTCGCCGCGCCCGCGGTGGACGTGTTCGGCCGTCGGGTGGATGTACCGAACAACCCTGCCGGACAAGTACTTCCGCAGGATCCGAGCAAGGAGCACAAGCCGAGCGATCAGGACTGGCTGACCGCGGCGCCGACCGGTATCACCGCAGCGCACGGCTGGCAGCGGGTGTTCGGCGCCTCGGTGCCGTTCTCCAGCAGCGACGGTCCGACCCGGATCACCGACGGCCTGGCCACGGGGTATTCGCACACCCCACAGGGCGCGGTGCTGGCGGCGGCGCAGATCACCTACCGGCTCAACGCACGTCCGGCCGACCGGGATCTGTACGTGCGCCAGGTCAAGGCCAACGCCGCGCAGCTCGCCGCCTACGACAAGGCGCGTTCGGCGGGACGGCTGCCCCAGCAGCAGCCCGAGCAGGTGACGCGGTATCTGGTGGCGCCGGACGGGTTTCAGATCGAGAACTATGCCGACGACATGGCCATCGTGCGGCTGGCCGCACGCGGCCCGGTCAACGACGGCAAACAACTGTGGGCGGCGGTCCGCCTGGTCATGGTGTGGGACAACGGGGATTGGCGGCTGAAGCCGACCGATGCCTCGGGGTCGCAGACGGAGTACGTGGACTCGCTGGATGGGTGGACGAAATGGTGAGCACAGCGGCGAGCAGGGGATGTGATGGGACGTTGACGACAGTGCTTCGGGCCGATGCGGCCGAACTCCATCGCGACACTTCGGCGCATCGAGGGGTGAGCGATTTGATCAGGCGTTTGATCACGATTTTCGCGGTCGTCTTCACCGTCGTGATCGCCACGCCCACCGTGGCGTACGGGCAGACCTACGGATTCGATCAGACCTGCAACCAGATTCACGACGACCTCGACAACATGGGACTTCCCGGAGTCTCACTCGGCGATGCCGCCTCGGCGGCCTGCAAGGGCGCCAATGCCGCGACCCATCCCGGCGACGCGGGCGCGGCGGTGCGCGACAAGGCCTGGGATACCACCTTCGGCAAGGTGGTCGACTCGCTGATGAGCGGTCTGGGCCAAGCGTTGATCATGGCGCTCACCTTCTGGATGAAGGTGCCCAACGAGCGGCTCAGCAACGGCGGCCAGCTGTTCCAGAAGGTCAACGATTACACCTATCAGGCGCAGATCCTGCTGCTGATCGTCTCGATCATCCTGTCCGGGGTCAGACTCGCCGAGGCCAGACGCGGTGCGCTGATATCCGAAGCGGCCGAGTCGTTCCGGATGTTCGCGCGGGTGATATTCAGTTCCTGGATGCTGGGCGCGGTGATCGTCGCGGGCACGCAGGCCTCGGACCGCTTCTCCGCGTGGGTGATTCAGGACGCCACCAACGGCCAGGCGAAGAACATCGCCGAGTTGATGGTGAAAACCAGTAAGCTGCAGGCGTTCTCGCCGGGCCTGGTGCTGATCATCGCGATCGTGGGCCTGCTCGGCGCGCTGGCCCAGATCGTCCTGGCCATCGTGCGTCAGGGCATGCTGGTCGTCGCCGCGGGTGTGCTGCCGCTGGCCGCCGCCGCATCGGGCACGAGTATCGGCAAACAGTCGTACTCGAAGCTGCTGAGCTGGATCATCGCCTTCATGCTGTGGAAACCGGTGGCGGCGATCGTCTACATGATCGCCTTCCTGGCCGCGGGCAACACCGACGACACCACTTCCGCCGCCGGGCTTCCCGACGCGGACCAGGCACAGCGGATGCTGGTCGCGATCGTGCTGCTGGGCAGTGTCGCCTTCGTCCTGCCGGTGCTGATGCGCCTGGTCGCTCCGGCGGTCGGCATGGTCGGTAACGGCGGTTCGGGCCTGGCCGCCACCGGTGGCGTGGTGCTGGGCGCGATGGCGCTGGGCGCGGTCGGCACCAAGGCGGTCGCCATGCGCGGTACCGCCGCCTCGGGCGCGCCCGGATATGTGGGCGGTCGCGGCCCGCGTCCGCCGGGGGCGCCGGTCGCGGCGGCGGCGGTAACCGTCCGGTGCCCCCGCCGCGCGGCGGCGGAGGCGGTAACGGCGCTGCGGCCGCGGCGAGTCCGCCGACGGCCAGCGGCGCGGGGACCGCGCCGTCGGGACCCGCCCGCGCGATGAACCGGATAGCCAATGCCCGCGCGGCCGCGGCCAGCCTCAACCGCGGTGAATCGGCGATGGGTGACATCGCCGGTGACGGCTGGGGCAACCGTTCACCCGACCTCGGCAGGAGCACCATTCCACGATGACGACCGAA
>CBJNFW010000134.1:0-22052 GCA_966435935.1 uncultured Nocardia sp.
GCCGGGTGAAGGTGTACGAGGCGATCGTCAAGGGCGAGAACATCCCCGAGCCGGGCATCCCGGAGTCGTTCAAGGTTCTGCTCAAGGAACTGCAGTCGTTGTGCCTGAACGTGGAGGTGCTGTCCTCGGACGGCGCGGCCATCGAGATGCGCGACGGCGACGACGAGGACCTGGAACGGGCCGCCGCGAACCTGGGCATCAACCTGTCCCGCAACGAAGCCGCCACGGTAGACGATCTGGCGCAGTGATTTTGGTCCCGTTCGCCCTGCTCACCCGGCCGCGCGCCGGGCGGGCAGGGTGCGCGGGGCACCTGTTCACGACGATTGAGAACTTGCTCGAAATCAATCCCGACAGGGGAAAGGAAGTTACGTGCTAGACGTCAACTTCTTCGATGAACTCCGGATCGGCCTGGCTACCGCCGAAGACATTCGCAACTGGTCTTACGGCGAGGTCAAGAAGCCGGAGACCATCAACTATCGCACGCTCAAGCCGGAGAAGGACGGCTTGTTCTGCGAGAAGATCTTCGGTCCCACCCGGGACTGGGAGTGCTACTGCGGTAAGTACAAGCGGGTGCGCTTCAAGGGCATCATCTGTGAGCGCTGTGGCGTCGAGGTGACTCGCGCCAAGGTGCGCCGTGAGCGGATGGGCCACATCGAGCTGGCCGCCCCGGTCACCCACATCTGGTACTTCAAGGGCGTGCCCTCGCGTCTGGGCTACCTGCTGGACCTGGCGCCGAAGGATCTCGAGAAGATCATCTACTTCGCCGCCTACGTCATCACCGCCGTCGACAACGATCTGCGCCACAACGAGCTGTCCACGCTCGAGGCGGAGATGGAGGTCGAGAAGAAGGCCGTCGCCGATCAGCGCGACGCCGATCTCGAGGCCCGCGCGCAGAAGCTCGAGGGCGACCTGGCCGAGCTGGAGGCCGAGGGCGCCAAGTCCGACGTGCGCCGCAAGGTCAAGGACGGCGGCGAGCGCGAGATGCGTCAGCTGCGCGACCGCGCCCAGCGCGAGCTGGACCGGTTGGACGAGATCTGGACCACGTTCACCAAGCTGGCCCCCAAGCAGCTGATCGTGGACGAGGTGCTCTACCGCGAGCTGCAGGACCGCTACGGCGAGTACTTCACCGGTGCGATGGGCGCCGAGGCGATCCAGAAGCTGATGGAGACCTTCGACATCGCGGCCGAGGCCGAGAACCTGCGCGAGACCATTCGCACGGGTAAGGGCCAGAAGAAGCTGCGCGCGCTCAAGCGCCTGAAGGTCGTCGCGGCGTTCCAGACCAACGGCAACTCGCCGATGGGCATGGTTCTGGACGCGGTTCCGGTCATCCCGCCGGAGCTGCGCCCGATGGTTCAGCTCGACGGTGGCCGTTTCGCCACCTCCGACCTGAACGACCTGTACCGTCGCGTGATCAACCGCAACAACCGCCTCAAGCGACTGATCGATCTGGGCGCGCCCGAGATCATCGTCAACAACGAGAAGCGGATGCTGCAGGAGTCCGTGGACGCGCTGTTCGACAACGGCCGTCGCGGCCGCCCGGTGACCGGTCCCGGTAACCGCCCGCTGAAGTCCCTGAGCGATCTGCTCAAGGGTAAACAGGGTCGTTTCCGGCAGAACCTGCTCGGTAAGCGCGTCGACTACTCCGGCCGTTCGGTCATCGTCGTCGGTCCGCAGCTGAAGCTGCACCAGTGCGGTCTGCCCAAGCTGATGGCGCTGGAGCTGTTCAAGCCGTTCGTGATGAAGCGCCTGGTCGATCTGAACCACGCGCAGAACATCAAGTCCGCCAAGCGGATGGTGGAGCGGCAGCGGCCGCAGGTGTGGGATGTCCTGGAAGAGGTCATCGCCGAGCACCCCGTGCTGCTGAACCGCGCGCCCACCCTGCACCGGCTGGGTATCCAGGCCTTCGAACCGCTTCTGGTGGAAGGCAAGGCAATTCAGCTGCACCCGTTGGTGTGTGAGGCGTTCAACGCCGACTTCGACGGTGACCAGATGGCCGTGCACCTGCCGCTGTCGGCGGAGGCGCAGGCCGAGGCCCGCATCCTGATGCTGTCCTCGAACAACATCCTGTCCCCGGCCTCGGGTCGTCCGCTGGCCATGCCCCGTCTGGACATGGTCACCGGCCTGTACTACCTGACCCGCCGTGTCGAGGGCGCGAAGGGCGAGTACCGCGCGGCCACCAACGACGAGCCGGAGTTCGGCGTGTACTCCTCGCCGGCCGAGGCGCAGATGGCGGTCGACCGCGGTGAGCTGACCGTGCAGTCGCAGATCAAGGTGCGGCTGACCGATCAGCGTCCGCCGCGGGCGCTCGAGGCGGAGCTGTTCCCGCAGGGCTGGCAGCCCGGTGACGCGTGGACCGCCGAGACCACCCTGGGTCGTGTGCTGTTCAACGACCTGCTCCCCGCGGACTACGCGTTCATCAACGAGCCGATGCCGAAGAAGCGGCAGGCCACGATCATCAACGATCTGGCCGAGCGCTATCCGATGATCGTGGTCGCGCAGACCGTCGACAAGCTCAAGGACGCCGGGTTCTACTGGGCCACGCGTTCGGGTGTGACGGTCTCGATGTCCGACGTGCTGGTGCCGCCGGAGAAGGCCGACATCATGGAGCGCTACGAGGGTCTGGCCGACGGGATCGAGAAGAAGTACCAGCGTGGTGCTCTCGATCACCAGGAGCGGAACAACGCGCTGGTCAAGATCTGGCAGGAGGCCACCGAAGAGGTCGGCGCCGCGCTGCGCCGCCACTACCCGGCCGACAACCCGATCATCACGATCGTCGACTCGGGCGCCACGGGTAACTTCACCCAGACCCGTACCCTCGCCGGTATGAAGGGCCTGGTGACGAACCCGAAGGGTGAGTTCATCCCGCGGCCGATCAAGTCCTCCTTCCGTGAAGGCCTGACGGTTCTGGAGTACTTCATCAACACCCACGGTGCGCGAAAGGGTCTGGCCGACACCGCGCTTCGCACCGCCGACTCGGGTTACCTGACCCGTCGTCTGGTGGACGTGTCGCAGGACGTCATCGTGCGCGAGACCGACTGTGGCACCGAGCGCGGTATCACCGTCGCGATCGCGGAGAAGCAGGCCGACGGCTCGATCATCCGCGACGCTCACGTCGAGACCAGCACCTACGCCCGGACGCTGGCCGCCGACGCGCTCGACGCGAATGGCAACGTCGTGGTGGAGAAGGGTCACGATCTCGGCGACCCGGCCATCGAGGCGCTGCTGGAGGCGGGGGTCACCGAGGTGAAGGTCCGCTCCGTGCTGACCTGCACCACCGGCACCGGCGTGTGTGCGACCTGCTACGGACGTTCGATGGCGACCGGCAAGCTGGTCGACATCGGTGAGGCCGTCGGTATCGTCGCCGCGCAGTCCATCGGTGAGCCCGGTACCCAGCTGACCATGCGTACCTTCCACCAGGGTGGTGTCGCGGGTGACGACATCACCGGCGGTCTGCCCCGAGTGCAGGAGCTGTTCGAGGCTCGCGTGCCCAAGGGCAAGGCGCCGATCGCGGAGGTCTCGGGCCGGATCCGGCTCGAGGACGACGACCGGTTCTACAAGATCACCATCATCCCGGACGACGGTTCGGACGAGGTGGTCTACGACAAGCTGTCCAAGCGTCAGCGTCTGCGGGTGTTCAAGCACGACGACGGCTCCGAGCGTCTGCTCGCCGACGGCGATCACGTCGAGGTCGGCCAGCAGCTGCTGGAGGGCTCGGCCGATCCGCACGAGGTGCTGCGCGTGATGGGTCCGCGTCAGGTGCAGGTCCACCTGGTCCATGAGGTCCAGGAGGTGTACCGGTCGCAGGGTGTGTCCATCCACGACAAGCACATCGAGGTCATCGTCCGGCAGATGCTGCGGCGCGTCACGATCATCGATTCGGGTGCGACGGAGTTCCTGCCCGGTTCGCTGGTGGAGCGTTCGGAGTTCGAGGCGGTCAACCGCCGCGTCATGGCCGAGCACGGCGATGCCGCGTCGACCGCGTCGGGCCGCCCGGTGCTGATGGGTATCACGAAGGCGTCGCTCGCGACCGATTCGTGGCTGTCGGCGGCCTCCTTCCAGGAGACCACCCGCGTGCTCACCGATGCCGCGATCAACTGCCGCTCCGACAAGCTGATCGGCCTGAAGGAGAACGTGATCATCGGTAAGTTGATCCCGGCCGGTACCGGTATCAACCGCTACCGCAACATCCAGGTGCAGCCGACCGAGGAGGCCCGCGCGGCCGCCTACGCGGTGCCGTCCTACGACGACACCTACTACACCCCGGAGGGCTTCGGCCAGACCACGGGTGCGGCGGTTCCGCTGGACGACTACGGTTTCAGCGACTACCGGTAATCCGGTAGGAGACAACGCAATCCGCCCCGCCTCGGGTTATCCGAGGCGGGGCGGTTGTCGTATGCGTGGGGTTGTAGGCCTGTGTGGTTCGGTAGTTACGCATTGGACCAATGCCACTGTGCCCCTGTGTATTTTGATACCGCGTTAAGGTAATCCATTGTGTCGCATCAGCATTCGAATTCCTGGGGTGGACTCTCGATGAGTGTGGCTGTATGCTTAGGAAGTGCTTGCCGACACGATGCAATCGCGTCGGGAGCCCGAGATGGACTGCCGTGAGATCGTCGAGCAGCTACGTGAGGGGTGGCCGAGTTGGCGGCGAATCCTGATTCACTCCGCGGCTATCCTCGTGGAGACTTGTTGCGGGAGGTTTCTTTCGACCGGCACTCTGCTGCTATGGCCGTCGCCGCGCACTGTCGATCCGAAGAGCCGATCCGGTCTCGGTTGGTGTCGTTGCCGGTGCCTCCGCCCGAAGGGTTCACCGCCGCAGACCTGCCTCGCCTGACGGAAGTGGTCGACGGAAGCTTCGCGTTGGAGGATGGGCAAGTCGTGATGATGATGCCTGCGACACCTTGGCACGGTGAGGTGGCCCATACGGTCAAATATGCGTTGCGGGCGATCGCCCCTCGTGAGTTTGTCATCGCGACAGGAAAAGGCATCGATCTTGTCGAAAGCGTGCCGACGCCCGACGTGCTCGTTGTATCTCGCGAGGCGGTTACCGGCAGCAGCCTGATGTTCGATCCTTCGGATGTGCACCTCGCCGTCGAGATCGTCTCACCCAATACGAAGACCAAGGACCGCAAACTCCGGCCGTTGCAATACGCCGAAGCGGGCATCAAATGCTTCTGGCGGGTGGAGAACGAGGACGACGAAATGGTCGTCTACACCTTCGAATTGCTTCCCGAGGGTGGGCAGTACACGCCCAGCGGTGTCTTCCGCAAGCAACTGCGCCTCGACCGCCCGTTCCCGATCGATGTCGAGCTACCCGAAATCACCTGGTGACCGAAGGTTGCCCGGCAGGGCATATCGGTAAATGGAAAGGCTCCGGCACACACGGGGTTCAGACGCGAATCGCTCGAGCGTGCGCTGCGATCTGAACGCCCGCAAGGGTTTCGGCGCGTCGGAGGGTTTCGTAGATCGAACTCGCAACGGCGTGAATGCACTCGCGCCATGTGGTCCAAGGTGAAAATGCCGCGGATAGGCCATCTTTCGTATCCGGCGACGACCACTCGATGAAAGCCGGAGCGGATTCGGCATCAGTTCGTGGGGCCGAGGCCAGGGCACTCGGCGGAGCCCACGGCCCCTGCTTGCACTCGGTTTTGGCGGAACCGAGTGGAGAACCAGCTTCACCCATGGACAACGTTCCGCATTCACTGTATGAAAAGTAGAACGTGTTTCAGTCGGGATGGGAGTGGTCGTGGACAGTGCCGTGGGTGAGCTGGTGTGGGGCGGGTTTCAGAAGTTGGGGTTTATCCAGTACGCGGGGATGGAGAACGTCGAGTATCGGGAGGGGCGCAATGTCGTGCAGATGGCGCCCAAGCCGGAGCATTTGAACCACAACGGTGATCTGCACGCGGCGATGCTGTTCGGGCTGGCCGAGACCGCGGCCATGGGGGCGTCGATCTCCGGGATCGTGGACCTGATGGGGGACGCCTTCATCGTCGCGCGGGACGGGCGCATCGAATACCTGGCGCGCGCCAAGGGGGAGGCGGGGCCGATCCGCGCCACCTCCGAATTGAACGCGGAGGAGTTGAAACAGCTGCGCGAGGACATTCTGGCCGGCGCACCGGTCGAGCTATCGGTGCCGGTGGACATCACCGACAACACCGGAAAGTCCGTCGCCGCAGCGGCTTTCACCGCCGTCATCCGCCCGCGCCGGAAATAGCGGCTTGCTCGGTCCTTGCCCGATCGTCCAGGCGAGGGCCGAGCACAACCTACGACGGCCGAGACTCAGCTCTCGCTGTCCAGCAGCGCCATCTGCGCGGCCGCGTACCGATCACCGGCGACCTGATCGGCGGGTACGGCTGCCTCGATCGCGGCGAGTTCGTCGGGCGACAGGCTGATGTCGAGTGCGCCGAGCGATTCGGTGAGGCGGTCGCGCCGACGCGCGCCGATCACGGGCACGATATCGCGGCCTTGTGCCAGCACCCACGCGATGGCCAGTTGCGCGACGCTCACCCCGCGGCGTTCCGCGATGGCGGCCAGCGCGTCGACCAGACGCAGATTCGCCGTGAGATTCTCGCCCTGGAACCGGGGGCTGAACGCACGGAAGTCACCCGCGCCGAAGGTCCGGTTCCCGCGCAGCGAATCGCTCAGCAGTCCGCGCGACAGGACGCCGTACGCGGTGATCGAGGTGCCGAGTTCACGGGCGGTCGGCAGGATCGACTGTTCGATACCCCGCGAGATCAGCGAATATTCGATCTGCAGATCCGCGATCGGATGTACGGCCGCCGCCCGGCGCAACGTATCGGTCCCGACCTCGGACAGCCCGATATGCCGCACGAATCCGGCCTGAACCATCTCCGCGATCGCCCCGACGGTGTCCTCGATCGGCACGTTCGGATCCAGCCGGGCGGGCCGGTAGATATCGATATGGTCTACGCCGAGACGTTGCAGGGAGTATCCCAGGAAGTTGCGGACCGCCTCGGGCCGCGCGTCGGTGCCACCCCAGCTGTTGTCGGGCCCGCGCAACGCGCCGAATTTCACGCTGAGCAGGTAGTCCTCGCGCTTGTGATCGGCGAGGGCGCGTCCGATCAGCATTTCGTTGTGGCCCATGGCGTAGAAGTCGCCGGTGTCGATGAGGTTGACGCCCGCGTCGAGGGCGGCGTGGACGGTGGCGACGGATTCCTTCTCGTCCGCGTGGCCGTAGGAACCGGACATCCCCATACCGCCGAGGGCGATGCGCCCGACCGACGGTCCGGTGGCGCCGAGCTGAACTTCTTCGATCGTGGTCATGGCACCCATCGTGCGGGCGGATCCAGGGATCGGGGAGGGACGACACATCGGGGGATCGGCGATCCCTGGCTGCGCGCCCGGTGACAGGGCACAGTGGAACTCATGGACCGCGACGAACTGGCCGACTTCCTGCGACGCCGCCGCGACCAGTTGCAGCCCGCCGAGGTGGGTTTGCTGCCCGGTCACCGGCGGCGCACGCCGGGACTGCGCCGGGACGAGGTCGCGCTGCTGGCGGGTATGTCCACCGACTACTACACCCGCTTGGAACAAGCGCGCGGTCCGCGGCCGTCGGAGCAGGTGCTCGGTGCGCTGGCCCGGGCGCTGCGCTTCACCGACGACGAGCGCGACTACCTGTTCCACCTGTGCGGGCATACTGCACCGCATCGCGGCGGCGGCAACCGGCACGTCGGTCCGGGCCTGCTGTATCTGCTGTCCAAGCTCGAGGACACCCCTGCGGCGGTGTGCTCGGACCTCGGCGAGGTACTGGCGCAGAACCGAATGCACGTCCTGCTGATGGGCGACCACACCGGATTCACGGGCCTGTCGCGGTATCTGCTGTGGCGCTGGTTCACCGACCCGGAGGAAGTCCGCCACAAATTCCCCGAGGAGGACCGAGAGCGCCTGACCCGCAAGCACATCGCCGATCTTCGCGCCACGGCCGCACGCCGTTCCGGGGATGCGGACGTGGTCGAGCTGATATCGCGATTGCGTTCGGCAAGTGCGGAATTCGAGACGTTGTGGACCGAACACGAAGTCGCGGTGCGGCTTTCGGATTCCAAGCGGATGATCCACCCGCGGGTCGGCTTGATGGATATGGTGTGCGAAACGCTGGTCACCCCGAACATCACCCAGAAACTGCTGGTCTACTATCCTCGCCCCGGGAGTGACGCCCAAGAGAAAATGGACCTCTTGCGCGTCATCGGCGTTCAGTCCATGGATTCCGAATCCGATATCGGTACAACAATATTCGGTACGCCCTGAGCTTTACCTCGCTCGGATGACGCTCCGCCAGGTAGCCGCGTCCGAATTGGCGCCGGTAACGAGCTGCACCGCAATCGGACCGACATTGGATGTGCCGAGCTGTGCCGCGCGGTGGCAGCGCACGACCGGCGTGTGACAACCTTGGCAGAAGCCGCGGCTAACCGGCCCGGCGCTTGCGCGGCTTCAAGCGGAGGTTGGGCAGGGGCGGCGCCGGAATGCGTTGTTCGGGAGGATGTCCCGCGATATCGGCGAAGCGATCCAGATCTCGCTTCTCCCAATCGTTTCGAGCCTGCTGGATCTCATCGTGGCTGCGGGCCACGAAATTCCACCACATCACCAGATCCTCGCCGAACGGTTCGCCGCCGATCAGGATCGCATGTGCGCCGGCGCTGCTGGACAGCGACAGGTCGGCGCGGTCGCTGCCCAGATACAGCAGCGGTCCGGCGGGCGCGGGGACGCCCGCGGCGGTCAGCTCGCCGTCGATCACCAGCAGCGCGTGCTCGAATTCCGTTGCCAGCGGCAGAATCACCGCACTGCCGGGTTCGATGCGCAGATCAGCGCCGACGATCGGGCTGTAGACCGTCGCCGGGGAACGTGCCCCGGCGAGGGATCCGATCAGCACGGTCGCCCGCAAGCCGGGAAGTTCCACGACGGGCAGTTCGCGATGCTGATCGAAATGCGGCGCGATCTGCCGGTCACCTTCGGGCAGGGCGATCCAGAACTGGATGCCGTGTCCGGCGGGCGCGCCCGGCACCGTGTATTCCGAATGGGCGATGCCGTGTCCGGACGTCATCAGGTTCAGCTGACCGGGCTCGATCTCGACATCGGAGCCGATGCTGTCCCGATGCCGGATCTGCCCCTCGAACGGCCAGGTCACCGTCTGCAGTCCGATATGCGGATGCGGATCGATATCCGGCGGCAGGTCCGGGCTCGGTGCGGTGGAGCCGAAATGGTCGAGGAAGCACCACGCGCCGACGGTCGGCAGATCCCGCTGGGGCAGGACGCGATGCACGGTCACTCCGCGCACGCCGCCCAGCGGCACCTCCCGAGACGGATAGCTGTCGGTTCGCGGTCCGGGGCCGGGGGTGGCTTCACAGATCGCGGCCTCGGGGTGCGCCTCGAGGTCGCTCAACGCTGGATGCCTTTACCTACCACGTGATCATCGTATTCCGGATGCTTGTCCAGCCAGCCCTTGATGAACGGGCAGCGCGGAACGATGGCCCGCCCACGCTCCACGACATCCTTGATCGCGGCCTCGGCCAGCACCCCGCCGAGGCCCTTACCCGCGTATTCGGTGTCGACCTCGGTGTGGATGAAGACCGTGTCGTTCCCGCGCTCGCGGTACTCGGCGAATCCGGCCAGCCTGTCCTGGTACCAGATCTCGTAACGCAACTGCGCGTCGTTGCGCACAACCGATGCCGGTGTGGCCTGCTCGCTCACTCAGTTCTCCTTCCGCACTCGCACCGGATGCCTGCTCATGATCGACACGCGATTGAAGGCACCGATGGTCGTCGCGGCCCAGATGACCACGGATACTTGGTCGTCCGACATGTGTTGTCGCGCAAGAGCATACTCACGCGTCAGGTTTTCCTCATCCGGGAGAGCGGTGGTCGTCTCGGCCAGGACGAGGGCTGCTCGCTGCACGGGTGTGAACAGGTCGCTGCGCCGCCACGCGGGCAGCACGTCGAGTTGCTGCTGAGTCACTCCGGCCGCGATCGCGGCGCGCGAATGCAGGTTGAGGCAGAACGGGCAACCGTTGAGCTGCGAGACGCGGACGTTCACCAGTTCCATCACGTCCCGATTCAGGCCCGCGGCCTCGGCGGCGTGCTGCACGGCGAGAGCTACCGTGCCGAGTGCGTGGAACGGCTCGGGGGTCTGCTTATCGATCCAGATGCGGGCTTCGGGTCCAGGTTGCATAGCGGTCGAATCGTAACCGCGCCCGGCGTCGAGCGCTCACCGCCCGAGTCGCCGGCGGTGCTCAGTGCTCGCCGCGGAGTTTGCGGCCGACCTCGCCCAGGCCCTCGGCGATGGCGGTGAGCTGTTCGGGAGTCAACGGATCGAGGAACATCTCCCGTACCGCTGCGACATGTCCGGGCGCGGCTCGTTCCAGAGCGTGCAGCCCGGATTCGGTGAGCACGGCGTAGACCGCGCGCATATCGGTCGGGCAGGAGCGCCGGCGCACCAGTCCGGCCTGTTCGAGCCGGTCGATCTGATAGGTGAGTTTGCTCTTGGAATCCAGCAGCGCACCGGCCAGTTCGCTCATCCTCAGTTCGTGGTCGGGGGCGGCGGACAGGCGCACCAGGATCTCGTACTGCAGATGTGAGAGCCCGGAGTCGCGTTCGAGTTGCTGATCGAGGCGGCGGTTCAGCAGGGCGGCAGTGGTGAGGAACGTCAGCCAGGCGTTCTGCTCCTGCTGGTCGAGCCAGCGCGGACCACTCATTATCCCAGGTTACCGGCCGATCGTTCGAAGTGGAATAACCTCGCGGCTCCTGATGTTCAAATTTGAACGGAACAGTTACCGGACCCGGAGCAGCTATGACATCCATCCTCGCAGGCGACAATGCCGCGGCCGCGGTGCGGACCCGGGTGCGCATCCCGCTCACCTTCGCCGACGGGTACTCGACCTCCGCCGAGGCGGTCACCTTCGACGGATTGGCCGACGGCCGCGAACATCTGGCGCTGATCCTGGGCGATCCCGGCCCGACGCCGCTGGTGCGACTGCATTCGGAATGTTTGACCGGGGATGTATTCGGTTCGGCGCGTTGCGATTGCGGGCCGCAGCTGCGCGAGGCGGTACAACTGATCGCCGAGGCCGGCGGATACCTGCTCTACCTGCGGCAGGAGGGTCGCGATATCGGGCTGTACAACAAGCTCGACGCCTATGCGCTGCAGGATCGGGGGCTGGACACCTACCAGGCCAACGTCGCGCTGGGCCTGCCCGAGGACGCCCGTGACTACACCGCCGCCGCGCAGATGCTGCACGCGCTGGAGGTCGGCGCGATCGAGCTGCTCACCAACAATCCGGACAAGCCGCGGCAGCTGCGCGCGCTCGGTGTCGACGTGCGCGTCACGGTGCCGACGGGGGTGCACTCCACGACGCACAACCTTCGCTATTTGCGCGCCAAGGCCCAGCACACCGGACATACCATTCGATTGATCGGTTGAAAGGGTTCGCCATGTCCACCGCCGAGACCTCCGGGCGGATGCCCGCGTTGTATCTGAGCCACGGCGCTCCGCCGCTGGCCGACGATCCGCTGTGGCCGGGGCAGCTGGCTGCCTGGTCGGCCGAATTGCCCAGGCCCACAGCGATTCTCGTGGTATCCGCGCACTGGGAGGACGCGCCGGTGACGCTCGGCGCGACCGCGACCGTGCCGCTGGTCTACGACTTCTGGGGTTTTCCGGAGCACTACTACTCGGTGTTGTACCCCGCGCCCGGCGCGCCCGAGCTGGCCGCGAAAGTGCGTGCGCTGCTGGGAGACTCGGTGCACGAGGCGCCCGATCGAGGCCTGGATCACGGAGCGTACGTGCCGTTGGTGGAGATGTTCCCCGAGGCCGATGTCCCGGTGCTGCAAATGTCGATGCCGACATTGGATCCGGTCGGCCTGTTCGATCTCGGGCGTCGCCTCGCACCGCTGCGAGACGAGGGTGTGCTGATCATCGGCAGCGGATTCTTCACCCACAACCTGCGCGAGATGACGCCCGGGGCCGGGGACGGCGAGGCCCCTGCCTGGTCGCGCGAATTCGACGCGTGGGGCCGGGAAATGCTGGATGCGGGGGATGTCGACGCTCTGCTGAACTTCCGCCACACCGCACCTGCCGCGCGCCTGGCCCATCCCCGGATCGAGCATTTCGCCCCGCTTTTCGTCACTCTCGGCGCGGGCGAAGCCGACCTCGATGCTCGCCGCACGCCGATCGAAGGATTCTGGCTGGGTCTGGCGAAGCGGTCGATTCAGCTCGGTTGATCGCGGGTTCGGTCTGTTTCGACGCGGTGCGTGTGGCGTGGCCGCGGATCGGGGTCATCGGACGACCTCGGGATGCGGCGGCCCGGTCGAGACGGAATCGCGCATCCGCCGCCGCCGAGTTCGCGCACGGCTCGTAGCCGCGGCAGGTCTCAATGGTTCGCCGAATGTGTGCTGCGCGATTGCCGTGCAGTTACCAACCGAACTCGGGCATGCGGCCCCTGTTATTCGGCCGCCGAGCCGAACAGGCGGGTGAGGTCCGCAGGATCGTATTCGGCGGGTTCGCCGTGACCGGGGACGAGGATGTGCGCCGGTTGAGCTGCCAGTGCGGCGGCGCTGGCCCGGGTGCCGGATTCGTTGTGGTTGAAGAAGCTCGGCAGCAGTTGCAGGCCGGTGCGCCGGGACAGCGGGTGGCCGGTGACGAGAGTGTCGCCGGAGAACAGTACGCCCTCCGAAGGCAGCAGGTAGGCGGTGTGGCCGTCGGTGTGGCCGGGGGTCGGAATCGCGACGATGCCGCCCGGCAGGGCCGCGAGAGTCGCCTCGTCGGCGGTGGCGGCCGACGGGACCGAGGCGTTGACGTGGCCGTAGACCGCGCGGCCGGTCTGTGCCACCCAGCGGCGGCCCCTGCCGCTGAGCAATTGCGCGGCCATCTGGGCCGGTGAAATCTGTTGCAGATATTCGCGTTTCGCGTGCCGGACTTCCTCGGCGCCGGTGTAGACGGGCACCCCGAGACGTTCGACCAGGGTCGGGATCGCCCCGATGTGATCGAGATGGGCGTGGGTGAGCAGGACCGCGGCGATATCGGTGAGCTGATGCCCGATCTGCTGGACCGATTTCAGCACGTCCGCGGTATCGCCGGCGTATCCGGCGTCGATGACGGTGACGCCCGAACCATCGCTGACCAGCGCCCAGTTGACATTCGTCCCGGCGACGACGTGGACGGAGCCGGAAACCTGCTCGATCTTCACCCGCGCAACGCTAGCGCGCCTGATCGGCGCGCTGGAACTCGCGCCACGCCTTCTGCGTCTCGGTCAGTTTCGGGCGCGGGGTGCGGTTGCGGAAGAAGTTCACCACCATCAGCACCGGCAGCAGGAACGCCTGGAAGAAGATCAGGTACGAGCCGCCGTCGAAGAGGAAGCCGAGATAGATCGCGTAACCGAGGTAGACGGCACCGAAGATGCCGTTGATCGAGCGCGAGACGACGCTTTGCCCCTGTTTCAGCGCGGCCATCGCGAGCATGACGATGCCGCTGATCGCGAGCAGGGCTACATACCAGTTGAACATCAGAATCCCCCGAGGTCGCATCCGGTCGTTCCGGTTGGTGCGAAACCATAGCATCCGTTGTGGCGGTGCGCGATCGAGAATACGACGCTCGGCGCGCGCACCGCTCGCGGGCCAGTTACGCTGTGCGCGAGGACAAGTCGTTGAGGGAGGCGACGGGGTATGGGGCTGTTCTTCGAACATCCAGCGCAGCGGGTTCCCGCGGACGTGGTGTGCGCCGAGATCCGGCGCGCGCTACTGGATTCCGGGGCGGGCGATGCGGCCGCGGTGGCGGGGCAACGCATGAGCATGCTCGGGGTAGAGGATCCGCGGCTGAAATCGGCGATCAGCACCGCGCTGCAGATCTCGCCGCCGTCCGAATCCGATGCCGACGCACAGGCCCGCGCGGCGGCCGCGACGCTCGCGACTCCGCCGCCGTCGCAGTTCTTCTGGGGGCGTGCGTCATTGGCGATCATGCTGTTCGCCGTGCTCGCTGCCATGGGGTTCTGCTCGGACGCCACCCGTCACCCGATGTCCGCCACCGCGTTCTTCGGCTTCGCCGGTGCGGTGTTCGGCGTCGTGACCGCGCTGCTGTCCGCGGAGAAGGCGCGCTCCTGAGATATCCGTCCGGCGGAGGATGGGCGTGCCGGATATGTGCGGTACGGTCGGGTGCGCGAGAAGGAGGGGATTCGGCGCGATGAACGTGATTTCACCAGACGAGATTCCATGGGAGCAGGACTCGGACGCCCAAGCGCAGCTCGAGCAGACATTGCCCACGATCGGGGAGTTTCTGGCTGCCGTCGGCGCGACGCCGGTCGTGGTCCATACCGAGTATCCCGGAGTTCCCGTCGTGCTGCTGGATATTCCGGGAGATTGGCACGAGGTGGTGCGCGAGGTGCTGCCGAATGCCTTCGGGGCGTGGGCATTACCGGCCGAGGCGGGGAGTGTTTCGGAGGAGTCCGGGTGGGTCGAGAACGCGGTGCTGATGGTGTGGCGGTTGTCGCTGCCGGTCGATCCGCGTGCGGTGATGCGTTGTGCGTACACCGATTCGCGGCGCCTGCCGGATTGGGTGGAACTCGGCAGCGATGCCGAGGATTACGACGGTTTTCCCTCCGCGGCGATCTGGGGTACGTATTCCTATGCGGGACTGAGCCTGTGGATGTCCACGCGGTATCTCGTGGCGAGTACTCCCACCGGTCAGTATCTGCTGCAATTGACCGTGACGACCTTCGCCGAAGAGATCTCCGAAGGGGTGTTCATCGCCGAATCCTTCACGGTGCAGGTGCCGCCCGCGCGTCCCGGGCCGGGTGCGCACGAACAGCGGTTCGAGCCGGACACCGCACCGCAGGCGCCGGTGGATGACGGTGCCGCCGAATTCCGGTCCGGAATGTATGACCCGGAGCCCGAATCACGCTGGCGGCAGGCGGATTCCGGTGCTGCGGTCGAGTCTTTCGCGCCGCAGGCGGCCGCGCGGCCGTACGAATTCGAGCATTTCACGGAGCCTGATTCGCCGGGCACCGGTTCGCATTCGGTGGTGCGAGAGTTCGAATCGGTGGTTTTCGTGCAGGAAACGAGCGTCGGATTCGACACTGCTACAGAGGGTTACGAGTCTTTCGGCGGGCAGCAGGATTCGACCGCGCACGAGCACGAATCGCCGGATCCCGATGCCTATTCGGCTATCATGGGTATCGAACCGCCACCCGCGGATAGCGATCCGCGTGAGCCCTATGGCCGAGAACCCGATGCTCCGAGCACCGGGAATATGGAATTTCGTATCTGAGTCGCTGGGGCACAGATACTTTCGCTCACCTGCGACTTCGCGAATGAATATGACTGTCCGGCAATGAAGCCGGGTCGAATGTGGAAGTATGGGGCCGATTGTCGGCGGAACGACCGGTTGGATGGGGCGTTGTGATCTATCGGATGCAGATCTATCAGGCGGTGGGGGATAATCTGGCGATCTTCCACGACTATTTCCGGATACATCTGCTGCCGGTGGAGCTGCGGCACGGGGCGCGGTTGGTGGGCCGATGGGAGACCGAGGACGGTCGCGTGGTCGCGGTGTGGGAGTACGACGATCGCGAATCCTACGAGCACATTCAGGCCGAGGTGGCGGCCGACCCGGCTACCCGATGGGCGGAGGAGCTGCGGCGAGAGCTACCGCCGTTCTTCACCCAGCGCGACGAGGTCTTCATGCACGCCGCACCCGCTCCGGATGCACCGCGAGATCCGGCCGGGTGAGCCCCGAGTCGGGTTCGTCGACATGGGTGATGGAGAGCCTGGCCAGGGGGTATCGGTGGTGACTCGGATCAGGCTGCGATATCGGGGTTGGCGGGGGCGTCGAACGGGTAACGTTCGGAACAACCGAGCACGATTCTCGGCCTGCGCACGGTGTAGCGGGTCGTGGTCGAGTAACGGTCCTCGATCGCGGGCATCAGGCATTTCGGTCGAGGCTACCCGCAAGGAGCCTTCATGACCTCGGCCCGTAACACTCGTGTCGTCGACCCGGCAGTCGCATTCGCGGACATCCGTGCCGCTGAGAAAGCAGCGCACCTCGAGCGGAACGCGCTGGCCGCGAAAACCGTCGCGGTTTACGCGCACGACGCCGCCGAGTGCGTGGACCTGCTGGCCATGCTCGGGCTCGATCTCTCCGAGTTGAAGTAGCCGAAGAGGTACGCGGCGCGGCCCGCGGCCGGGTCAGGGGCGGCGGGTGCGGAGGTAGGCCTCGTGTTCGCGGTCGGCGCGGTAGTGGGCGGCGGTCAGGGCGGTCAGGCGATTGATCTCCGCGGCAAGGGCTTTCGGGGCCATCGGTTTGGCTGTTATGGGGTCCGTGGTGCGCACCTGGTAGCGGCCGTCGGGGTAGTCCATCCACCAGAGGGAGCGGCCGGGGGAGCGGCGGGCGTCCAGTGCCGGGCCGGGGAAGATCATCACTTCGCCGTAGGCGGTCCGGGGGCGGTCGAAGACGCGGGCGAGGCGGTCGGTGAGGGAGGGGCCGTGATGGACCGGCTCGAGGCGGTCGCGCTCGAGGTCGTCGCGGTGGATTTCCAGCGGCGGTAGAGTTCCGGGTTTGCGTTTGGGCAGGGATGCTACCGCGTACTCGCCGATTCGAGTTGCGGTGCAATACTTTACGGTCACATCGCCGCCGGAGTCGGGGGCGGCGCCGGGGAGTTGCACCACGACCGCGCCGCCGTTGTCGCGAACCGCGCCGTGGAAGCGGTAGATCCGGTCGTGGTCGGGACCACCGAAACCCTTGGCCTCCACGCGCGCATCGGGACCGATCAGGATGGCCAGGGCGCGATCGAGGTCCGGATGGTACTTGGTGAGCAGCGCGTCGACCGCTGCCTCGCGCGCCCGCTTCAGCGCGTCGAAATCCGCTATGTCGGTGCGGTATTGCAGCGGATAGGGCAGCCGGTCGCGACCGTATGCGGCCCAGAGGATCTCGAATTCCAGGCCGGTGAATCTGGTGCTACGGGACATCGTGCTCTCCCGGTCCGGATGCCGCCGGAGTCGGGCCCGAGGCGATCCGCGGGGCCCTGGGCAGATACGGGACGCCGGTGTCGGTTCGAATGGCCGCGGGTCCGTAGACGGTGTTGAGGATGCGTCGGGCCTCTTGCGTGGCCTCGTCCCGGTTGTGGTCGTTCGCCTTCATCACGCCGTCGGTGGGGAGGGCCTTTCCGGCCGGTGTCGTCATCGCGGTGACGCCGGGCATCAGCTTCCGCGTCTCTTCGAGGCCCGTTGTCATCTCGGCGAGTGCGAGGCCGATCAGAGTCGTGGCTTCGGCCAGTTGTTCGGCTTCGGTGGAATAGTCGGTGACCGCGTCGACCGCTGCCTTCGCGGCGGCTCCGCGCCAACCGGAATGCCGGCCCCGGCCGTTGATCGTGCGGGCGAACTCCTGCCCGAACCGAGCGAATGTGGCGGTCAGGGTCGTGCCGATATTCGCCCAGGCCGTGGCGGCCTCGTGCACGGTCGAGGGGTTCATCTTGTCCACCGACTTCTGCATGGTGGCCAGATCCATACTGTCGAAATTGTCGGGCGAGGTCAGTTTCCGAGGTTGAATGTCACCGCTGAATCCGGAGCGGAAATCACCCCGCTGCTCGGCCTGGTGGATCCAGTCCCGGTCTCGGTGCCATTGCTCCTGGGCCCGTACGACCTTGCGCTTGTATGCGTCATAACTGTCGCCGAAGAGATGCTGGAGGTCCTGAATGCTTTCCATTACGGCTTCAACTTCTCGATCTCGGCGCGCTGCTCGTCATCGAGTGCGACATAGTTTGCAATCGCCTTGGCGACTACTTCCTTCGTGATATTGATGGCCTCGATGTGCTGCTCGAGCACGGTATCGAGAGCACGATCGTCGCCCGAGGCCAGCGCGGAAAACTTCTTCTCCAGTATGCGGCCGGAGTCGAAATCGCCGAAGCCGGTTATGCGGCTGAGGAATCGAGCGGACCGCAGGACGGACTCGAGTTTCCGAACGTGATCGTCGCATACCTTGTCGAGCCCTTTGCCGGTCTCCGGGTCCAGATACAACTCACCGGAGTCGGCTCGGCCGAGCAAATTACGCCACACGCCGGGATCGGCACCGTCCATTGTCTTTCCCTCTCATACGCCGGGTAGATACCGGGCCGGTCCGTCAGCGAGGTGGCGAACATGAGCCTGGCGGTTGCCAACAGCAGTAGGGGTGAAGTCGCTCATCTGCTGCCCTCCTCATCGGCGAAGTCGTGGCAATGAGGGGCTGATCAAAACGTCCCCCGACTCTGGACGAACCTTACCGGGAATTCCAGTACCGTGACAACGGCCCGGGGCCGTTCCGGACCGCTGGGCAACCGAGCGCAATTATGCGTTCTCACTTCTGCGTAGAAATAACTGCGCCGCCGCTGGTTTGCGCGCCTCCAGTAATCCGGAACCACGATTTCCCCGCGGCGTGGTACCCGGTACTCGGGCAGTCATCAGGTGTGCAGACCGTGCCGACCATGATTGCCGCGAGGCCGGCGAACACGCGGTGGACCTGCCGAGTCCGCCTGCGGGGAATTACGTCGGATCGGATGGGGGATCCAGGAGTGTCGATCCCCCACCGGTCCCTGTCCGGTCAGGCGTGGTCGAGACTGCCGTTCTGGAGGGTCGTGGTGAAGGTATCCCATTCTTCAGGGGTGAAGACCAGGGCTGGGCCGGTTCGGTTCTTCGAGTCGCGGACGCCTACCGAGCCGTTGGTGAGGTGGGCGATCTCGACGCAGGCGGTGGTCTCTTTGCTGCGGCTGGATTTGAACCAGCGAGCTTGGGAGAGTTCGTGATTCACGCTCGGTACTCCCTTGCGATCCGACCCATCAGCGTCCGGGATCGATCCTCGTCCAACGCTACCCGGCTCAGCTCCGTGATCGCGTTGGTATACCGATCCACCTCGGTGTCACGTTCCAGATAGAGGTCTCCGGTGAAACCTTCCACATACACGACCGGCGGTTCGGCCAAACCGGTTGCCGACAGCCTCTCGAACTCCAGCAGTACGAACGAACCCAGGTGCAGACCGAGATGGCTGCCCCTGTCGCGCGGGATGACTCGGATCGCGACATTGGGCAGGTGGCTGAGCCGCTCCAGATGGAGCATCTGCCGGTTCATCACCGGCGCACCGCCCACAGGGTGGTGCAGGGCCGCCTCCAACATGAACATATTCGCTTCGAACTTGTTGTCCTGCAGACGTTCCTGTCGGCGCATCGTCATTTCGACACGTCGTTCCACATCCGAACTCGAATCCTGTGGATGTATGGTCCATTCTCCGGCGCGCCGGTAGTCGGCTGTCTGCAGCAGGCCGGGAACCATCGCGTTCTGGAACGACGTAAATCTGCTGGCGACCTCCTCGAGCGAGAGGTAATGCTCGAACCCGTCGGGCGACAGATCGGCATATGCCCGCCACCACTTCCCACCGGATTTGGTTGCCTCGCGGGCCTCCTGGGCCAGTTCCAGCAGCAATCGGCGCTCCTCGTCGGAGACGCCGTACAGGTTGCACAACGCGTTGATGTGCAGCCCGGACACTCGGGTCGCCTGTCCGTCCTCGAGTCTGCCGATGGACTGTGGGGACAACTCGACGGCTCGGGCGGCCGCGGACTGGCTGAGTTTGGCCGCGTCGCGGAGCTTTCGGAGCCGGCGGCCGAGCGATCGGCGCGCGAGCGTTGGTCCTGTCATGGCGTTGCCTCGCAATCTGGTGTCGTACGTGCCGCCCTCGCCGGAGGAGTCCGTACCGGAGGTGGTGATTCTGGAATACGGTGCGTCGCAATGCATTGCCGTACGACAGCTTTTCGAGGGGCGCATTCTGGAATGCGCCGGTTCGGAAAACTGAATTACGGAAAAACAATGTATTGGATGCGTCCGTACCGGAATGCTCCGTGCTGGAATATGATTCGCGTGGGAGGATCGCAGTGGATATCTTTCGTGTCTCAGCCGACATGGTAGGTCGTGCTGTTCTGCTTCGCTATAACTTGGCGTAGAACGGAATCCGTTCGTACATCAGTAGTTCCGAAGGGGGTGACATGTCCAGAGAAATGGAACGTGTCCGAAAGCACCGCGATGCTGTATGAACCGTTGCCAATGAAATACGAAGTGCTGCAAGCGTGCCGGGGTGTCGAGTTCGACCGTCACCCGATTCTGCGTTCCGCGCACGCGCGGGTCGATCGCCTCGCTCAATTCACCGCCGCTGCCTCTGCGGCACTGGCGAATTCGACCGACCGGCACCTCGGTGATGCCTGGGAGCGCCCGGCCGAACCGGCCGTGGGCTACGAGGGTCCGGTCACCGGGGTGCAATCCGACCGCCGTCGTCTGCCGGGTGGGACGTGCGGCGCTCGTAGGCGGTTCCGACCAGGTGACGAGCGCATCGCCCGGTCGGACCGCTCCGGGGGCGAGTGGAATCAGCTCCAGCGCTGCAACAGGCGGTTCGTCTCGGTCGCCAGCGCGGCCTGCAGGAAGGGACCGAAACTGACTCGCGCAACGCCCAGTTCGGCGAAGTAGGCCCGGTCGCTCTGGTCGGGCGTGGAGATGGCGTTGACCGGCAGGGGCAGTTCGGAGGTCAAGCGGCGCAACGTTTCCGGGGCGTGCCGGCCGACCGGGTACAGGACGTCCGCGCCCGCGTCGGCGGCCAGGCGCAGACGGGCGATGGCGCGGTCGGTGCGATCGGATTCCTCGCCGTCCTGACGCAGGAACAGGTCGGTGCGGGCATTGATCACCACGTGCACGCCGGAGGCGTCCGCGGCCTGACGCAGGGCGGCGACGAAATCGGCGTGCTCCTGCGGCTCACGCAGGCGGCCGCCCTCGCTGTGCACGGTGTCCTCGATGTTGAGGCCGACGACGCCGGTCTCGACCAGGCCCTCGATGAGTTCGGCAGGCTTTTGCCCGTATCCGGCCTCGATGTCCAGCGAGACCGGAATGTCCACGGCACTGGTGATCTCACGGACGCGGGCCAGCGACTCGGCGAAGGTCATCCCCTCTTTGTCCTGCTTGCCCAGCGAATCGGCCAGTGGGTGGCTGCCCACGGTCAGTGCCGCAAATCCGGCCTGCTGCACGAGGTTCGCCGACCAGGCGTCCCAGACGGTCGGCAGGATCGCCGGTTCACCGGGCTTGTGCAGGGCGAGGAATTTCGTGGCCTTGTCGGCGAGTGCGTTCACGGCGGTCAGTTCTCCTGAGGTGAGGTGATGGTCTCACCGACACCGTAATAGGTGCGGAGCGTCGTTGTGCGCCCCCGCGCGAACCTCAGCGGTCGTGGTCGGCCGGGGCGGGCGGCGCGGCGGGTGCGCTGCTGAAGACGGGGCGCTGCGCCTTCGCCTCGGCGGTGGGGTTCGCCGGAGTGGGGACTGCGACGGTGCTGTGACTGAACAACTCGGGTTTCGGCCCGTTCTCCTGGTCCATTCGATGAAGTTTGCTCGCCGCGGGCGGTAAAAGCGAATTTTCTACCGAGTGGTCACGTCAGATCGCCGTCGTGGCACAGACTCGAGGTACGCGTCGTCGGGGCCGGACGCGTCGTGCCGGGATCGAAGGACCACTGCGAGATCGGGGCGACCGCACGCCAGTAGAGGTTGCCGTCGCCGCCGGAGTAGGACCGATACACGTCGTCGGTGCCGGGAACGAGTTGGTCGCCGACGCAGTGGTCGTCGTAGGCGGTGCCGGGTTGGCGCGCGCCGACGCTGAACAGCCCGGTCGGATTGGTGGCTGCGCCGGGCGTCGGCACCGTGCTGTGCGCGCCGGTGCGTCCGGCCGGCCGCCAGGTCGGCGTGCCGTGGTCGTCGGCGCAGCGAAAGTCCCAGCCGCCGGAGACGACGGCCGAACCTTCCGTATGCGGCGACCCCGCCCACAGGCAGTCGGCGGAAGATGTTGCGGCGTGGGCGCTTCCGCAGCCGAGGAGACCGGCGCCGAACACAAGGCCGAGGCCGGCCACGATCGGGATGGGAAGGACGCGTCGCACGGCAGCCTGCTTTCGCCTGGGGGAGAGGGGAAGTCGCGGGCCCACCAAAAAACGACGGGGGGGAAGCCACTTCGGCGGGAACACACACAAACCCAGGGGTTCTCCAGGGGACGATCTCAAAGTTTCCGCTT
>CBJNFW010000135.1:0-21708 GCA_966435935.1 uncultured Nocardia sp.
GGGGCATGTGCCGACTCGGAGGACTTCGGAGCGTTGGGGGTGGGGGCGGATTTGGAGGCCGGGGCGGGGGTGGTCTGCGGGGTGCGCGCCTGCGGCGGAGCGGCGGCGGCAGAGGTCGCCACGGCGACCTTCGGGGCGACCGGGTTCGGCGCCGCGGCGGGGGCGGCGGCCGGGGCGGGCGCGGCCGCGGGGGCCGGGTTCGCAGCGGGAGCCGGAACGGGGGCCGCGGGGGTGGTCGCGGTTGCGGCGGCAGTCGGGGCGGCAGCGTTGCCGGCGCCGTTGTCGGACGGACTTTCCGGCGTGTAGTCGGCGAGGAACTCGTGCCAGCTCTCATCGACCGACGACGGGTCTTGCTTGTACTTCTGGTACATCTCGTCGACGAGCCACTGGTTCTGTCCGAACTGGGATGTTGAGCTGCTCACAGCAGGTGTTCGCCTCATTTCGTTCTTCGCGCTGCGACGTTTGTGACGTGCTCGGCACGGGTATCGGCAATATGCGCGCCGATGCGCCCTTTCCGAGGATAGGCCCAGCCCTGAACCGGCGCTTCACGGCGGTCCCTGCGGGTCGCTGCCTGATTACCCAAGCTGCCTCCTCCGGACCGCTCCGAACTCCGCACCCCGCTGGCGAATCCACGCTGCCAGGAATTTGCTGAACGGGACCGGCCTCATGACTCATAAGAGACGACCCGTCCTAGGTCGAGAATATTCCCTCGCCCGCCCGTGCCGCTTCCCATAACCGGCTGTAGATGCCGTTCGCCGCGACCAACTCGGCATGGGTGCCGATTTCCGCGATCCGTCCGGCGGCCACGACGGCGATCCGATCGGCCCGCGCCGCGGTGGCGAGCCGGTGCGCGACGATCACTGCCGTGCGGCCCGCGGTCATCGCGGCGCTGGCGGCCAAAACCTTCTCCTCACTGACCGGATCCAGCACGGCGGTCGCCTCGTCCAACAGCAGCAGGTCCGGATCGACCAGTTCGGCGCGGGCCAGCGCGATCAGCTGCCGCTGCCCGGCGGACAGGCCGCGTCCGCCCTCGCCGACCGGCTGGCGCATACCGCGCGGCATGGACGCGATCATGTCCAGTGCGCCAACGGTTTCCGCGGCCCGCTCGACCTGCGTGGCAGTCGCGGACGGTCGGCCGAAGGCGATGTTGGCGGCGATGTCACCGGTGAACAGGTGCGCCTCCTGCGGAACGACGCCCAGGCGGGCACGGAAATCCGCCAACCGGTAATCGCGCACGTCCGCGCCGTCGACCAGGATCGCGCCGGTGGAGCCGGACGGTGGAGTGGTCGCGTCCCGGGTGTCATCGGGCGGTAGGTCGTAGAGACGGGCGAGGAGTTTGACGATGGTGGACTTGCCCGCGCCGGTCTCGCCGACCAGCGCCAGGCTCGAGCCGGCCGGAATGTGCAGGCGCAGATCGTCCAGGGCGGGCGAGGCCGCGCCCGGATACCGGAAGTGCACGGTGTCGAATACCACATCGGCGGCTCGGCCCGCGCCGGCCGGGACCGGGTCGATCGGATCGGGTGCGATCGAGGACGGCGTGCGCAGGAGCGTTCCGATGCGTCCGACCCCCACTCGGGCCTGCTGGTATCCGTCGAACACCTGTGACAGCTGCACGATCGGGTTGATCAGCAGGCTCAGGTACAGCACGAAGGCGACCAGCGTCCCGGGAGTGCTCACACCGTGCGCGATATCGCGCGCACCGACGAAGACCACCGCCGCTTGGGCCAGGTCGGCCCAGGCGACGATGAAGCCGAAATACACCGCGATCGCCTTCTGCGCTCGCATCCTGGCCTTGCGGTAGGCGTCGGAGTAGCCGGTGAAGCGCACCGCCGCGTGCGGTTCGGACCGGTAGGCCTGGGTGGTGCGCAGTCCGGCGATGTTCTCCTGGAAATCCGCGTTCACCGTGGCCACACGCTCGCGGGAGGCCGAGTAGGCCGAGGCGGAGATCTTGCGGAACACGAGCGTCGCGATGGCCAGCGGCGGCAGCGCCGCGAAGACCACCAACGCCAGACCCGCGTCGCAGATCACCAGCGCCACCATCACCCCGGCGACGGTGGCGATGCCGATCAGCGCGGTGCCGAGTCCGGTCTGCAGGAAGGTCGACATCGCATCGATATCGGTGGTCATCCGGGTCATGATCCGGCCGGAAAGCTCCCGTTCGTAGAAGTCGAGTCCGAGCCGCTGCAGATGCGCGTAGCTGCGGATACGCAACCCGTAGAGCACCCGCTCACCGCCGCGGGCGGACAGCATCGTGCCCGCGGCCTCGTCCACCCAGCTCAGCAGGGCCAGGATCAGCGCACCCAGTGCCGCGGCCAGCAGCGCCGCACCGCTGTGCGCCGCCACGCCGTGGTCCAGCGCATAGCGCGTCAACATCGGGAAGCCGACGCCGATGGCGCCGTCCAGGGCCAGCAGCACCACCACGGCCACCAGCAGCCAGCGCACCGGCCGCAACAGTCGCAGCAACCGGAAATCCGGATCGGGACGTTCGTGCTCACTCGGATCCATGCGTGGCGGCTCGTCCGCGGCGGGCAGCCGGGCGAGTGTGGCACGCAGCTCCGGGGGCACGTCGACGTCGGGAGCTTCGACCTGCTGGGCGAGGTCTGTGGCGGCGGAGGCTGGTCGCGGTCGGCCTGTGGTGGATCCAGCCGACGGCGGAGTGCGTCGCGGTATGCCCCCCTGGGGATCGGCGAGCGTGGAAAGTTGTTGTGGCACTGGGGGATCGATGCGCTCTCGCGCAGCGTTCGAGTGTGCCGGGACCGGATCAACGGCCGGGGAACCGGCGCTCGAATCGGTACTGACACCGGAACTCGTTGCGGCGGTGATGGTCTCGCCCGGCTCGGGCCAGAGGTTCGGGATCTCGCGGCGCGGTGGCGCCGGGAGGCGGATGACGCGGTCGGCGTGGGCGAGGGTCGATTCCCGGTGCGCCAGAATGATGGTGGTGCGGCCGGTGTCATCGGCGAGGCCCTCGAAGATCGCCGCCTCGGTGACGGCGTCGACGGCGGATGTCGCGTCGTCGAGAACCAGGATGCGCGGGTCGGCCAGCAGGGCGCGGGCCAGGGCGAGACGCTGGCGCTGGCCCCCGGAAAGGGTCAGGCCGCGCTCGCCGACGACGGTGTCGTAGCCCTCGGGCAGGGCCTCGATGAACGTATGTGCCGCGGCGCGCTCGGCGGCGTGCCGGATTTCCTCGGCAGTGGCGCCGGGATGGCCCAGGGCGATATTGGCCGCGACTGTGTCGGAGTACAGGAACGGCTCGTCGAACACGACGCCGACCGCCGCGCGCAGATCCGCGGCCCGCAGTTGCTCGACATCGGCCGCGCCATCCGCCCCGTGCAGCACGATATGCCCGGCATCGGGGTGGTAGAAGCGCGGCAGCAGCATGGCCAGCGTGGATTTTCCCGAACCCGCGGGGCCGATGACCGCGACGGTCTCGCCGGGGCGAACGGTCAGGTCGAAATCGTGCAGCACCGGCCGGTCGGGGTCGAAACCGAAAGTGAGGGAATCGATCTCGATGCCCAGTGGTCCCTCGGGCAGCGGCCGCGGTTCCGGCCGGTCGACGGTGTCGGGCGCCTCGTCGATCACGGCGAACACCCGTTCCGCCGCGGCGCGGGTGAGCTGTGCCATCACGATGACGCTCGCCACCACGCGGGTGCTGCCCGCGAGAATCGTGACGTACGCGGCGAAGGCCAGGAAGGTGCCGACGCCGATCGAGCCGTGCAGGGCGAGCATGCCGCCCAGGGCGATCACCGCGACCATGCCGATCTGCGGGATCGCCGCCACCGTAGGGGCGAAGCGGGAGTCGATGCGCGCGGCGCGCATCCGTTCGCCGAAGAGCCGGCGCGCGTGCCCCTCCAGCACACCCACCATGCGCGCCTCCTGGCCGAATCCCTTGACCACCCGCACGCCGGTGACCGTTTCCTCGACGTGCTGGGCCAGATCGGCGGCGCGCTGCTGCGCCGACCAGGTGGCCGCGTGCAGGCGCGGGCGGGTGCGGTACACCACCAGCATCAGGGCGGGCACGGTCAGCAGCGAGACCAGCGCCAACGGTGGCGACAGCACGATCATCACGATCGCGGCCAGCACCGCGAGCAGCAATTGCATCGCCGACATCGGCGCCATCGCCAGAAAGCCCTGTACCAATTGCAGATCCGAGATCGACCGGGACACCACCTGCCCGGTGCTCAACCGGTCCTGGCCGCGCCCGTCATACCGGTGCAGGGCCGTCAGCAGTGATATCCGCACCTCGTGTTGCACATCCAGCGCCAGCCGCCCGGCCAGCCACCGCCGCCCGGTCGAGGTGCCGAACCGTGCGATCGCCAACACCACCAGCACCGCCGTGACATCGGTGATCGCCCGCACATCGCCGACGCGTGCGCTGTCCAGCGCCTGTTTGGCCGCCACCGGGACCGCCGCCTCGGCAATCGCGCCCAACAGCAGCGTCAGAACGACTGCCGACAGCAGTCGCGGCCGTGCCCAGCATGCCCGCCACAACCGGCGTAACCATCCGACCTCGCCGTTCCCAGCCACACCCGCCCCCGTTCCTACCGAGCTCCGCATCGGCATCCGACATTACCGAGCGGAACCGACAACCCCTCTCACCCGCGAATTCTTCCCAGGTGAAGCGTGTGTGCACCGTTGACGGGGTGACTACAGATCGCGCTGACTCAGTTTCCACCAGGACAGCGCGCCGACGGCGGCGGTCCAGATGACCAGCACGACGGCGGAGACGGCACCGGGAGACAGGAAGGGACTGCGCGAGAAGGAACCGACCGCGACCGTGCCGATGGTGGCCGATTCGGGGAGCAGGACCGCGACGCCGGCTATGCCGATTCCCCGCAGGATCAGCCACAGCAGCGGCTCGGCCACCAGGCACCAGCCGATCACGGCGGTCACGGCCAGGCCCGTGGAGCGCAGCAGCAGACCCATGCTCGCGCCGACCACTCCCCAGCAGACCGTCGCGAGCAGGCCGCCCAGCAGCACTCCCGTCAGACGCAGGCCGAACTGGACCTGCGAATGTCCCAGTATTGCCAGCCCGATGCCCGCGCCGATCTCGGCCGCCAGTCCCAGCGTCAACGAATACAGCGCTGCCACACCGAGTTTCGCACCGAAACGCAGATTGCGGTCCGGGACGAACAGGGCCGTCAGCGGCATGCTCTCGTAGCGGTATTCCGACCCCGTGGCGGATGCGCCACTCAGTGCCGCGGCCACGATCGCGACCAGTACGGCCAGATACAGCCCGACCGTGGCGGTTCCGGTGGCGATCTGCCCGCCGTCCTGTGGTCCGCTGCCGGTCCCGGCGCTCACCAGGCCGGTCACCAGACCGATCGCGGCGCAGCAGGCCGGGAGCAGCCACCCCGAACGCTGGGTCGTCACCCTGCGGATCTCGGAGTACGCGGCACGGCGTACGGGCACCGGGATCTGCGACAGGGACGGCAGTTTCGGCAGCCTGAGCATGGTCGGATTCATTGCGGCATCCCGTACGGTGTCGGCGCGGTCCTGGTCAGAGCGGTCAGCACCCGGTCCGGATGCACGGGCTCGGGGATCATCTCGGTCAGGCGCACCCGGGCGCGACCGGCTGCGGCCTCGATGTCGGCGCGGCCGGCCTCGGCGATCGCCAACCGCCCGTCCGAGCGCATGACGGTATCGGTGAAGCCGTCCGCGGCCAGCATCGTGGCCAGCGCGATCGGACTCGAGGCGGCGACCACCAGGCGGTCCGGGTGGCTGCGCCGCAGCGAGCGTGGACTGCCCTGATACACCACCGAGCCGGCGCTGAGCACGACCAGATTGTCCGCGACCGGCAGCACGGCCGACAGACTCTGCGAGGTCAGCAGCGTGGTGCCGCCGCGGCGCGCGTGCCGGCGCAGGCGGTCGAACAGCCAGGCCCGTTCGGAGCCGTCGAGTCCGGTGAGCGGATCGTCGAGAATCAGCAGCGGCGGATCGCCCAGCAGCGCGATCGCCAGCGCCAGCCGCGCGGCCATATTCGGCGGCAGGGTCTGTACCTTGTCCCAGACGACCGGATCCAGGCGGGTCAAGGCGAGGAGTCCGTCCACCTCGGCGTCGGTGACGCCCGCGGCCGCGGCGTAGACCAACAGCTGTCCGCGCACGGTGCGGCCGGGTTGCAGCCCGTGCGGCTGGAACATCGCCCCCACCGGGCGGTTCCCGCGCACGCCGGAACCCGGTCCGCCGACCGACGCGGTACCGGACGAGGGCCGCGACTGCCCGAGCAGAATCTGCACGAGCAGCGACTTGCCGGCTCCGGGCGGTCCGACCAGGGCGGCGGTCGTCCCGGCCGGTACGGAGAAAGTCACCGCGCGCAGAGCCGTGACGCCCTCGAACTTCATGGTCAGCCCGGTGACGCCGAGCGCAATCGGTCGTGCCGCACTCATCGTTCGCTCCTGCGGGCCGTGGTCGTCGATCGGGGCGGAAGGATCAACGCCGCTCCTCGCCGGGTCGGTCCGGGCCGGGCAGGGGATCCGCGTCGATCACCACCGGAGTGTGCCAGACCAGCGGCGCCGGGCCGAACGCCCGGTTCGCGTTGGCGATGGTCTGTTTACCCAGCGTCCGGTTGCCGAATCCGCCGATGGCCGCGCCGATTCCGGCCGGCAGCACCTTGCCGAACATCAACGGGCTGCGCTTGGCCAGGAAGCGCAGGATGAAACGCCGCATCAGGGTGTCGTTGAGGCTGCGGATTCCGGGAATCCGCTCGGTCAGCAGAGTGGCCCAGTTCTGCGCCGAGCGGCCGAGGTTCTTCTCCACGATCTCCATCCCGCTCTCGCCGAGTACGACCGCGAGCACCAGCGCGCGGCGGCGTTCGGCGTCGCCGGGGGCGATGCCGTGCACGGCCGCGACCGCGAGGGTGTAGACCGCCGAGGCCTCCAGGAAGAAGGTGGTCTCCGCGCTGACGGCCGCGAGTGCGGCGAGGGTGCCGACCGCCGGTACCGCGGCGGTCGCGCCGACGGCGGTGCCACTGCCGGTGACGCTCGTGAGATACAGCGTCTCGATCCGCGCGATGATCTGCGCCGGTGACTCCCCGGGATGTGCGCGCCGGAGGCGGTCCACGTACTTGGCGACCGCGGGCGCCTGCAACTGCGCTCCGTTGTCGAGCATGGACCGGATCGCCTTCTCCACCCCGGCCTTGAATATCGGCATGTCACCCCTCTCGTCCGCGCCGAGTCTAGTGTGGGCGGCCCGGATGCCGCCGTTACGGCGAAACCGGTCCGCCGGGATCGGGCCGGTGGGTGGGTGGTTCCCGAAATTGTCGGTGGTCCGGCCTACCGTGGGAGGCGTGAGCGTGGTGGACCCGGCCGCCGACGGAACCGGCTCTCGTCGCCGAGTCGGTGGATCCGCGCGCGTCGGCGAACTCGTCGAGGAGTCGCTGCTGCGGCAGCGAGCGGTGGGCGGTGCCGGCACGTCGGACGGCGGCGGCATCTCCGAAGGCGCGCGCGCCGCGCCCGATCCGCGCTTGCGGCCGTATCTGGGAGATTACGTCGGTTATCTGCTGCGTGGTTTCCCGCCCGGAGTGCACATCGGGATGCCGTCCACGGCGCTGACGGTGATCGTCACGATCGATGAGCCCATCGAGTTGCCGGTCAGCTGTCATCCCGCGCAGTCCGGCGGCAGCTGGGATGCGCTGGCCAGCGGGCTCACCGTCCGGCCGTGCCTGATCGGGCACCGCGGATATCAACACGGTGTCCAGCTCGCGGTGACGCCGCTGGGAGCGCGAGTGTTGTTCGGCGTGCCGACCGCGGAGCTGGGATCGTGGCTGGTCGACCTGACCGATCTGCTCGGGCCGCGGGCAACCGAGTTGCGCGAACGGATGTCGGTCACCGCCGACTGGCCGGGCCGCTTCGCGATTCTGGACCGGATCCTGCTCGAACTGCTGCGGGAGGCCACGATCGAACCGGAGTTGCGGCGGGCGTGGCAGTTGCTGACCGGTTCGGGCGGACGTGCCCGCGTGGGCGCGGTGGCCGAGGAGATCGGTTGGAGCAGAAGGTATCTGGGCTCGCGGTTCGCCGCGGAGTTCGGAATCACGCCCAAGGACGCGGCCCGGCTGGCGCGTTTCGAGTACTCGCACAGGCTGCTGCGCACGGTGGCCACCGAAGCCGCGTCCGACACCGCCACCGGGCCTCGCGCAGGCGCGACCCTCGCCGAGGTCGCCGCCGCGACCGGCTATTACGACCAGGCGCACATGGCGCGCGAATGGCGGGAGCTGGCCGGGCTGCCGCCCTCGCGGTGGCTGGCGTGCGAGGTGTTCCCATTCGTCCAAGACCCCGTACCCGGATTGTTGGAAGGCTGACGAGCATGACAGACACAAGCAGCGAAATCAGCACCCGCGTCGCGACCCCGGTGTGGCCGTGCCTCACCTACCGAGACGCCCCCGCGGCGATCGAATTCCTCTGTCGCGCATTCGGTTTCGTCGAGCGTGCGCGCTACGGCGAGGGCGATGTCATCCAGCACGCCGAACTCGGCCGGCCCGGCGGTGGCGGCATCATGCTCGGCTCGGTCCGCGAGGATTCGGTGCACGGCCAACTGCCGACCGCCAGCGGATCGGTATACGTCGTCGTCGACAATCCCGACGAGTTGTATGCCCGCGCCGAGGCGGCCGGGGCCGTCATCCTGCGCGGCCTGCGCGATGAGGACTACGGTTCCCGAGGCTTCACCTGCCGCGACCCGGAGGGCGTGATCTGGAGTTTCGGCACCTATGCCGGAGCCGCGCAAGAAGAGTGATCATTCGGCGCGGTGGACCAGACCGTCCGTGTCGATCTCGACCTGATTACCGGTGTGGAACCAGCTTCCGGTGAAACGGGATTCGGTGGTCTGGGGGTCGTTCCAGTAGCGCGGGGTGACATTCGGTCCGCGGCACAGGAGTTCGCCGCGACCGGATCCGGCTCGCGGGCCCCACAGGGCCAATTCCATTCCGCCGAAAGGAAGTCCGAGCAGGTCGCGGCAGTGCGGGTCGGCGCTGTCGGCCAGTGCCAGGCCGATACCGCTGGTCTCGGTCGCGCCCCAGACCGACCACTGCCGCGCCAGCGGGAACACCTCGCGCAGCGCGTCGGCGACGATCGCGCAGGTGCCGGGGTCGACGGCGGCCACCTCGGCGCGATGTCCGGCGCTGCAGACCTGCCGCACTCCGTCGGCATGCAGTCCGGCCAGGTCGGGCAGGAGTCCGGCGAAGATGCGCGGCGTCGCGCAGACCGCGTCGATGCGTTCGGTGACGATGGTTTCCGCGATGAGCGAGGGATCGGGAGTCAGGACGACGGTGCCGCCGACAGCGAAGGTCGGCAGCATCTGGTCCACGCACCCGCTGGCGTGGGCCAGCGGCAGCAGGACCAGGTTGCGCATCCCATCGGTGGGCAGATCGAGTGCGCTCACCATGGAACGAACCGCCGAAAGCAGGTTCTCGTTGGTCAGCTCGACCCCCTTGGGTTCGCCGTACGCGGGCGAATCGGCCGGGCAGACCGTGCCGCTGGTGTAGCACAGCAGCGCCAGCTCGCTCAGGGACGCGCCGTCATCGATGAAGGCCGCGCCGTCGGGCAGGTTCGCGTAGTTCGCCTCGGCCCCGCCGCCGTCGAGCACGAAATCCGCGGAGCTGTCGGCGAGGAGTTGATCGGCGAGCGCGTCGGGCAGCGGGTCGGGCACCAGCACGGGCACCGCGCCGGACAGCAGCGCGCCCAGGAATGCCTGCACCCAGCGCGCGCCCACCGGCATGCGCACCGCGACCCGGTCGCCGTAGCCGATGCCGTGCTCCTGCAATCCTCCTGCGATCCTGGCGGCGCTGTGCCACAACTGCCGGTAGGTCAGGCGTACCTCGTGCCCGCTCGCACCGCCGATCTCCACCACGGCCTCGCGGTTGGAGAATGCGTGCACCTGCACGTCGAGCAGTTCGGTGAGGGCCGGATTGAGGTTGCCGTAGCGCAGAACGCCGTCGGCGCCACGGGCAAGAGGGTTGGTACACCACGGATTTCGGGTCTGTGGATATTCGACGAGCTGTGGCATACGTCCCTCCGAGTGCCTCGTATCCGGCAGGCACCTGTGACTATATGACTCAGCTCACAATCGTGGGCTGATTGTCGGCAAACGTGTCTGCGACGTCACCGCCCGGAGTACTTCGCCTTGCCCGGCCCGACGTCCAGGAAGCTGCGCACCGCGCCGCGCAGGTCCTCGGTCGCGAACAGCTCGCCCGAGACTCTTGGCGTCACCGAATCCGCGTGCGCCACACCCCCGGAACGCCACGCCTCGATGATCTGCTTGGTCGCCGCGTGGGCCCGGGTCGGGCCGTCGGCCAGCCGGGTGGCCAGGGCGCGGGCGGCGGTGTCGACATCCTCGTGCACGGCGTTGACCACACCCCAGTCGGCCATGGTCGCCGCGTCGTACAGGTCGCCCGTCATCACGAATTCGCGGGCGCGGCCGGAACCGGCGCGTTCGGCCAGGCGCTGCGGGCCGCCCATCGATGGCGTCAGCCCGACGACCGTCTCCACCAGCCCGAATTTCGCCTTCGGCGCGGCGAGGATGATGTCGCAGGCCAGGGCTATCTCGAAGGCGGCGGTGAGGGTCAGCCCGTGCGCGGCGAACACCACCGGGCACGGCAGCGCCTCGATCGGATGGATGACGCGGTTGAACAGGTCTTCCCACAGTTCGGTGCCCTGTTCGACCGACAATCCCTCGAAGACGTGCACGTCCACGCCCCCGGAGACCACCTTGCCCTCCGCGCGCAACAGCACCGCACGCGGGGGTGTGGCGGTCAGCTCGGCGACGTTCGCGGCCAGCGAGTCCAGCAGCGCCTTGTCGAACAGATTCAGCGGCGGGTGATCGATCGTGATGGTCGCCAGCTGTGCCCCGGCGTCGGTATCGGTGCGGTCCAGGCGGGTGGGTTGGGGGAGCTCACTCATGGGCCGAATCTAGCCATCGGGGGCCGTGCGGGGGAGAGCGACCCGGCCCGATCTGCCAGACTCGAGGTATGAGCGGCACCTCCGAGACGGCCGGTTATGTCGAGTCCGGCGCGTACCAGCGGGACACCAACTACATCACCACCCGCATCACCGCCGACGGGCGTGACGGATATCCGGTCGAGCCGGGACGTTATCGGCTGGTCGCGGCGCGGGCCTGCCCGTGGGCGAACCGGACGTTGATCGTGCGGCGGCTGCTCGGGCTCGAGAATGTGCTCTCGCTGGGATTGTGCGGACCCACGCACGACGAACGCAGCTGGACCTTCGATCTGGATCCCGGCGGTGTGGACCCGGTGCTGGGCGTGCACTTCCTACGCGATGCGTATCTTGCCCGCTTCCCGGACTATCCGCGCGGTATCACGGTGCCGGCCGTGGTGGACGTGCCGACCGGGCAGGTCGTCACCAACGACTACGCGCAGATCACCCTCGACTTCTCCACCGAGTGGGAGCGGTATCACCGACCGGGTGCGCCGCAGCTGTATCCCGAATCGCTGCGCGCCGAGATCGACGAGGTGAACCGGCGCGTCTACACCGAGATCAACAACGGCGTCTACCGCTGTGGATTCGCCGGTGACCAAGCCGCTTACGAGGCGGCCTACGATCGGCTGTTCAGCGCGCTGGACTGGCTCTCACAGCGCCTCTCCGACCAGCGCTACCTGGTCGGACAGACCGTCACCGAGGCGGATGTGCGGCTGTTCACCACACTGGCCCGTTTCGACGCGGTCTATCACGGGCATTTCAAATGCAATCGAACCAAGCTGGCCGAGATGCCGGTGCTGTGGGCCTACGCCCGTGATCTGTTCCAGACTCCGGGTTTCGGCGACACCATCGATTTCACCCAGATCAAGCAGCACTACTACATCGTTCACACCGACATCAATCCCACCCGGATCGTGCCCAGGGGGCCCGATCTGTCGGGTTGGCTTGCCCCGCACGGACGCGAGGCGCTGCCCGGCACTCCCTTCGGCGCGGGCACGCCGCCGCCCCCGCCCCGGCCCGCCGAACAGGTTCCCGACCAGTTCGCGGTCTGAGCCGGTCGCGCAGCCGGCCACCGGATCGAGCGGGCGAAGTTCACTCCAACAGGCGCTCGCTCAGCCGGGCACGCAGATCCTCGGTGAGGCCGATCGCGGTGAAATAGCCGCTCAGGTCGGTGTGCAGGTCGTGCATCGAATCCGTGCCGGCGGCAAGGTATTCCGGTCGGACGCCGAGCACCTCGGGCGGAAGGCTCAGGCGGCCACCGGAATTGTGGTGCACGTCGGCGGCCAGGGCCTCGGCGGCGTGATTGCTGAGCAGGAATTCGGCCAGGATGTCGTCCTCGGTCACGCCGATCGCGCGCAGCAGCGTCGCGATCGCCCAGCCGGTGCGATCCTTGCCCGCGGCGCAGTGCACCAGGACGGCGCCGTCGCCGCGCAGAAGCGATTCGGCGATGGCCAGCAGGGCCAGGTGCGCCTCGGCCATTCCGGGGAACGATCGGTAGACCTGGAGCATCTCGGCGAGTCCGTCGCGCTCACCGGCCGCCTCGTGCGGCGGCTGTTCGCCGATGGCCGAGTCGAACGGGGTCAGCCGCAGGCGCACGCCCCCGGGCAGGACGTCCGCGCCCAGGTGATCGATCTCGCGCGGTCCGCGCAGATCGTGCACGGTGCGCACGTTGAGTTCGCGTAACGTCTCCTGGCCGCGGGCGTCGATCCGGCACAGGTGCGCCGAGCGCAACAGCACACCGCTGCGCAACTTGCGCCCGCGCGCCGTATGTAGCCGACCCACGTCGCGGTAGTTGAAGGTACCGGAGATCTGAAAGTGGTCTGGACGTGCGGTGTTCATCTGTCAAGGCTACGGTCGGGCTGGTTGCCCCCGGGTGTCGTTCACCGATCGAACCGGCGAATCTCCGGCGGCATGTGGTACCCGCCACAGAGATTCGGCACCTGATTCGTGGTTCACTGGAGCCTTAGCCCGATCACCGACTCGTCTCATATTTCGGCGGGATGATGGGATGGATGTCCGTTGGATCGCAGCCTGATTCCAAGGGGGTAACAAAACATTCTTCCAGTCCGTAAAACCACGCTGAACTCGGTCGCCATCCCTGGAAACCTCCTATATTGGTGAAGGTTGGACGGGTCGACCGGGCGCGGGTCCGGTCCGATCAGCGAGGATCTGCAACCCGTTGAGCGGCCCGCGCCGGCGAGGTGCGAGTGTTCGATTTGCCCAAGGGAGTCTTCGTTGAGCGCTAGTGGAGAGATGACCGAGCTCCGGCCCAGGCCGGCGCTCGCCGATGCGGTGGAACGGGCGTGTGCCGAGCTCGATTTTTCCGGCACGCGCGCGCTGCGAGTGTTGCTGCATGCCGGGGTGAGTGCGCTGTGGCCCGCGATCAAGGCCACGCCGGAGCGTCAGGTGCACATCTACGAGACCACCATCACGGCACTGCGCCACCGATGGGGCGGGCGGGACGAGTGTGCCGTCGAACAGTCGGCGGGCGCACTGTTCCGGCAGCAGGAAGCAGAAGTCACCGCGTTTCTGCGGCTGTGCGCGGAGCGGTCCGGGACCGAATGGATCGAGCCGGTCGAGGCGATCTCGGCCTATGCCGTCGCGGTCATGCAGGGGACCATCCTGCGCTGGCTGGCCGACTGCGACGACGAAACCACGCTGGTGGTGCTGGACGATCTGGTATCGAGCCTGTCCACCAAGGCTGTCGACAGGTAATCGACAGGTAAGAGTCGCCGTGGGGCCGCGGATACACGTCGCCGCGCAACTGGACGTGTGACCAGCTTCATGATTCAGTGGAGTACGTGACAGACGTGTCGTCCATCGCCGACCTGCATGCGGCCACCGCCGATCTGGATCCGCCGCTGGCCGTGCTGGATCTGGGCGCGTTGCGTGCCAACGCCGCCGATCTGGTTCGCCGGGCCGCGGGGGTGCCGATCCGCGTGGCGAGCAAATCCGTGCGCTGTCGCGCCGTCCTCGAGGAGGTACTCGGCGCCGGTACGACCGCGTCCGGCGGATTCGCCGGGATCATGGGTTACGCACTGCCCGAGGCGATTTGGCTGGTCCGCAACGGCGCTCGGGACGTTCTGCTGGGTTATCCGAGCGTGCATCGCGCCGCGTTGGCCGAACTCGGCGAGGACGAGGTGCTGCGCGACTCGATCACCCTCATGGTCGATGACAGCGCCCAGCTCGATCTGATCGAAACGGCCGTCGGCGTCGACCGGGTGCGTCCGCGCGTCTGCCTGGACGTGGACGCCTCACTGCGAATCGGCCCGCTGCACCTCGGCGTTCGCCGCTCGCCGATCCGCACCCCGGATCAGGCCGCCCGGCTCGCTCGCGCCGCCCGCGATCGCGGCTTCGAGGTCGTCGGGGTGATGACCTACGAGGCGCAGATCGCAGGTCTGCCCGATACCAATCCCGCGGTACGCCTGGTGAAAAAGTTCTCGGCCGCGGAGATCGCCACCCGCCGCACGCAGGTGCTCGACGCGGTCCGGTCCGTGGTGGGTGAGTTGCGGATCGTGAACAGCGGCGGCAGCGGCTCGATCGAGGTGAGCGCCGCCTCACCCGGTGTCACCGAGGTTACGGCCGGTTCCGGACTGTACGTTCCGACGCTGTTCGACGGATACCGCAGCTTCACCCCGCGCCCCGCTCTGTACTTCGCCGAGCCGGTGTTGCGCCGGCCCGCGCGCGATATCGCCACGGTGTTCTCCGGCGGTTACATCGCCTCGGGGCCGGCGGGTTCATCGCGCGTGCCGAAACCGGTGTGGCCCGGTCGATTACGCCTCATCGGCACCGAGGGGGCGGGTGAGGTGCAGACTCCGCTCGCCGGAGCCGGTGATCTGGCGATCGGCGATCGCGTGTGGTTCCGCCACGCCAAAGCGGGGGAGCTGTGCGAACGTTTCGACACGCTGCAGATCGTCGCCCCCGACGGCACCCGCGGCACTGTCCCCACCTACCGCGGGGAAGGGAAGAACTTCGGCTGACAGGCGTTTTCAGGAGTCGGCGAGCTCCAGGAACGCGGCCAGGTCGGCCAGCTGATCCGGGGTGTCCGGGAGGTACTCGGTGAGCAGTGCCGAGTGGACGATGATGGCGGTCCACATGGCCCGGGAGACGGCCGTGGTGATCCAGTGGCGGGACAGCAGCGGATGGATGCCGTGTGGGGCGTCGTCGGGGGAGGAGGTGGTCATCGAGATCAGGACCACGGCCGCCTCGCGACCGGCCAGGCGTTCGGGGGTTCCGACCAGGACGTCCTCGATGCGAGCCCGGGAGAGCAGGGTGCGGATGCGCGCGACCTGGGCGTGGTACGGGGTGACGACCAGGATGTCGTGCGGGTGCAGGCGGCGCGTCACCGCGCCCTGCCGCCAGGGCAGGCCCAGCAGATTCCGCACCGTGCGCACGATCTCGCGGGCCTCCTCCGCGGATTCGGTGCTGTTGCCGTGATGTTCGATCGGCTTCGTCCGCACACCGGGTGGAATGCCTTCCAGATCCCGTGCGAGAGTTACGGTTTCGCTCGAGCGCAGGCGTCCGGCATAACGCAGCCGGGACACCGGCCCGCACAGCTGCGGATGCATCCGCCAGGTGCGATCCAGGAAGTAACCGAATTCGTCCGGGAGCGTTGGCAATTCACCGAGCAGCCGACCCAGCGTCGAATCGTGCACCGGCTCGGGATGGATGCCGTGGCCGGGTAGCGGGGCCGGATCGCCGAGCAGCAGCAGATTGTGCGCGCTGCCGGCGACCGCGATCGCGTCGGCGAGCGCGAAATGCCCGGCGTCGGCGATCAGCAGCAGATCCAGTGCGCCGGGCGGCACCCGCGCGGCGTCCGCGAAATCGCCTGGCAGACCACCGATCACGCAGCCGTTCACGGCGTTGTCCAGAAAACGCGGGTAGCGGTTCGGCTCGATGGTCAGCCACTCCGGCGATACCGCGTGGGTCTCGGATTTGGCGACGAGTTCCGGTAGCACGCCCACCCGCACCAGCGCGTCGAGCACCTGCTCGACCGACCAGTGCGACCGGGCGACCACTCCGACGCGCCATTTGTACCGGGTGACCAGCCGTTCCACCACTCGTGCGGCGGTATCGGTCTTGCCGGTGCCCGACGGGCCCTGCACCGCGACATAGGAATCGTCCAGATCGAGCACCGCGGCGGTGACGGCGGCGGCGTGATCCCCGAACACCTCCGGCAGCGCCGCACTCGAGCGCAGGCGCGGTGGACGTCGCAGCAACAGGTCGAACGCGGCCGTCGCGGGCACCTCGGGCAGGCTCACCAGCAGGTCGTGCGCCGCGGATTCGAGTGCGTCCGCGACGTTCTCGTCTTGACCGGGCGGGCCCGGCACGATCGCGACCGGCAGTTCGTCATAGGGCTCGCAGCCCTGCGGCAACAGCTCCTCGACCCGTACGGCGTCGTCGAAGTTGGCGTCCAGCGCGCAACCCAGAATGGTGGCGTGCGCGGTCGCGCGACGGCCGGGTGTGGCGGTCATCCCCGGGACGGGCCTGTCGTAGACGGTGAGCACCGGGGTCCCGGGACGTGGTGCGCCACCGGTGCCCAGACGGCCGGTCAGCGTGAGATAGCGCCGCATCGGCAGCTCACCGGTGCTGTGCCACTTGGTGTCCACGGTGCCCCAGTCCGCGATGAGCACTCCGGGGGCGTCGTCCCATTCGGCGATCGGCCGCCGCAGGCGATCCTCGTGCGCCCAGTGCAGCGGTTGCCGCTCGCGCCGGTGATAGGCCAGGGTCGCGGCCGTCAACGCCGCGGCTCGCTGTGCGGCGCTACGGGATTCGTCGAAGTCGAAGGCGAATTCGCGCAGCGCCGCCTCGACCGCGGGCAGCGGTTCGGTCTCCGGGCGCGGCGCCTGGGGAACCGGGCGAACGCCGTGTTCGGCGGCCAGCCGACGCAGCCACTCACGCAGCCGCAAGGTGTGCGCGCACTCCGATTCCAGGTTCTCGCCAGGGATCTCGGTTCTCGTGCCGAACAGTTCGGCCAGGTCGGCCAGGCGGTACGAACGTTGGCCGATGATCAGTGCGGACCGCAGGATCGGGTACAGGTCCACCAGGGACCCCAGCAGATCGTCGATGATCTGCTCATCCGCGCCGTACCGGACGCACAGCCGGGCCAGCAGCTGCCGGACCGGTGAGCGATAGTGGTAGATCCGCATGCCGGGGTGGTGCTCCTGGCGGTCCAGGAGATATTCCAGCAGATCCGGTGTCTCGTCGGCGGCGTCGAAACCCTCGTCGGCCGAATCGATTCCGGCGATGGCGAAGGCGTGGAAGAGCACCACCGGATCCTCGCCGCCCTCGGCATGATGTGCCGGAGCCACGCCGACGCCCACCGCTGTGGCCGGCGTGTCCGTCACAGCGAGGAAGACGTCCCCGGGTGAGGGGAGCGGCAGCGCACCCAGTGCCTCCGCATCGGTCACCGTATAGACCGCCGCGCCGGTGCGCTCGTGCCGCAACTGCACCTCGGCCTGCCGAGACAGCGCCGAAAACGTATGTGCCGCAACGCCGCTGACCGCGGAATCGGCGGCCGCCAGACGATCGACGGTGGTTATACCGGCATCGCGCAACTGTGCCCGCACCCCCGGGCGCATACCGGCCACCAGCAGCAGATCACGCCCGGCAACCAGTTCCGCGGTGCAGGTGGGGCAGTGACCGCAGGCCAGATAGCGGCGATCGCCCCACTGCACCGGAAGTAGTTCGTTCTGCTTTCCGGCCAGAATCGTGGCCAGCCGCGCCCGCCGCGCTCGGTACACCACCGCTGCCGCAGACAGGTCGTGAATCATCTCCGAGCCGTCGGCCAACCGCACCCGCAGCCGCGGGTCCACTCGAAAACCACACTGCTGCAACGCATCAGCACAACCCGCAAGCTCGATCAGCGCGCCGATCGCCGACCCCGAACCCGCCACCCCGTGTATCGAGTACCGCGGGCCGGGGTCAGTCGCCACACCACGTATCGAATACTGCGCGGCCGGGCCATCTGTCGCGTACCGCGTGGCCGGGTCGGTTGTCGCGTCGTGAACCGAGTGCCGTGCGGCCGAGGTGGTTGTCGTGTCGTGTGTCGCGTACTGCGTGGCTGGGTTGGTTGTCGCGTCGTGAACCGAGTGTTGCGCGGCCGAGGTGGTTGTCGTGTCGTGTGTTGCGTACTGCGTGGCTGGGTCGGTTGTCGTGTTGTTGGTCGGGTGCCGCGTGGCCGGGTTGGTCGTCGCGTCGTGAACCGAGTGCTGTGCGGTCGAGGTGGTTGTCGTGTCGTGTTTTGCGTACTGCGCGGTGGGGTCGGTTGTCGTGTTGTTGGTCGGGTGCCGCGTGGCCGGGTTGGTCGTCGCGTCGTGAACCGAGTGCTGTGCGGCCGAGGCGGTTGTCGTGTCGTGGGTCGCGTACCGCGCGGTGGAGTCGGTTGTCGCGTCGGGTGCCGAGTGCTGCGGGGATCGGTCGGTCGGACCTTGTGTCGAGTACTGCGGAGTTCGGTCGGCTGTCGTGCTGTGTACCGGTTGTTCGCGCAGTCCGTGGTCGTCTGCCGCCGCACCGGATAACGCGTGCTGCAAAGCCCGGTCGGCTGCGATGGCGTGGGCCGAGTAACCGGGCAGGTGGTCGGCTGTCGTGTCGTAGGGCGGGTCCTTGGCGGCGGGTGCGGCATTCGGGCCCGCGCCCGAAAAGAACTGCCCGGCCGGTCCCGTTGCGCCCAGGGCGTCGCCGTCGACGATGGAGTCGTCGTCGAATGCGGGGGTGGTCGAGGCGGGGCGGGGATCTTCGGGTTCGGCACGTATCAGCAGAGCGCAACCGCTGGTGAACTCGCCGTCGAAGAACCGCGCGCCGGCGACCACGGGCGCGCCCGCGCGCAGGGCGGCAACTGTCCGGTGATCCGCGCGCTCCAGGGCGGCGACGAGCGCGGCGGGATCGGCCGCGGCGGGGGGATCGATGCGGACCGCGGCGTCGGCCAGGGGGGCCGGGAGGGTGCCGAGCGCGGCGTCGATGGCGGCGGCGCTGGTCGTGCCCAGGGAATCGGGCGCTGACCCGGTGCCCGCGACCGGCGGCACCAAGCCCAGTTCGGCATCGAGCGCGCGCAACAGCGCGAACTCGCAGCGCGCCGCCTCCACCAGGTCACCGGTGCTGCACACGACGCGATCACCGAACAGAATCAATCGTGGCCCTCCTGTGTCTCGGAACACCCGAACCCCGGGCGAACGCACCGTTGCGTGCCGAGTCGCGCAACAGCGTAATCATTCGAGGTCGCACGGCGTGGCGTACGCGGCGCGTGTCGTCACGTGAAGTGAAACGCAGCCAGCCGAGGGGACCGGCCCCCACCCCCGCGTGACGGTTGGCCCGAACCGAGTGTATGGGACGCGGCCCATCGCGCGTGGTCGGATGGGCTGTGGCGCAGGTGCAGGGGGTGCGGCGCGCAAAGGCACGGCCGGTGAAAGGATTGCGGCATGCCGTTTTTCGAAGGCGCGCGCGGGCGGCTGCACTATCGGCGCTGGCCGGTGCGGCAACCGCTGGCCGCACTGGAGTGGCTGCCCGGCTCGGGGCAGCACACCGGGCACTATCACCGATTCGCCCGCGCACTGGGCGCACAGCGCATCGAGGTGTGGGGACTGGACACCTCCGGGCAGGGATTGAGCGAGGGCGATCCGGCCGCCCCCGGCACGATCGGCGAACTCGCCGCCGACGCGCTGCGGCTGGCCGCCCTGCTGCGTTCCGAACTGCCCGATGTGCCGATGCTCGCGGCCGGGCACTCGCTCGGCGCGGCGACCGCTCTGGCCGCGCTTCCCGCACTGCCCGATTGCGCCGGGCTCGTGCTCACCGGCACACCCGCCCGCGCCGCGACTCCCGATGCGCTTGTGCGCGAAGGACTACCGGTTCTGGCGCTGCACGGCGTCGACGATCGTCGCGCACCCATCGATCCGATTCGCGACTGGACCGGGCGTCAACAATCTGTAGGGTTGCGCGAGTACACCGACGCCGGGCACGATTTGCTCCACGAACCGGTGCACGTGCGGGTCACCGCCGACATCGCCGAGTGGATACAGGGTGTGGTCGCGAACGCGGAGCGCATACCTGCGGAGTGAGTTCGAGAAAGGGGGACCGGTGCAATCACAAGAGACCGGGGACCTGCGCAGCGATGTGGCAGCCCTGACGCAAGCGGTCGACGACGGTGAACTGTGGATGGACGGGGTACTGGTCACCGAGGGCGTCCACGAACGCTGTGCGCGTCGCTACGAAACCCTCGCCGAGCAGGTGGAACAGCAGATGAAGGTGCTGCACGCGGCCACCGCGCTGCCCGGCTTCGGCGGTTTCGAATCCGGTGCCTCGCTGCGGCGTGGATTCGAGGGCAAGGCCACCGACGCACTCGAACATCTGCGCCAGTACGCCGACGCGGCCCGCCAACTCGCGCAGACGCTGCGCATCGCGGGCGCGGCCTACACCCAGCACGACGCCGATATCGCCGCGGCGATCGGCAAGACCAACAGCGATGTGGTGGGTGCGGGCCATGCATAAGATCAGCGGCGACGGCACCACGGTCGAAACCTCGCACGCGGACCCGGATTACGCGCCGAACGTCGAGGTCTTCGACCACCTCACCTACGACGAGATCTACCGCGGCGTCATGGCGCTGGACCCGGAGGTGCTCACCGCGGGCCGCCGGACCTGGCAGAGTTCGGGCAGCGCGATGAGCGACGCGGTACAGCAGGCGCATGCCGAGATTCGCGCGGCCATCGCCGACGGCTGGCGCGGGAGCGCGGCACAATTGGCCGCCGATGCCGTGCGGGCCTTCGAATCGCTGGGACAGAATCTGGCCGATGTGATGTCCGAAGTCGGGCAGCGTCTCGGACAGGCCAATGACGCAGCCGAGACGCTGCGCTCCTCGGTTTCGCACCCGGTTTCGGTCTCCATGGATCTCGATGCCGCACTGCTGGATCCCAAGCACGCCACCGTGAATGCCGAAACGCAGAAGATGGCGGAGAACGTCCGTCTGGATGTCGTGCGGGTGATGAATTCGGTCTACGTCGGGGCCTTCATCCCCGCCGGGAACAATGTGCCGGGTTTTCCCGTCGGCGGCATGTATCCGGCTCAGCAGCAGACCACCCCGCAACCCGGCGTCACCGCCCCCGGCGCCGGCGTCGATACCGCGAGCCCGGCCACCTCGCCCGCGCCGAGTTCGAAAGTTGCCGGGACACAGTCGGATCCGACGATCCATCAGCCGTCCCAGCCGCATGCGGCCCAGCCCGGCCAGGTTCGCACCGATGCCGGCGCGGCGGTGACACCGGCCTCGGTGACCAGCCCGGCGGCCGCCTCCGCGTCCACCACGCCCGCGGCCGTACCGTCGGCGTCCACGGCGACTCCGGCGAATGCCATTGCGCCGCAAGCTGACCGGATCGCGCCCAGCGCATCGGCGGCCGTTCCCGCAGTGGCGCCCGCCCCGGCCGCCGCGAAGCCGCGGAGTGCCTCGACCAAGCCGCAGAACACGTCCACGAAGCCGCAGAGCGCCGACAGCGATGGCAAACACAAGGACGGGGCCGAGAGTTCAGGCGGCAGTGACGGTTCCGGCGGTGGCGACGTGTCGTCCGGGATGGGCGCCGGAATCGTCGGCGGGCTCGCCGGCGGCGCGTTCGCCATGGGCGACAGCACCCGCCCGGGCAACACCGTCGCGGCTCCGCCACGGCGTTCCCCGGAGGACGAGTACGAGGACGAGGCGGAGGGCCTCGATCATGAGGCGTTCGACGAGATGAACTACTATGCCGCTATGGCCGCGGAGGCGGAGACCGAAGCCGAAGCCGATCAGTTCCTCGGCGCAGTCCTC
>CBJNFW010000136.1:0-21694 GCA_966435935.1 uncultured Nocardia sp.
CTTCTGGAGGCGTCGGGAGGTGCCGGCGCGGCCGATGGCGGCCCGCGCGGACTGCGCGACCGGGCGTTGCTCGAACTGCTGTACTCGACCGGCGCGCGGATCTCCGAGGCGATCGATCTGGACGTGGACGATATCGACACCGCCAACCGCTCGGTCGTGCTGCGCGGCAAGGGCGGTAAACAACGTATCGTCCCGATCGGACGCCCCGCCCTGCAGGCCCTGGATGCCTACCTGGTGCGCGGGCGTCCCGCACTCGCGATGCGCGGCACCGGAAATCCCGCCCTGTTCTGTAATGCCCGCGGCGGCAGGCTTTCCCGCCAGAGCGCCTGGCAGGTGCTCCAGGACGCCGCCGAACGCGCGGGCATCGGCGCCGCGGTCTCCCCGCACACCTTGCGCCACTCCTTCGCCACCCACCTGCTCGACGGCGGCGCGGACGTACGCGTCGTGCAGGAATTGCTCGGCCACGCGTCGGTCACCACCACCCAGATCTACACCCTGGTCACGGTCAACACCCTCCACGAAGTCTGGGCCACGGCCCACCCCCGCGCCCGATAACCGCGACGAACTCCATACTCGCCGTGGATGTTTCGCACTCGGTCGCGGGCGCGGAATCGCCACACCGGTCCGCGCCCGGCCGAAGCGCTCGTCTGGTCGCGCCCTGGCGGCCGGTCACGCGAGAACGGTGATTCTCGGTCTCGGTGGATGCGCCCGGCCGGTCCGGTGGTGAGCGGATTCGCTGCTGTTTGCGCGGCCGGCGCCGGGGTAGGCGATCGATCACCGGGCCGTTGCCGGCGGCCCCGGGCGCACTGGAAGGAGAGAGCCGTCATGAGTGCTACCGACAAGATCAAGAACAAGACCGAACAACTGAGCGGCAAGGCCAAGGAGAAGGCCGGCCAGGTGGCGGGTAATGCCGAGCGCGAGCAAAAGGGCCGGGACGACCAGGCCAAAGCCCACCTGAAGGATGCGGGGGAGAAGGTCAAGGACGTCTTCAAGGACTGACCGCGAGCCACGGGCCGGGGGTGCGGGTTCGGACTGTGCACCCGGCCCCGGCGCCCCGGCAGCCGGAGCGGGATTCGTCGGCATACAAGCCCGGCGAATCGCAGGTAGCGGCATCGCGTGCCTGGTCCGCGGCGGCCCCAGCCATCCGGCCGACGGCCCGCCCAGCGGAATAGCTGGGTATACGCTGGTGTATGGCCATTGGCAATATGGCCTACCTCATACATCGGGGTGTTATCGCTCGACCCCCGCGGCAGTGCCGACGCGGCAGTAGTCGAGCAAGCAAGGAGTGAGCCATGAAAGGTGGCACGAGAATTGCGATAGGGGTGGGCGTCGGTTACCTGCTGGGGCGCACGCGCAAGATGCGCTTCGCGTTGTCGCTGGCAGGGGCGGCGATGGCGAGACGATCCACGGGAACGCCTGCCGAACTGTTGGAGCGCGGGACCGAACTGCTCAAATCGTCGTCGGCGCTGACCGAACTCACCGATACGGTTCGCGGCGAGTTGATGGATGCGGCTCGGTCGGCCGCGGTGACCGCCGCGAGCAACCGCATCGATGCGCTGAGCGAGCGGCTGCAACAGGGCGCTACGTCCGTCTCGGACACGGATCGACACCGGGCGCGCGACACCGATTCGGACGAACCGGAAACCGGTGACGGGCACCGCCGCGAGGCCGGGGCAGCGAGCGCCGGCGGGCACGGTGATTCTCCGGACGAAGATGAATACGGAGCAGACCGAGACGACCAGGAGCGAACCGGTTCTCGGCGTGCCACTGGATCACGATCGGGCGGGCCGGTAACCGCACGCACGCGCAGGGCCGGCTCGCGGACCTCGAACCGTGGGGCAGGTTCGGCGGATCGCACGCCGGTCTCATCCTCTGCTCGACGCCGTGCCGGTGCCGACGCCGGCGACGCGCCGGTGCGTCGCACGAGGAGGTGAATCGATGTCGAAAGCGTTGAGCGACACCGCAACTGGAGTCGGCAAGGCGGCCTCCGAGGCGGTTGGCCGGATCGCGGAAGCCACGACCCGGGCCGGTACGGCGGCCGGGGAAACGGCGGGCGCCCCGACCGGTGTCCTGCAGCAATCCGTGCAGAACCTCGCGGGGACGCTGGCCGAACGTGCGGTAGCCGGTTTGTCGAACCGGGCAATGAGAACCGCCGATCGGCTGCAGGAGTACGCCGCCGACGGCGGCGGGAACCTGCTGGCGGCGGTGACCGGCGTGGAGAAGCTGGCGGGCGGCGCCTCGCCGTTGCGCGCAGTGATGAGCGCGGGTGCCGACAAGTTCGGGCGATCGTTCCGGGAGACGTTCGGAGGTGTTGTCGAGGGAGTCAAGGAATCGCTCACCGGAGGGAAGGGCAAGGGCGGCACACAGAAGCTGAAGCTGACCAATATCGTCGAGCACATCGACGTCGGCGTGCCGATCGATCTGGCCTACGACCAGTGGACCCAGTTCGCGGACTTCCCGAAATTCACGAAGAAACTCGAGCAGGTCGAGCAGATCTCCGACGAAAAGCTCAGCTGGACCGGAAAAGTGTTCTGGTCGAGGCGGACCTGGGAGTCCACGATCATCGAGCAGGTGCCCTTCGAGCGGATCGTGTGGCGTTCCAAGGGGGCCAAAGGCTATATCGACGGTGCGGTCAGCTTCCACGAGATCACACCGGACCTCACCCGCATCCTTGTGGTGCTCGCGTACCACCCACAAGGAGTATTCGAGAAGACCGCGAACCTGTGGCGCGCGGCGGGCCGGCGATGCCGGTTGGAGCTCAAGCACTTTCAGCGGCATGTCATGCAGGAGACCGTGCTGCACAGCGATGACATCGTGGGCTGGCACGGCGAAATCCGCGACAGCGAGGTCGTGCAGGACGACGAGAGCGCACGGCGCGAGGAGCAAGCAGATATCGAAGGCCGGCACGCCGAGGATGACGAGCGCGCCGACGACGAAGCCGACGACCGAGAAATGGACGAGGCCGAGGAAAACGAGATCGACGAGCAGGACGCGGATCAGCGTGATGCCGACGAGGAGGAGGCCGAACCGGAGCCGCCTCGCCGCCGAACAGCCGCCCGCAACAGCCCGGCGCCCCGCCGGTCGCGTGTTACCCAAGGAGCAAGCAGATGACGATCGAACCCGCAGGAGGCGGCGGCGGTGGCGGAACCGGCACGATGGCCCGGCCGAACTCGTCCAGCCTGGCCGATGTAATCGACACCATTCTCGACAAGGGCCTGGTCATCGACGCGTTCGCCCGTGTGTCGCTGGTCGGCATCGAATTGGTGACCATCGACGCGCGTGTCGTGGTGGCCAGCGTGGATACCTATCTGCGTTTCGCCGACGCGGTCAACCGGCTCGAGCTCGGCAGTGAGCCCAAGGGCCTGAGCGATCTCGTCGGCGACACCACCCAAGGCTTGGCGAAGAACAAGACGAAGGGCGCACTCGACGCGGCGAGTGAGAAGGTCGCGGACTTCCTCGGTGACGTGCAGGAGAAGCGCCAGACAGTACACCGGCCATCCAGGCGTGAGGAGAAGTGATGGCTCCGCAATCACCCACAGGTGTCTACGTCTACGGCATCGTGCCCGCCGACGTCGAGCCCGAGCCGCACATCACCGGAGTCGGCGATCCACCGGGTGAGATCGAGGTGGTGCGGCACGGCGAGATCGCCGCGCTGGTCAGCCCGCTGGTGTCGGATCGGGCACTGGGCACGCCCCAGGACCTCACCGCCCACGAGAAACTGCTGGACGGATCGGCCGCCGTGACCCCGGTGCTGCCGCTGCGCTTCGGCGCGGTCATGACCGACACGGCGGCGGTGGAGGACGAACTGCTCGCGGCGCACGAGGAAGAATTCCACGCGGCGCTGGTAGAACTCGAGGGCCGGGCGCAGTTCGTGATCAAGGGGCGTTACGTCGAAGACGCGATCCTGCGGGAATTGCTCGATGAGAATGCCGAGGCCGCCCGGCTGCGGGACGAGATCCGCGGCAAACCGGAGGATGCCACTCGCAACGAGCGAATCGCGCTCGGCGAGTTGATCAATCAGTCGATCGAGGCCAAGCGAGCCGAGGACTCCGCGAAGGTGGTGTCCGAGGTGGAGCAACTCGACGCGATGGTCAACCAGCGCCAACCGACTCACGAGGAGGATGCCGTCCACGTCGCGGTGCTGGTCGAGTCGGCCCGGCAGAACGAGTTGGAGGAGGCGTTGCAACGGCTCATGGCCGAGTGGGACGGCCGGGTGGAGTTGCAGTTGCTCGGGCCGATGGCGGCCTACGACTTCATCGCCAAGCCGGCTCCCGAGGAGTGAGATATGGGTCTGCTCTCCTCGATATTGTCCTTGCCGCTCGCGCCGGTCACCGTGCCGGTTCGCGGCGTGATCTGGATCGGCGAAGTGATCCAGGACCAGGTCGAACAGCAGCTCCATGATCCCGTGCTACTGCGGCGCGAGCTCGAGGAGATCGAGCGCGCCGCGGCGGCGGGCGAATTGTCCGCGCAGGAGGCCGAACAAGCCCAGCAGGCGGTCCTGGAACGCATGATGGGCTCCCGGGGAGGCGGGCGATAGAACCGAAGGAGTGATCGAGGTGGCTCGCAACACCGTTTCCGACGATTCCGGCAAGGCTCGTTCGGCGTCGGCGGAAGAGCCGGCCCTGACCGCCGAGCAAGCCGCCGTGCTGGCGGTCGAACGTCTCGTGCAGCTGACGTCGAAGGACGTCCAGGGAGTCACGAGCGTGGAACCCATGGAGGACGGCTGGCTCGTGGAGGTCGAGGCACTCGAAGACCGTCGTATCCCCTCATCGGCGGACATCCTGGCGCTCTACGAGGTGGAGATCGATTTCGACGGAAGTCTGCTGGCCTACCGGAGAAGCAAACGCTACAGCCGCGGCAGCACCGACATCGGCTCGAGGGAACGATGATGACGGTGAACGGAGGCGGTTCGTACGCGCCGCAACCCTACGGGGGCGGGCACCAATCCACGAACCTGGCCGACATTCTGGAACGGGTCCTGGACAAGGGCTTGGTGATCGCCGGTGACATCCAAGTGAATCTCCTGGACATCGAGCTGCTCACCATCAAACTGCGGTTGGTGATCGCGTCCCTGGAAACGGCCAAGGCGGTGGGCATCGATTGGTGGGAGAGCGACCCCTGGCTCAACAGCAAGGCTCGCGCGGTGGAGCGGCAAGGCCCGGATCTCGAGCTCGAGAATCGCCGGCTCCGGGAGCGGATCGCCCAGCTGGAGGCGGTGGACGAGCGCCGGCAACCGCTCGAGCGCGGCCGCGAGTCGACGGAAGAGCAACGGTGACCGGAGGTTTCGCGGTCTGGCTGTACGTCGTGGCGGATCGGCGCGACGGGTACGCGGATACGGCCGGCCTGACGGGAGTCGCGGGCGAACCGGTGCGCACGATCGTGTCGGGTGACCTGGCCGCCGTGGTCGGTTCGGTGCCGCTGGACGTCTTCGGGGAGCAACCGTTGCGCAGGAACTTCGAGGATCTGGACTGGCTGGAGGCGACCGCGCGGGCACACGACGCGGTGGTTTCGGCCATGGTGGGCCGGGGACCGGTCGTGCCGCTGCGGCTGGCGACCGTCTTCCACGACGACAACCGGGTACGCGAATTGCTGCACGAGCGGCGGGCGGATTTCGCCGCCGCGCTCGAACTGGTGAGCGCGCGTACCGAGTGGGGCGTACGAGCCTATGGCGATCGTGCCGCCCTCACCGCCGCCGTTGCCGAGGCCGAGGCGGCCGAAGGCGGCACGTCCAGGCCCGGCGCCGCGTACCTGGCTCGCCGCCGGGCGCAATTGTCCGCGCAGGAGACCGTCGAGCGGGACGCGGCCGAGCGTGCCGAGCGGATCCATGCGTGTTTGGTACGCCATGCGGCGGCAGGACGGTGTCAGCCGCTGACCGACCCGGCCGTGAGCGGCCGCCGGGACTGGATGGTGCTCAACGGAACCTATCTCGTCGACGACGACCGCACCGAGGACTTCACCGCGACCGTCACGAAGCTCGAAGCCGAGTTTCCGGGCATCCGGCTCGAACTCACCGGCCCCTGGCCGCCGTATTCGTTCGCGGGTATCCAACGAGGGGCGACATGATTCGCGCCGATCGCACCCCCGACACCGAGCGCCGTATCGCGCTGGTGGATCTTCTGGACAGGGTGCTGGCCGGTGGGGTGGTCATTTCCGGCGATGTCAAACTCGCCATTGCCGACGTCGATCTGGTCCAGATCTCGTTGCGGGCCCTCATCTCCTCGATCAGCACCCTCTACCCGCCGATCGGATCACCGCCGAGCGAGGCGCCGGAATTCGGCGATGACTGAATTCGGCGGCATCCCACCGCGGATCGACAGCGATCCGGAATCCGTCGAGCGCGGGCTCGTCACCCTCGTGCTCACCCTGGTGGAGCTGCTGCGGCAATTGATGGAACGGCAGGCGCTGCGCCGCGTCGACGCGGGTGATCTCACCGACGATCAGATCGAGCGCATCGGAACCACACTCATGCTTCTGGAACAACGCATGGGCGAACTGCGCGATCATTTCGGACTCACACCGGAAGACCTCAACATCGATCTGGGTCCGCTCGGTCCGCTACTCCCACCAGCGGCGGATGATCGCCCTGTCGAGTGACAGCGCAATCCGGCTCCCGCCCGCCGCTGTTCGCCCGGAAAAGCCTGTCCGGCAATTGTTTTCGCGAGTATACGAGCGACCGGCGGGGTTGCGATGCCACGCGTCGCCCGCCCGAAACGCGGGGACCGCGGGTATTCGACGGCCCGGACGGACGGTCCCGACAACCGATTTCGCAAGAGCCATGAACGCGGATAACTCACCGGGTACCCCGCACGTGCCGGTCACAGGCGCGCGCCCTCCTTGTCCCCGACGACACGCTGAAGCCCCGGAGAGGCGGTCCCGCCAACTGATTTCGTAAGAACATCGGTGCTCACGGGGACGCCCGAAAGGCGCTCGGCTCTGAACCGCCGTGCCGAAGCTCGAGTTCTCGAGCATCCGACAACACGCTGAAGTCCCGGAGAGGCGGAACAGCGGTGTTGTGCTACGAAGCGGTAGCGTCTATGGCAGTGCTTAACGCGGCACCCCCTGATGAAGATCGGCCCCGCAGCGCTGGGCGGGGCAATGCAGGACTTGTAAGGAGCAGCGGATATGACGACAGCCGGTGCGGGCGAACCGCATAGGAGAGCTGCGACAGACCCGCTTTCATCCAACCGATCAGGATCGCGGATAGAGCATGCGGCCCGAACATTATGGGAGGCGAAAGATATCGTGGCGGACGGCACGGAAGTGGGACCGACCGGACGCCCGTTGCGCGACATACCGGAACCGCCGCCGGTGTCCCGCCACGGAGACGCGCTGGTTATCGCGATGTGTAACCAGAAGGGTGGCGTCGGCAAGACCACCTCGACCATCAATCTCGGTGCCGCGCTGGCCGAGTACGGTCGCAGGGTGCTGCTGGTGGACCTGGATCCGCAGGGGGCGCTGTCCGCGGGCCTCGGCGTCGCGCACCACGATCTCGATCTCACCGTGCACAATCTGCTCGTCGGCGGCCGGGCCGGGGTCGACGATGTGCTGATGTCCACCAAGGTCGAGGGGATGGACCTGCTGCCCAGCAACATCGATCTGTCCGCCGCGGAGATCCAGCTGGTCAACGAGGTCGGCCGGGAGCAGACCCTGGGTCGTGCGCTGGCGCCGTTGAGCGATCGGTACGACTATGTCCTGATCGATTGTCAGCCGTCGCTGGGCCTGCTCACCGTCAACGCACTGGCCTGCGCCGATGGTGTGGTCATTCCGATGGAATGCGAATACTTCTCGCTGCGTGGACTGGCCCTGCTCACCGACACCGTGGACAAGGTGCGGGACCGGCTGAACCAGCGATTGAGCCTGTACGGCATCGTAGTCACCATGTTCGATGCGCGGTTGCTGCATTCGCGGCAGGTGATGGCCCGGGTGGTGGAGGTCTTCGGGGATCTGGTGTACGACACGGTGATCAATCGGACCGTGCGGTTCCCGGACGCGAGTGTCGCGGGTGAGCCGATCACCACATGGGCGCCGAAATCCGGTGGCGCGGAGGCGTATCGGGCGATGGCACGGGAAGTCATCCACCGGTCGGGCCGGTGACCGCGGAACCGCCCACTGTTACGGATCCACCCGCTCTCCCCGACGAGGCCACTCCGAGTCCCGAAGATGCCGGGGCCACCGGCAATCCGGACAGAACGAACGTTTTCCACCTGCGCCTGACCAATTTCGAGGGCCCCTTCGATCTGCTTCTGCAGTTGATCAGCCAGCGGCGGCTCGATGTCACCGAGGTCGCGCTGCACAAGGTGACCGATGAATTCATCGCGTACACCAAGGCGTTGACCTCCACGCTGAATCAAGACCGGACCCTGCGCGCGGACAAGATTCTGGACCTGACCACCGAATTCCTCGTCGTGGCCGCCACTCTGCTGGATCTGAAGGCCGCGCGCCTGCTGCCCTCGGGTGAGGTCACCGACGCCGACGATCTGGAACTGCTCGAGGCGCGCGACCTGCTGTTCGCGCGACTGCTGCAGTATCGGGCGTTCAAGCAGGTCGCCGAGTTGCTGGGGGAGCTGGAAGCCGCCGCGCTGCGGCGTTATCCGCGGGCGGTGTCGCTCGAGGATCGCTACCTGCAACTTCTGCCGGAGGTTACGCTGGGGGTCGACGCCGCCGGTTTCGCCGATATCGCCGCGGCGGCGTTCCGGCCACGTCCGGCGCCGAAGGTGGGTCTGGACCATCTGCACGCCCACGCGATCTCGGTCGCCGAGCAGGCCGCGATGGTGCTGGAGATGTTGCGGGCACGCGGAGCGGGCAATTGGACGACGTTCCACGAGATTTGCGCGGACTGCGAGGTACCGGTGCAGATCGTCGCGAGATTTCTGGCGCTGTTGGAGCTGTACCGGGGCAAGACGATCGAGTTCGACCAACCCGATCCACTGGGCCCCTTGGCGGTCAGCTGGACCGGTGATGCGGACGATGCGCAAACAGCACAGACGGTGACTATCGAAGAGGATTACGGGTGACGGTGACAGCGGGTACCGATGCGTCCGACGGCGTCGATCGGGTGAGCGACGGCGAGGCGGCCGAGGAGCAGTTCGGCGCGCAGTCGCTCGGTGAGGACGAATTCCGCTCGGCGCTCGAGGCTATGCTGCTGGTCGTCGACGCACCGGCATCGGCCGAACTGCTCGCCTCGGCCCTCGGCGACAGTGAGAAACGCGTCACGCAGGCGCTGCGGGAGATGTCCGCCGAACTGACCGCCAGGGGCAGCGGTATGGATCTGCGATATGCCGGTGACGGCTGGCGTTACTACACCCGGACCGAATACGCGCCGTATGTCGAACGCATGTTGCTGGACGGTGCGCGGTCCAAACTGACGCGGGCCGCTTTGGAAACTCTGGCTGTCATCGCCTATCGTCAACCGGTTACGCGAGCACGGGTCAGCGCCGTGCGCGGGGTGAATGTCGATGGTGTGATTCGCACGCTGGTCGCCCGCGGGCTCATCGCCGAGTCCGGGGCCGATCCCGACACCAACGGCACCCTGTACGTCACCACCGAGCTGTTTCTGGAACGGATCGGGCTCGCGTCGCTGGCGGACCTCCCGCCGTTGGCGCCCCTGCTGCCGGGCGTCGACCTGATCGATGAGATCAACGAGAGCCTGGACACCGATCCCCGGTACACCAGGCTGAAGAAACCCGCCGAGTCGGATATCGACCTCGGCGCCGAGGATTGACAGGACACAGTGGACACACCCGCTCGCCGAGATGGCACACCGGACCGTAATCGCAACAGGCACGGCCGCGCGGAACGCGCAGCCGACCGTGGGGGATATTCCCGGGGGGATCGTTCGGACCGCGGCGGATACTCGCCGGACCGCGGCACCGGCCGCGGGGGCTATTCGCAGGATCGGGGCGCCGGCCGCGGCGGCTACTCGCAGGACCGTGGCAGCGGTCGCGGGGGTTATTCGGACGATCGCGGTACTGACCGTGGGGGTTATTCGCGGGATCGCGGCAGCGGTCGCGGGGGTTATTCGGACGATCGGGGCGCCGGTCGTGGCGGCTATTCGGACGATCGCGGTACCGGTCGTGGGGGTTATTCGCAGAACCGTGGCGCCGGTCGTGGCGGCTACTCGTCGGATCGTGGGGCCGGTCGCGGCGGCTATTCGGCAGAGCGCTCCGGGCGGGGCGGTTATGCGCAGGACCGGGGGAGTCGCGGGGATTATTCGCAGGATCGCGGCCGGGGCGGCTATTCGCAGGATCGCGGCTCCGGGCGGGGTGGCTATTCCGACGAACGTGGGACCGGTCGCGGTTATGCGCCGGACCGGGGTGGACGGGGCGGCAACTCCCAGGATCGGGGCAGCGGTCGCGGTGGCTACGGGAGCGGACGCGGCTCGGCTTCGGAGCGCACCGGTGGCGGCAACTCCCAGGATCGCGGACGCGCCGGCTCCGCACAGGGGCGTCCGGCCGCGGGTCGTGGGCCCACCCCCAACCGCAAGCCGAAGCCCACACCGCAGCGCAAGCAGCCCACCGTGCTCAGCTTCGCCAAACCGGCTCGGCACCAGCACGTCGAGGGTGAAGAAGAGCAGCAGGGCCCGAAGCGGCTGCCGTGGGGTGAGGGGGAGCGGCTGCAGAAGGTGCTCGCCAAGGCGGGCGTCGCCTCCCGCCGGGTCGCGGAGGAGCTGATCGAGCAGGGCCGCATCGAGGTCGACGGGGTCGTCGTGCGCGAACAGGGTTTGCGCATCGATCCCGACACGGCCGTGGTCCGGGTCGACGGCGTGCGGATCGTGGTGCGCGACGAACAGGTCTATCTGGCGCTGAACAAGCCCAAGGGTTTCCAGTCCACCATGTCCGACGAATTCAACCGGCCGTGCGTCGGCGATATCGTCGCCGAACGGGTCATGGCCGGACAGCGGCTGTTCCACGTCGGGCGGCTCGACGCCGATACCGAGGGTCTGCTGCTGCTTACCAACGACGGCGACCTGGCCCACCGCTTGATGCACCCGTCCTTCCAGGTGTCCAAGACGTACCTGGCGACCGTGGACGGCGAGGTGCAGCGCGAGGTCGGCAAGCGCCTGCGCAAGGGCGTCGAACTCGACGACGGCCCGGCCACGGTCGACGACTTCCAGGTGCTGGAGGTCGGCGAAGGCCGATCGCTGGTGAAAGTTGTTCTGCACGAGGGCCGCAAGCACATCGTGCGTCGGTTGCTGGCCGCGGTCGGGCATCCGGTGACCGCGCTGGTGCGAACACGGATCGGCCCGGTCGCGCTCGGCGACCAACGTCCCGGCACGCTGCGGGTGCTCGGACGCGACGAAATCGGCAAGCTCTACGAGGCGGTGGACCTGTGAACGGTGTGAAGATGTCGATCGAGATTCCCGAACGCATGTCGGATTCGGGTTCGCTGGTCATCGCGATGGACGGGCCCTCCGGGACCGGCAAATCCAGCGTGTCCCGGCTGCTGGCCACCCGGCTGGGCGCTCGGTATCTCGACACCGGCGCGATGTACCGGGTCGCGACGCTGCACGCCCTGCGCAGCGAGGTCGATCTGGACGATCCCGCCGCGATCGCGGTGGCGGTGAAGGACCTGCCGCTGCGGATCGGCACCGATCCGAGTCGTGAGGTCATCGAGCTCGACGGTGCGGACGTGTCGGGCGAGATTCGCGGCGACGCTGTCACCAAGGCGGTCTCCGCGGTGTCGGCGGTGAGCGAGGTCCGTGAGCAGCTGGTCGCCCTGCAGCGTGAGATCGCCTCCGGCGCAGGGCGAATCGTGGTCGAGGGCCGCGATATCGGCACCGTCGTGCTGCCCGGCGCCGATGCCAAGATCTATCTGACGGCCTCGGCCCCGGCCCGCGCGTACCGGCGCAATCAGCAGAACATCGAAGAGGGTCGCGGCGACGACTACGAGGCCGTGCTCGCCGATGTGCAGCGCCGGGACACCCTTGACTCCACCCGTGCGGTGTCCCCGCTGCGCCCGGCCTCGGACGCGATCATCGTGGACACCAGCGAGCTGACCCGCGAGCAGGTCATCGACGAGTTGTTCCAGGTTGTGGCGCAACACCTTTCCGCGGGAGGAGGGCGATGACCTTCCCGGACTCCGGTGCCGTCGGCTACGCCGCCGATGGGGTGTGGAACGACGAAAACGATTGGCAGATCGCCGATCTCGAGGGTGACGTCGAGGGGCACGAGTATGTGCCGATGCCGACCGTGGCCGTCGTCGGTCGCCCGAACGTCGGCAAATCGACTCTGGTGAACCGCATTCTGGGGCGTCGCGAGGCCGTCGTGGAGGACGTCCCGGGTGTCACCCGCGACCGCGTCTCCTACGAGGCGTCGTGGGCCGGCCGGCGATTCCTGGTGCAGGACACCGGCGGCTGGGAGCCCGATGCCAAGGGGCTGCAGCAGTCGGTGGCGCGGCAGGCCGAACTGGCCATGCGGACCGCCGACGCGATCCTGCTGGTGGTCGACGTGACCACCGGCGCGACCGCCACCGACGAGGCGGCGGTGCGGGTGCTGCGCCGGTCGAAGACGCCCGTCGTGCTGGTCGTGAACAAGGTCGACGGGGAGAAACTCGAGGCGGAGGCCGCCTCGCTGTGGTCGCTGGGACTCGGTGAACCGCATATGGTCAGCGCCGCGCACGGTCGCGGCACCGGTGATCTGCTGGACGTCGTGCTCGAGGTGTTGCCCGAGACGCCGCGCGAGGACGTCGCCGCGCCCGGTTCCGGGCCGCGCCGGGTGGCGCTGGTCGGCAAACCGAATGTGGGCAAGTCCAGTCTGCTGAACAAGCTGGCCGGTGACGAGCGTTCGGTGGTGCACGACGTGGCGGGCACGACCGTGGATCCGGTCGATTCGCTGGTCGAATTGGGCGGTAAGCCTTGGCGTTTCGTCGATACCGCCGGGCTGCGCCGCAAAGTGGCCAATGCCAGCGGTACCGAGTTCTACGCCTCGCTGCGCACGAAATCGGCGATCGAGGCCGCCGAGGTCGCGGTCATGCTGATCGACGCCTCGCAGCCGATCACCGAGCAGGACCTGCGGGTGATCAGCATGGTCGCGGACGCCGGCCGGGCATTGGTGCTGGCCTACAACAAGTGGGATCTGGTGGACGAGGACCGCCGCGAACAGCTCGAGCGTGAGATCGACCGGGAAATGGTGCAGGTGCCGTGGGCGCAGCGGGTCAATATCTCCGCGCATACCGGCCGCGCGGTGCAGAAACTCGTTCCCGCCATGGAAACCGCGCTCGAGTCCTGGGACAAGCGCATCCCTACGGGGCGTTTGAACACCTGGCTCAAGGAGGTCGTCGCGGCCACCCCGCCGCCGATGCGGGGCGGCCGGCTGCCGCGCGTGCTGTTCGTTACCCAGGCGACCACGCGACCTCCGACGTTCGTGCTGTTCACTACCGGATTCCTGGAGGCCGGGTACCGCCGGTTCCTGGAGCGCAGGCTGCGCGAGGAATTCGGTTTCGACGGCTCGCCCGTGCGGATCTCGGTTCGCGTGCGCGAGAAGCGCGACCGCAGGAAGAAGTAGATCGCCTCCGGTGGGCCGAATCCCGGCCCACCGGAGTGGTCACTTATCAGTCTGGAACATGCTCATACTCACCTATGCGCATTGGAACATGTGTATAAGGAATTTTCGGTTCCCGTGATCCGACCGATCGCGCGACGGTACAAGAACGCCCGGATGAGGGGGAGGGGACGGGGATGGCCGGTTTCCCGGACAGCGCGGGTAGCCGCGGGGTACCTTCAAACCGCTTGTTGCACAGTCGAATAAGGGATTCATATGTGGAGTATTGCGGTCCTTGCCGTGCTCAGCGCGGTGGCCATCGGTTTCGCGTTCGTGAAGTCGTTCCCGGAGAAGTGAATACGCCGGGGCAGCACTGGCCCGGTCACGTGTGCGGGAGCTGTTCGACTGGGTGGCAGCGGTTCTCGCGACGACCGCCGCACGGCCGGGAAACGGTCAGAGGCTGAAGGCGATCGAGCGCAGAATGATCGCCGCGATGAACACCAGCGTGAACGCCAGGTCGATCGACATGCCGCCGGCCCGGATCGGCGGCAGTACGCGCCGCACCGGCGCGATCACGGGTTCGGTGCAGGAGTGGGCGATCCGGCGTCCCTTCACCAGCCATTCCGCACTGGGTGAGGTGCTGAGCATCTGGATCCAGTCCAGCACCATGCGCGCGAGCAGCACGAGGATGAACAGCGTCAGCACATACCCGATGAGGGCTCCGATGAGGGCCATGACGAACTCCTTCGTGGTCGCGGGCCTGCTTACCGGTCAACGCCCGGTATCGGCCGAAAGTGTCCGCTTTGCGCTGTTCTCAGATGACTATCAGACTCGCACGTTCGTGTGGTCGTGTCGAGAATGCCCGTTCGGCAGCGCGATCCTAGGCAACCAGGGTGAGCGGCAGGCGTGCGGTCAGGGGCTTGCGCTCGAGTTCCGCGCGCAGGTCCTCGATCGGCAGGGAATGGGCCGCGAAGGCGCGACGCAGCCGCAGCACGCCCCGCAGATCCTTGCGCGCGGTGTCGATGATGTCGACGCGGCTGTCCGGATCGTCGACCCAGTCGACCGGGACCTCGTGGATGCGCAGGCCGCACCGCTGCGCCAGCACCAGCAGTTCGGTGTCGAAGAACCATTCACCGTCCTGCACCACCGGTAGCAGCACCTGCGCGATCTGCGACCGCATCGCCTTGAAGCCGCACTGGGCGTCGGAGAACCGCGCGCGCAGAGCGGCTTTGAGGATCAGGTTGTAGCTGCGGGAGATGAATTCGCGCTTCGGGCCGCGCACGACCCGCGAGGCGGGGTCCAGGCGGGTGCCGATCGCGATGTCCGAATGGCCCGAGACCAGCGGGGCCACCAGCGGCAGCAGCCCGTTCAGATCGGTGGACAGGTCGACGTCCATATAGGCGACCACGGCCGCGTCGGAGGCCAGCCAGGCCGCGCGCAGGGCCCGGCCCCGGCCCTTGCGGTCCAGGTGAATGACCCGGACGTTGTCGAAATCCGCGGCCAGTGCGTTGGCCACCGCGAGGGTTCCGTCGGTGCTCGCGTTGTCGGCGATCGTGATGCGCGCCGAGAACGGGAAACCCTCGAGGTGGGACATCAGCCGCCGGACGCAGTCGCTCAGGCCGCGTTCCTCGTTGTAGACCGGGATCACGATGTCCAGCGTCGGAACGCGCGGGGCTGCGCCGTTCCGATCGGTGGTATGCGATGCAATCGTCATTTCGCTCATGTGCACCACAGTCGTCGGCCCCGCTGGAGCCGGGCTTGGTCGCCGCTGTGAGATCACTGTGCGCCGAGGGCGTCGCTCAGGGGCCGATGAGCAACTCGAGCAGACGCTGACTCTCGTACAGAAGCATGAACAACGCGTAGTAAATCGGGACCACCCGAGCATTGTGCCCGTTGACGGTGCATATCGTGCAGCGAACCCGGGATCGGGTCCGGCGAGGCAGAATGCTGGTGACTTCAGGAGGTTCGCAGTGGAAACCATCGTGTCCGTGACGGGCGGCAAGATTCGCGGGGTCACCCGGAACGGCATCGCCACCTTTCTGGGGATCCCCTACGCGGCGGCGCCGGTCGGGCCCGCGCGATTCGAACTGCCCGCCCGGGTGCCGGACTGGGCCGGTGTGCGCGATGCGCTCGAATACGGCGCGACCTGCGCGCAATCGCCATATCCCGCACCGATTCACGCGCTGCTGGGCAGTGACGGCATTCCCGGCGACGAGTACCTGAACGTGAACGTCTGGACTCCCGATGCGGGCGGGTCCGGGCTGCCGGTGCTGGTGTGGATCCATGGCGGGGCGTTCGTGCGCGGATCCAACGCACGCGCGATCTACGACGGCGGATCCTTCGCCCGCGACGGCGTGGTGACGGTATCGATCAACTATCGCCTGGGCGTCTCCGGTTTCGCCGCGATACCGGACGCACCGTTGAATCGCGGCCTGCACGATCAGGTGTTCGCGCTGCGGTGGGTGCGGGAGAACATCGCGGCATTCGGCGGAGATCCCGGCAACGTCACCGTCTTCGGGGAATCCGCGGGCGGGATGAGTATCGCCGCGCTGATCGCCTCGCCGCTGACCGAAGGACTGTTCCGGCGTGCGATCATCCAGAGCGGCAACGGGATCGGAATCGCCCGTGCCGAGGACGCCCGCCGGGTAGCCGAGGTGCTGGCGGACAAGGCCGGTGTCGCGCCGACCGCGGCGGCGTTCGGCGAGCTGGGGCCGGACCGGTTGCGGGCCGCACAGGACGCGATGGCGTTGGAGCTGATGCAGGATCCGGATCCGGCGCGATGGGGCGAGACCGTGATCAGCCACGGATTGGGCGTGATGAGCCTGTTCCCGGTGATCGATGGCGAGTTGATCGAGGATCTGTCCAGCACCGTCCTTGCCGCGCGACCGGAACGAGCGGTGCCGCTGCTGATCGGATGCACCGCGGAGGAGTTCCGCTTCTTCACCGTGCCCGCCGGGCTGGCCGCGGCCATTACCGACCGGACGCTGCCGATGGTGCTGCGGCGTTACGGTCTGGACCCCGCGCTGGCTCGGGTCTACGCGGCCAACCGGCCCGATGGTTCGGCTGCGGACGTATTCAACGCGATCGTCACCGATATGGCTTTTCGGGAGGATTCGGTGCGGATCGCCGAAGCCGTCGCGGCGGCCGGTGCACCGGCGTACATGTACGAATTCGGTTGGCGTTCGGGCATCGACGGTCTGGGCGCCTGCCATGTGCTGGAGGTGCCGTTCGTCTTCGACCGCCTGGACGCCGCGGTGAGTCTGACCGGACCGAACCCGCCGCAGGCCCTGGCCGATCGGGTGCATCGGGCGTGGGTGGATTTCGCGACGCACGGTGATCCCGGCTGGGCGCGGTTCGATGCCGGTCATCGCGCGGTGCAGATCTTCGACCACCCCGATTCGCCGGTGCGGGTGGATCCGCGCGCCGATGAGCTCGCGGCGGTGCGGGCCTGGCGCGAGGCCCAACCGAGCTGACGAAACCCGCTGCCGGGGAACGCATTCGGCACACGAACGCGGTTCGGCCGAGATCGCCGGTAAGGTGGGCGCCTCGACAGTGTGAAAGGAATGCGGTGCGTACACCTTTGCGGATGGTTGTTCTCGGTCTGGCCCTCGCGGCCGGCGGTGCGAATGCGGTGGCGGTGGCGGATGCCATCCCCACCGCCTCGCCGGTCGACGAGCCGGTCATCGTCGGAACCGACGGAAACGGGCAGAGCCGGACCCTGTCCGTCGGGCAGGAGTTGGCGGTGGCCTTGCCGGACAATCCGTCCTCGGGCTATGTATGGCAGCTGAGCCCGATCGATCAGGGGGTACTGCATCAGGAGGGCACGCCGCAGTTCCGTTCGAACAACCCCATGCCGGGTGCGGCGGGTACGAGTGTGTGGACCTTCACCGCCGCGGGGCGCGGCCACACCACGCTGCGCCTGATCTCGGTGCGGGCGGGCTCGGCTCCCGCGCAGACGTTCACCGAGAACATCACGGTCGGCTAGTCTTCCGCTGCTGAATTCCGTTGTGTGATAATGGGATTCGATGGCAACGAGACAGGCCCGATGTCATCGGGCCGTGCCGGGTGTCGATGGGTGAACACCCGGCACGGTCGCGGGGGAGCGGCGCGAGCGATCAGGTGACGGTCCGCCTGCCAGGGGAACGCCTCGCGGTCCAGCAGGCAGGCAACCACGATCATTTTGCCGGCGAATTCTCCCGTCGGCAGATGTCCGGACGCCGCGCTGGTGAACAGCGGGCCGAGCAGCAGATCCCGCTGCGGCGGAACCTGATTGCCGTCCCGGTCGCGGAACTGGTCCCACACCGTGTAGGTGGCGTCGGGGACCTGGTGCCGGTGGTAGGCCTGGGCGGCCGGCAAGCTGCTGTCGCCCGGAGCGAGACGTCGCACCCTCGGTGCATTCGGCGCCGCCGATGATCCGGTATCTTCCGCCACTGCCGCCGTAGGCGTGTCCGTAGGGGCGATGCGCGCCGTAGATCCGGGCGGCGACCACGCGGGAGTGTTGTGCGGCAGCCGCATTGGCGCGGCAAGCGGTGATGGTGGGGTCGATCGTGCCGCCCGGTACCGAGGGCCGTCCGCTGCCGTTGGTCTCCACGAAGTACGCGCCGCTGGAGAAGGTGAACCCGATCTTGTCCTCGCGCCCCGTCGCGTACTGGGCGAGGTGCTCGCTGTCGGGAACCGGCGTGATGTGCTGAAGAACCGTCCGCGGTAGCTGTCGGCCGGAGGGAAGTACAGCGAGAAGCGGGTTTCGGTACCGGTGAATCCGCCGCGGAACGTACCCCGAAACCGCTGCGCGGCGTAGCGCGATCGCACGTGCCGTCCTGGATCTGGTTCTGGAGAAGGGGCACGGCGGCGTGACCACCGCCGAGACCGCCGCTCGGGCGGACATCAGCGAGGCGACGGTCCGCTACCGCATCCCGACCCGGGATCATGCGCCGGTGGCGGCGTTGCGGCGTGCGGGACAGCGGCTTCGGCCGCTGTCCGGGGAGGATCACCCCGGGCCGCGCGCCGGGTGCGGGGATGCGAGGCTGGGGGCATGCGTGTTGCGGTGGCCAACAGGGGCGAGATCGCGGTCCGGATCGTGCGGACCGCCCGGGAGTGCGGATATTCGACGCTGGTGTTGCACACCGCCGAGGAATCGGCCGGACTGCCCACGCGCCTGGCCGGCGAGGCGGTCGCGCTGCCCGGCAGTGGCGCCGCGGCCTACCTGGACATCGACGCGGTGGTATCGGCCGCCGGGCGCGGCGGAGCCGGGACGCTGGTTCATCCTGGCTACGGATTCCTGAGTGAGAGTGCCGATTTCGCGGCCGCGTGCGCGGCGGCCGGACTCGTCTTCGTAGGGCCCTCACCCGATGTGTTGCGGATATTCGGGGACAAGGTCGCCGCTCGGGCGGCGGCGGAGGCGACCGGAACCGCGGTGCTGCCCGCCACCTCGGGCGAGGACGGGCTCGACGCGATCGCCGCGTTGCTGGCCGAACATCCGGACGGGGTGATGGTCAAGGCGGCCGCGGGCGGCGGTGGTCGCGGGATGCGTTCGGTGCGCGAGCCCGGCGAGCTGGCCGAGGCGTACGAACGGTGCCGGGCCGAGGCGCTGGCCGGATTCGGCGACGACGCCGTCTACGCCGAAGCCCTGGTGACCGGCGCGCGGCATGTCGAGGTGCAGATCGTTGCCGACGGGCAGCGCGCGGTCGCGCTCGGTGACCGGGACTGCAGTGTGCAGCGACGTCGGCAGAAACTGCTCGAGCTGGCGCCCGCGCCGAATCTGCCCGCGGCGCTGCGGGAACGGTTGCATCGCGATGCGGTCGCGATCGCCGAATCGGTGCAATGCCGCGGGGTGATCACGGTCGAATTCCTGGTTCGTGGCACGCAGGCGTGGTTCCTCGAGGTGAATCCGCGTCTGCAGGTGGAACATACGGTCACCGAGGAGGTGAGCGGGGTCGATCTGGTCGCGGTCGGGTTCCGGCTCGCGCTCGGGGAGCGGTTGGCCGATCTGGACCTGCCCGATGCCACACCGCGCGGATTCGCGGTGCAGGCCCGGGTGAATGCCGAAATCGTCTGCGCGAGCGGTGATCTGCTGCCGAGTACCGGAACCCTGACCCAGTTCGGCGCGCCCACCGGTGCGGGAGTGCGGGTGGACACCGCCGCGTGTCCGGGGATGCGGCAGAGCGCGCTGTTCGATTCGCTGCTGGCCAAGGTCATCACACGGGGCTCGTCGTATCCGACCGCGCTGCAACGGTGTTCGGACGCCCTCGCCGAGACGACCATCACCGGCGTGGACACCAATCTCGCGGTATTGCGCGCCGCACTGGACGAACTGCCTCGCGACGAATCGGTGGACACCGGCTGGTTCGAGCGCGAACTCGGCCGATTGCTCTCCCGCGCAGCCGATTACACGCCCCAGCCCGAGGTGCGTGGCGCCGTGTCGAGTCCGTTGCAGGCCGTGCTGGAGGAGAACGAACAGGCGCTGCGCAGCCCGATGGGCGCGACCGTGGTCAGCCTGGCCGCACCCGGCTCGGTGCTGCCCGCCGGTGCGGAAGTGGCCGTGCTCGAGGCGATGAAGATGCAGCACGTGGTGCGCGCGGACACCTCGCTGCGGGTGCTGCGGCAGCTGGTCGCGCCCGGTGATGTCGTCGACCCGCACGCGGTGCTGGTGAGCTGGACCGAGGCCGACCACGACGGTGCGGATGTCGCGGCCGCGGTGGTGGACCTCGATGCCGAGCGGGCCGATCTGGCCGAGGTGCGGGCCCGGCACGAGAACACCCGCGACGCGCGACGTTCGGCGGCGGTCGCCAAACGGCACGACCTCGGCCGGCGCACCGCACGGGAGAACATCGCCGATCTGGTCGATGCGGACAGCTTCGTGGAGTACGGGGCGCTCACCGTTGCCGCGCAACGGGCTCGGCGCAGTGCCGAGGACCTCATCGCCAACACTCCGGCCGACGGCCTCGTCGCCGGGGTCGCCACCGTCGGCGCGGGCCGGTTCGGGGTGGATCGGGCGCGGGTGGTGGTGATGTCGTACGACTACACGGTGCTGGCGGGCACCCAGGGCGTGCGCAATCACGCCAAGACCGACCGCATGCTGCATCTCGCGCACGAGCAGCGGCTACCGGTGGTGTTCTTCACCGAGGGCGGGGGCGGGCGGCCCGGCGACACCGACCACGGCGGCATCTCGATGCTGGACGTCACCACCTTCCGCGTGATGGGCGAGCTGTCCGGGAAGGTGCCGCTGATCGGTATCGTCTCCGGTCGCTGTTTCGCCGGAAACGCCGCGCTGCTGGGGATGTGCGATGTCGTGATCGCCACTCCCGACGCCAATATCGGTATGGGCGGGCCCGCCATGATCGACGGCGGCGGACTCGGGGTGTACGCGCCGGAGGACATCGGGCCGATCGAGGTGCAGCGTCGCAACGGAGTGGTCCATCTCGCCGCCGCCGACGAGGCCGAGGCGGTCGATATGGCCCGCCGGTATCTGTCGTACTTCCAAGGGGCCGTGGATGATTGGCAGGCTCCCGAGGCAGGTTCGGCGCGGCATGTGGTGCCGGAGAATCGGCTGCGCGCCTTCGAGATCCGTTCCGTGATCGAGGCCGTCGCGGATTGCGGATCGGTACTCGAATTGCGTCGCGACTGGGGCGTGGGCGTGGTCACCGCACTGGCTCGTTTCGAGGGACGCCCCTTCGGCCTGATCGCCAACGACTGCCACCATCTCGGCGGCGCGATCGACGCACCGGCCGCCGACAAGCTCGGCGCCTTCCTGCGGCTGTGCCAGGCCCACGGCCTGCCGATCGTATCCCTATGTGACACACCGGGTTTCATGGTCGGGCCCGAGGCGGAGAAGGAGGCCACCGTCACCCGGTTCAGCCGGCTGTTCATCGATGCCGCCGCGCTCACCGTCCCCTTCGGCACCGTCATCGTGCGCAAGGGGTACGGCCTGGGGGCGCAGGCCATGGCCGCGGGCTCTTTTCGGGCTCCGCGTTTCGTGATCGCCTGGCCCACGGGCGAAATCGGCGGCATGGGACTGGAAGGGGCGGTCCGCCTGGGCTTCGCCAAGGAACTGGCCGCCATCGAGGACCCCGCGGCCCGGCAGACCGCCTTCGACAATCTCGTGGCCGCCGCGTACGAGAGCGGTAAAGCCCTCACCGCGGCCACGGTCGGCGAACTGGACGACGTCATCGATCCGGCCGACACTCGCCGCTGGATCGCCACCCTGCGCTGAGCCGACC
>CBJNFW010000137.1:0-21653 GCA_966435935.1 uncultured Nocardia sp.
GGCGCTTCGCCCGCTACACTCTGCTCGACCGCCCCTTCCCCTGCCGCCGCGCCCGCTACGGCTACCGGCCCGGCAACCGACTCATCCGACCCCACTCCCGCGGCCACCGCACCTCCCCCGGCCGCAACCGAGCCCGCACCCGGCGCTTCGCCCGCGACACCCTGCTCGACCGGCAGGCTCTCGACGCCCGCCGGCCCGGAGACCGAATCATCGGCATGCTCGGGCGCCTGCGGCCGCGCCGCCATCGAATCCACCTGCGGCGCGATCGGGGACACCGGCTCGGCGGTGGGTTCGAGACCGGCACCCAGATGCGGGACGGCGGCAAGCAGATCGCGGGTGTACTGCTCCTGCGGGGCGGCGAAGAGTTCGTCGACCGGTGCGGTTTCCACCACCCGGCCCGAACGCATCACCACGACGCGATCGGCGAGATCCGCGACCACGCCCATGTTGTGGGTGATCAGGACGACGGCGCTGCCGATCCGATCGCGCAGATCGCGCAGCAGTTCCAGGATTTCGGCCTGGACGGTGACGTCCAGTGCGGTGGTGGGTTCGTCGGCGATGATCACCTTCGGCTCGCACGCGATGGCGATGGCGATCATCACGCGCTGCTTCTGGCCCCCGGAGAGTTGATGGGGATAGAAGTCGACCCGATGCTCCGGATCGGGCAGCCCGACCGTCCGCAGCAGTTCGACCGCGCGGGCCTTGGCCGCTCGGCGACTCGTATTCGTATGGGCGCGAACGGCTTCGGCGATCTGGAAGCCGACGGTGAACAGCGGGTCCAGGGCGGCGCCGGGCTCCTGGAACACCATCGAGATCTCACCGCCGCGGATCGCGGTCAGCTGCTTGTCCGACAGCGCGGTGATCGCGTGCGCGCCGACGGTGACCGTGCCACGCACCTGGGCGGTGTGCGGCAGGAGTCCGATCGCGGTGCGCGAGCTCACCGATTTCCCCGAGCCTGATTCCCCGACGATCGCGAGCACCTCGCCGGGGAACACCTCGTAGGACACATCACGCACCGCATCGACCGTTCCCGCATCGGTGCTGAAGGTGACCGAGAGCGACGTGATCGACAGGGCCGCGGTACGTTCGGATGTCTCAGTCATTCCCGCCTCCGGCATCGTTCCCGGCGGAAGTCGCGCCGGCGGCCGCCCGGCGCGTCCGCAGCAACGGGTTGAGCGCCTCGTTCAAGCTCTCCCCGACCATCGTCATCCCCAGCACGACCAGCACGATGGCCACACCGGGGAAAATTCCCGTCCACCAGATCCCGTCGGAGACATCGGCCAACGCCTTGTTCAGGTCGTAACCCCATTCCGCGGCCTGCGTGGGTTCGATGCCGTAACCGAGAAATCCCAGCGCCGCCAGCGTCAGAATCGCCTCCGAGCCGTTCAGTGTGATGATCACCGGTAGCGACTGCGTGACGTTGGGGAAGATGTGCCGGAACAGGATTCGCCCGATCGACGCGCCGGTCACCCGCGCGGCGTCGACGTACGGCTCGGTCTTCACCGCGACCGTCGCGTTGCGCACCACCCGGAAGTATTGCGGCACATAGATCACCGTGATCGCCACGGCCGCCGACAGCACACCGCCGAAACTCGACGAATTGCCGCCCGCCACCACGATCGACACCACGATCGCCAGCAGCAGCGTCGGAAACGCGTACATCGCGTCCATGAAGAGCACCAGCACCCGGTCCACCCAGCGCCCGACGTATCCGGACACCAAACCCAGTGGCACACCGACGAACAGCGACAACACCAGCGAGATCGCGATGACGATCAGCGCGGTGCGCGCGCCGTAGACCACTCGGGAGAACACGTCCTCCCCGCGCACCGAGGTGCCGAACCAGTGCTGCGCCGAGGGCGCCTGCTGCCGCACGAAATCCACGCCGTGATCGGAGATCTGGGCGAATCCGTAGGGTGCGATGAGCGGCGCGAACACCGCGACGATCACGAACAGCCCGATCAGGGCGAGCCCGGCGATCAACGTCACCCGCTGCAATCCGGAGGTCAGCGAGAACAGCCGCATCCCCGGAATTCCGCGCTGCGGCGCCGGCGGCACGACGACCGGCTCGGCCAGTAGCTCAGGAGCGGTCACCTAGAACCTCACCCTCGGATCGATAAGGGCCACAACGATATCCACCAGAAAGCTCATCACCGCGACGACCAGTGCCAGGAATGCCACGATGCCCTGCACCGCGACGAAATCGCGGGCCTGCAGATACTGCGCGAGCTGATAGCCCAGGCCCTTCCACTCGAAGGTGATCTCGGTGAGCACCGCTCCGCCGAGCATCATCGCGATCTGCATCCCCATCACGGTGACGATCGGAATCATGGCGTTGCGGAACGCGTGTCGCCCCGTCACCACCCGATCCGACAGTCCGCGCGCCCGCGCCGCGTCCACGAAATCGCTGCGCAGGGTCTGGATCAGATTGATCCGCACCAGCCGCAGGAAGATCCCCGCGGTCAGCAGCCCGAGCGCGATGGCGGGCAGGACAGCGTGTTTCACCACGTCGAGCAGGTATCCGCTGTCGCCGTAGAGGATCGCGTCGATGAACAGGATATTGGTCTTCGGCGAGACGTTCTGCAGCGCGAGTTCCACATTGGTACTCGCCCGCCCGGCCACCGGCAGCCAGCCCAGCTCGATCGCGAAGACCAGTTTCAGCAACAGTCCGACGAAGAACACCGGCGCGGCGTAGACCAGGATCGCGAACAGCCGCAACCCCACGTCCACGGGCTTGTCCCGGCGCTTGGCCGCCAGCCGCCCGAGCGGAATCCCGACCAGGAAGGCCACGATCAGCGCCCACACCACCAGTTCCAGCGTGGCCGCACCGTAACTGGTGATGATGTCGCTGATCGCCCGATTGTCCTGGGAGCGACCGAAATCCCCGCGCACCAGCCCGGAGATGTAGTCCCAGTACTGGGTCAGGATGGGCCGGTCGAATCCGGCCGCGCGCTTGCGTTCGGCGATCTGTTCCGGTGGCAGCCGCCCGCCCAGCGCGGCGCTGATCGGATCGCCGACCACCCGCATCAGGAAGAAGACGACCGTGACCAGGATCCAGGCCGTCGGCACGATCAGCAGCAGTCGCACACCCAGATAACGCAGCAGCACACCGTAGCGAGACCCATTGCGGCGCTGCGTATTCGAGGCGGGAGCCGGGGCGTCCGGCTCCCGCACGGTCGCCGTGCTCGTCACTTGCTCAGCACGCTGTAGCGGAACTTGGTGGACGGATCCAGCGTGCTCTCCACGCCCTTGACGCCCTTGACCGACACCGCGATCTGCTTACCGGACAGCAGCGGCAGCACCGGAATGAACTTCTGCGCGAGATCGGATTGGACCTGCTGCAGGATCGCGACGCGCTGCGTCTTGTCCGGCTGGGTGATCTCGGCGGTCAGCTGCGAGGTGATGCTCGGATCCTCGAAGTGGTTCTGCAGGAAGTTGTTCGGGGCGAAGAACGGGGTCAGGTAGTCGTCCGGATCCGGGAAGTCCGGGAACCACCCCATCTGGTACTCGGGATAGCCGTCGCGGGCGCGCTCCTTCTGATACGTCACCCACTCGGTGGACTGCAGGTTCACCGTGAACAGCCCGGTCGCCTCGAGCTGGTTCTTGATCGCGGCATACTCCTCGGAACTGCTGCCGCCGTAATGATCCGGGTTGTACTGCAGATTCAGCTGCACCGGTGTCTGCACCCCGGCGTCGGCGAGGAATTTGGCGGCCGCGGCCTTGTTCGGCTTGGCCCCGTAGAGATCCTTGTACGGTTCCGTCGCGCCTTCATAGCCTTGCGGCACAGTCGAATACGCGGGCTGGTACATGCCCTTGTAGACGCCGGTGGACAGCGCGTCGCGATCGACACTGGAGGCCACGGCCTTCCGGATCGCCAGCTTCTGCTCGGGGGTGCCGCCCGGCATGGTGTTCATGTTGAACACGATGTAGCGCAACTCGCCGCCCAGGCCCTCGTGCACCTCGACCTTGTCGTTCTTGCGCAGCGACTCCAGATCGGTCGGGCTCAGACTGCGATAGGCGACGTCGATGTTGCCGTTCTGGATGTCGAGCTTGAGATTGTCGGCCGAGGCATAGTACTTGGCCGAGACCGTCGCGGTCTTCGGCGTGCCCAGGATCCCGTTGTATCCCGAATTGGCCTGGTACTGAACGAGTTTGTTCTTGTCGTAGCTGCTGATCGTGTACGGCCCGGAGAACGGCTTGGCCTTGACGATCGCGTCGTCGTCCATGACCTTGTCCGCCGGGAACACCTTCTCGTCCACGATCGGGCCCGCCTGGGTCGGCAGAATCGCCGGGAAGGTCTGGTCGTTGGCGTTCTTCAGGGTGAAGGTCACCGTATTCGCGTCGGGGGCGTCGGTGTGATCCAGATTGCCCAGCAGTGAGGCCGGCCCGTTCGGATCGTTGATCTTCACCATCCGGTCGAAGGAGAACTTCACGCTGGCCGAGGTCAGCGGATCGCCGTTGGCGAACTTCAGTCCGGGCTTCAACGTGCAGGAATACGTGGTGGGCGTGGCGAACTCGCATTTCTGCGCCGCATCGGGGGTCGGATTGGTCGCCCCCGGGGCGAAGTTCAGCAGGTGCTGGTAAACCTGCGTCTCGGGCACGTACGAACCCTGGTCGTAGGCCGCGGCGGGATCCAGCGAGAAGATCTTGTCCGTGGTCCCGATGACCAGCCCGCTGCCGCTACCGCCGCCGTTGGTGCGGCCGGCACCGCACCCGGCGACCGCGACCAGCGCGAGTCCCGCCATACCTACTGCCGCAATAGTTTTCACTCGGCCCGATCGGGCCGCCGACGCCTGTGTCGCCGCTAACCGCATGACTGTCCCTCATCTCGCACACGCGACGCGCACCGTTCCGGGTCACGGGACGGGTGCGGTCGCGCCAACTTCGATATGGCGGGACAGTACCGCCAGGGCGTTGCGGATATGTTGCGTTTCGCAACAATTAGTCGACTGTGCGGAAATTGCGCAGGCCTACGGCCGGCTCAGGGCGCTCGCATTCGCGTTCTCACCCAGCAGCTGGGACTCGGACTTGTCACCGAGAAGCGTCTCCAGGACATTCTTTCCGATCGCGGCCTCGGTCGGCAGCGGAATCGGGTACTGGCCGTCGAAGCACGCGCAGCACAGCCGCGACCGCGGCTGTTCGGTGGCCGCGACCATCCCGTCGAGCGAGATGTAGCCCAGGGTGTCCGCGCCGATCGAGCGACGCACGTTCTCGACCATCTCCTCGACCGAACCCTCGCACTCGGCCCCGTTGGCGATCAGCTCCGCGCGCGAGGCGAAGTCGATGCCGTAGAAGCACGGCCACTTCACCGGCGGCGAGGCGATGCGGACGTGGATCTCCAACGCCCCGGCCTCGCGCAGCATGCGGATCAGCGCGCGCTGGGTGTTGCCGCGCACGATCGAATCGTCCACCACGACGAGGCGTTTACCGCGTATCACCTCGCGCAGCGGGTTGAGCTTGAGCCGGATGCCGAGCTGGCGGATGGTCTGGCTGGGCTGGATGAACGTGCGCCCGACATAGGCGTTCTTCATCAGCCCCTGGCCGTAGGGTATGCCCGACCCCTGGGCGTACCCGACCGCGGCCGGGGTGCCGGATTCGGGGACCGGGATGACCAGATCGGCCTCGACCGGATGCTCACCGGCGAGGCGGCGGCCGATCTCCACCCGCGTGGCGTGCACCGAACGTCCGGAGATGGTGCTGTCCGGGCGGGCCAGGTAGACGTATTCGAAGACGCAGCCCTTCGGCTCGGGATTGGCGAACCGCGAGGAACGCACCCCGTCCGCGTCGATCGCCAGCAGTTCGCCCGGCTCGATCTCACGCACGAAGGACGCGCCGACGATATCCAGCGCGGCGGTCTCGCTGGCAACCACCCAGCCACGGTCCAACCGGCCCAGGCACAGCGGCCGCACACCGTGCGGATCGCGGGCGGCGTAGAGCGTGTGCTCGTCCATGAAGGTCAGGCAGAACGCGCCGCGCAGCGTCGGCAGCAGTTCCATCGCGGCCTGCTCGATGCTCTTGTCGGTGGCCGCGTGCGCCAGCAGCGCGGTCATCACATCCGAATCCGAGGTGGCCGCGACCGAGCCCGGCATCCGGTTGATCAGGCCGAATTCTCGTGCGCGCGAGGCCAGTTCGGCGGTATTGACCAGATTTCCGTTGTGCCCCAAGGCGATTCCGGTGCCGACGGAGGTGGTTCGGAAGATCGGCTGAGCGTTCTCCCAGGTGACCGCGCCGGTGGTGGAATACCTGCAGTGACCGACCGCGACGTGGCCGGGCATGGCCGCCAGCGTCTGCTCGTCGAACACCTGGCTCACCAGGCCCAAATCCTTGAACACCAGCACCTGCGATCCATCGGAGACCGCGATGCCCGCCGCCTCCTGACCGCGGTGCTGCAATGCGTACAGACCGTAGTAGGTGAGCTTGGCCACATCCTCGCCCGGAGCCCAGACACCGAAGACGCCGCACTCCTCGCGTGGCTCGTTCTCGGGCCGATCCGAGTCGGGTTCGACGGGTGGATTCTGGCTCTCGACCGACAGATCGTCGTTGGTCACCGTTTGCTCCAAGTTCGGCGGGCTGGTGGCTTCCATCATTCTACGGGTCATCCGCGCGAAACCTCCGCCGGGATCACCCGGATGGCACGCGGTTTGCTGCTACCGTGCCAGGAGTGGCGTCTACGGACAGTGCGGATGTGCCTGCGAAACCTCGGCGGCTGAGCCCGGTCAGATGGACTTTTCCGATCATCGTGATGACCCTGCTGGGCGCGCTGCTGGGTGTGATGTATCTCGACTACGTCATCGACCCGGAGAAGAATCTGCACGACTTCCCGATCGCACTGGTCAATCAGGACGTCGGCGACACGATCAGCGGCCGGCACGTGAATTTCGGCGATCAGGTCGAGGACGGACTGCGCAAGGCCGTACCCACGGACAAGATCGACCTGCGGGTGCTGGGCCTGAACGAGGCGCAGCTGCAGATGCAGTCCGGCAAGCTCTACGGCACGGTGATCATCCCCAGCGACTTCACCAAACGTCTGGGCATCCTCGGCGCCGGCAGTGTCCTGCCGGGCGATATCGAACGCCCGATCATCACCCTGCAGACCAATCCGCGCACCGGCGCGTTCGCCACGCAGATCGTGCAGCGTTTCGGCAATCAGGCGCTGACGCAGGTCGACGACACCGTCGGCAAACAGCTGACCGAACAGGTGCAGGCGCAACTGGTCCCGCCCGGCGGCGGTGCGGCGCCCGCGCTCTCGGGCGCGACGCGGATCGTGCTGGCCCACCCGCTGAATATCGTGACCGACCAGTTCCGCCCGCTGCCCGGCGGCTCCGGTCAGGGTCTGACGGCCTTCTTCTACGGTTTGCTGCTGCTGTTGATCGGCATGGTCGGCGCGATGATCGTGCATCAGCTGATCGACTCCGCGCTGGGCTTCCTGCCGACCGAATGGGGTCCCTGGTACCTGCACTATCCGCGCGCGAGCATCTCCCGGACGCATACGCTGCTGCTCAAATGGGCCGCCGTCGCGACCATGTCGGTGATCGTCTCCGCGGTGCTGATGGGAATCAGCAAGACGCTGGGCATGCAGATCGACAAGCCGCTGACGCTGTTCCTCTACGGTGCGTTCGTGATGCTCGCGGTCGGCTTCACCTGTACCGCGGTACTCGCCGCGATCGGCACCTCGGGACTGATCGTCAACATGATCGTGTTCATCATCCTGGGCCTGCCGTCCTCCGGCGGCACCATCCCGATCGAGGCGACTCCGCGGTATTTCGGCTGGCTGGCCTCGTTCGAGCCGATGCACCAGGTGTTCCTGGGCACCCGCTCGATCCTCTACTTCAACGGCAGCGCCGACGCCGGACTGGCGCGCGGATTCTGGATGGCCGCACTGGGACTGGCCATCGGGCTGGTGCTGGGGCTGTGCATCACCCGGTACTACGACCACAAGGGACTCGAGCGCAAACCGCTGAACCACACCGCACAGCCCGCCTGACGCCCGCGAGAGTCAGAGCGGGACGAGCGGTAGCCAGTGCGCGAGTTCGGCGGCGCGGATACCGGACACGCTCAACGCCCCGGAATCGACGGCCTGCTGATAGGTGAGCAGGCCCGTCGCCAGCAGCAACCAGGTGCGCGGATCGGTCTCGACCACGTTCGGCGGGGTGCCGCGGGTGTGTCTGGGTCCCTCGATGCACTGCACCGCCACGTACGGCGGCACCCGCACCTCCACCGAAGCCCCCGGCGCGTTGGCCGCGAGTGTGCGCGCGGTACCGCGCACCGCCGCCGCGAGTTCGGTCCGCGCCGGAGCCTGGGCGGACTCCTCCTGCAACCACCCGCTCACAGCGACCACCGCCGCCCGCACCTCCGCCGGATCAACCGCACCTCGTCGCGCCACGATCGCGAGATTACCCAGCGGGTGTGACACGGACGGCCGGCCTACATCGCCCACGGCCGCAGAGCGGCGGGCGTGTGGCCGATCCGGCACGTTCGAGTGACCGGTCCCGCTGTCCCCTGCGGTCGCGGCGGGGACAGCGGGAAACGGATCACTTGCCCGCGGTGACGGTGTTGAACAACTGGATGACCGAGACCACCGCGACCGGGCCGCCGACGATCACCGTGCCGGCAGCCACGCCCAGCGCTGCGCCCGCGACGGCGCCCGCGAGGCAGCCGCCGGGGGCGCCGGCCAGGAACAGCGGGGGCATCAGCGCCGTGCCGACGACCGCTCCGGCCACACATCCGCCGACCAGCCCGATGGCGGTGCCGACCAGGACGCCGATGCCGGTCGCGAGGCCGACCTGATTCGCGGCCACGCCGACGGCCTCGTTGAAATCCTCTTGGGAGAACACGGGTTTCAACTCCGGCCGGGTGGATGTGACCGCGTCGGCGGGGTTGCGGCTGGGCGTGAGCGTCACGGTCCGGCCGGCGGCGTCGATCTTCGCGGCGATCGGCCAGTCCTTGCGGTCGAGCTGATACGTCAGCGGCATACCGAAGGCGAGATGCCCACTGCCGTCGAGGATTTCGAACTGATTGCCACGGGTGACCAACTTGCCGCCGTCGGTGCGCAGCACCACCGAGTGGTCCACCACGTTCGCCGTGTAGTGGATACCGGGCAGCACATCGGTGCTCACGGTCGCACCGGGCTTGACGGGAGCGTTCGCGGCCGGAGTGTCGGCGTATGCGGTGCCCGCTGCGACGGTGAGCGTCGCGATCGCGAGCGCGGCGGTGGCGGCGAACTTCTTCATGGTCTTCATCGGGCGTTCTCCTGCACGAATCGGGATTGATGAACGAAATTGCGAAATACCACCGTCCGACGCAATCGGTGATCGCGCGGACAAGTGGTCGATTTCCGGTCCGGACCTAATTCGGAATCGGATTCCCCGGACAGCGAAATACCGCACGAGACTCCGGATGCGAATACCGTTCCACGGCGGCACCGCATGCGGTCACGGCCAGCTCCCCGCACGTCAGACCAGCCAGAGCGCCCCGAATCGATACGTCGGCCCCATCACGCGATTCGCTCGCATGGAATTCGCCGAAATCTTCTCGACCGGATGCGACGAATCACCTAGCAGGCAGACAACACCATCGGCAACCTTTCGTCGGCACGAGGCTCGGAAATGCGAGGAACGCAGGTACTGTACCCGAATTCCGACAATCCGACCCGAGCCCGATTTCCATACCGTGGGAACCCGCGGCGGGAATACTCACGAAAACTCGGCGCCGGCGGTCCCGGCCCGGCCCGTCCCCGCGCGCTGCGGCGCACAGCGCGCAAGAGACCGCCGCGCCGACCGGGACGCGATCGCACCGGCCGCGTTGAGGGCCAGGTGCAGCGATGCCGGTGCGACCACACCGCCGGAGTGACGGCGCAACCAGCTCAGAGCCAGGCCGCCGACCGTGGTCGCGGCGACCGTCATGAGCACGCCGTCTCCGGCCGCACGAGCGGGACCGATATGCCAGAGGCCGAAACATGCTGCGCCGAGCCAGATCCCGTTCGAGCCGGTGGTCTCGGTCAGCAGCGCGTCCAGGGAACACCGGAAGATCAGTTCCTCGCTGTACACGGTGCCGACCGGGATGTGCACGCCCACCCATTCGAGCATGCCGACCTCCGGGCCGGCCGCGCCGAGTTCGGCCAGCGCCCTGCGTGCGGGCGGAATAACCAGTGCCACCGAATATCCCGCACCGACAGCACAGAAAAGCGATACGCCCCAGAATAATTCGCGCGAAGACTGCGCTCGCCGGTCCAACCGGCGATCGGCCGGCTTCCGCGGACAGTGACACCCGCGCACGCCGAACCCGGCGGCGTAGGCCGTGGCGAAAGCGGCGGTGGCGACGGTGCGTCCACGCACACCGAGACGCAGACGCGGCAGCAGCCAACCGTTCCACAGCACCGGAAGGGCCATGGCGGCAAGGGTTCTCGCGGTCACTTGACGGCGCGTTCGAAGGCTTCGGACAGTTCGATCCGGGTGCGGATCCGTTCCTCGAGGTCCGGATTCCAGTCCGGCGGCGGCAGCACCGCGGCCCAGCCGTCCAGAACGAGACTGCCGTAGTTGTGTCCGTGGCCGTCGCTGACGCCCTGGGCATTGGTCAGGTCGGCGGCGACCTGCCAGAAGGTCACGAAAGGCCACCAGCGCATCTGTGTGGACACATCCGAACCGCGCCGTTCCGACAGCCAATTCGGCCGGGAGAAGATCAGATCCGGTGACCACCACACGATCGGATCCGACGCGTGCTGCAGATAGGCGATACGCGGAAGCCGCCATTCCGCAGAGGGTTTGGACAGATCAGCGGCGTTCGCGGCGAAACGCACCACGAGTCCGTCGGCATAGACCGGCTCAACCTCGCGCGATCCGGGATCACGCCGAGTGACGAACTGACTCCACAACCGGTTCGAATTCGGCGGCCCCACCCACAGCGCACCGTCCACCCGCGCGCGCAGATCGGCCAGCCCGGAGAAGGCGGCCTCGGAACCCTGCGACCCCAGCGATTCACCGTATACCAGCAGCTTCGGCCGGGTTTGCGGTGATCGCCGCGACCACGCCCGATAGATCGCGTCGAACATCGCGCGCCCGGACTCGGCGACTTTCTGCCGGTCCGCCAGGAAGGACAGCACACTGGGCAGATACGAATACTGGGAGGCCACGATCGCGGTATCGCCGCCGTACATGTACTCGATCGCGTTGGCCGTCATGGAATTCACCCATCCGGTACCGGTCGTGGTGACCACCACCAGCACCTTGCGATCGAACGCGTGCGTCCGCTCGAGTTCGGCCACGGCCAGATCCGGTTGGCTCTCACCGTGTTTCATCGAGTCCAGGCCGACATAGGCGCGAATCGGTTCCAGCGCAGGCCTTCCCGTGACGGCGCCGATCCGGAAGGCATCGGGCCCGTGCGAGACGAACCAGCGCCCCTCCGAGCCGAGCGTGTCCCAGGCGGCCAGCGACTGCGGGCTGCCGGAACGCTCCGGGACCTGCGGCTGCACAGCATAGGGAGTCATTTTGTCGTTGCGCACGCTGAACGCCGAATTGGCCGTCGCGAAGAACGCCCGCATCGCGAGACCGTTGAACAGCGACACGATCAGCACGGCGAGCAGCGCCGCACCCACCGTCGGCGCGAACCGCGGCGGAATCCGCACCCAGCGGCTCAGCAGCCGGGCCAGCAACCGCACGATGATCCGCAACGTCCGGTACACCGTGACCACCGCCGCGCCGACCAGCAGACTCAGCCCGCCCGTACGCAGATAACCCGAGGTGGTGGTGCCGGTCATATTCATCAGCGCGTAGATCTGCCGCTGCCAGTCCGCCGAGAGCACCAGCATGTATCCCGCGGTCAGGACGCACAGGACCAGTACGGTGAGCTTCACCGCGTACTCCACTCGCAGCGGTGGCGGCGGCCACGGCAGCTTCGGCCGGACCCACCGGCGGAAGGCCCAGTCGAACACGCAGCCGACGCCGTATCCGATGACGGCGTTGAAACCGCTGATCAACCCCTGGAAAAGCCAGTCGCGCGGCAGCAGCGACGGCGTAACCGACCAGGCGAAGAACACCGTCGCGACGACCAGTCCGGCATAGTTGAGACCGATGACGTCCTTCTCCAGGCGATGCAGCAGCCCGGACGCCCTGCGAGCGACGTCGGCGCCGCGCGAACGCAGCGTCGTCGAAGTCTCGGAAGTGTCGAGCACTCGTCAAGTATGGCCGCCGGCCCACCGAAATCCTGGGAGGTCGCGCGGAGCCGAACATCACCGACTGCGCGAACTACCTGCCCGTCTCGAGTAGTTGTACGCAGGCCGGCCGCCCCAGCGCTGCAGCACACTCGATCCATGAGCACTCCCGAAACCACGAGCAAGAGCACCTCGGCCTTCCTCGCCCAGGCCGCCATCGCCTTCGGCGTCGCCTTCGTCGCCACCGCCGCGGGCATCGTCTACCTGCCGCTGGACATCTGGCAGCGCGGATTCCTGCTGATGACCATGCTGTTTCTGGTCAGCAGCACGTTCACCCTCGCCAAGGTCGTGCGCGACCAGCACGAGGCCGCGCGAGTCCACCACCGCATCGACGAGGCGCGGCTGGAAAAGTTGATGGCCGAACATGATCCGTTCCGCGCGGCCTGAAACAGATTCCGCGACAGCATATTTCGCCGCTGATAACTACCCGTCGGCACAGCCGGGTGGAGTCATTCGACGCGCAGGCGCTCCATCGGCTGCCCGGTCACCTCGGCGATCAGCTCGAAATCCTTGTCCAGGTGCAGCACAGTGAGCTTGGCCTGTTCGGCTGTGGCCGCAATCAGCAGGTCCGGAACCGACGGCGCGCGGCGCCTTCCACCGCGTACCAACAGCCGCAAGACCTCGACCGCGCGCGTTTCCGCAGCTGGGGTGAGGTATTCGACCGGCATATCGGAGACCGGAGGGCAATCGAGTAAGACATCCATCTCTTCTGCCGACCTGGCGGAGAAGCCTGTTTCCAGCAGCGTTGCCGTGGAGATCCGCACCAGACCACGCTCGATCCGCGTGATCCAATCGTCCGCATCCGGGCTGGTTACCAGGCGAACGAGAGCAGACTTATCGATCAGCCATGGCCGCACGCTCACGACCATGCCTGGCGCATGATCTCCGGGTCGGCCAGGTCCTTGGCCATTTCGGCGAAACGAGCCAGATCGGCTCGTGCACCTTGGCCGTTTGGCGAAATCCGTTGTTCACCCAGCGCCGCAAGTACTCGTTACGAGAGATCTCGGCCTCCGCCGCGAGTCGATCGATCTCGGCCAGCGCCGCGTCCGAGACGTCCCGGATCAAGATGTCGGTCATTCATCCATCTCATCCCGTGAACTGCTGCCGCGCTGCTCAGTGACCGGACGAACCGAACAGCCGAGGCAGAGTGCCCTCGTGGGCCGCGCGCAACTCGGTCATCGGGACGGTGAACTGGCCCTGCACCTCAACCGAATCCGAGCCCTGATCCACGACACCGATACGCTCCCAAGGCAATCCGCGAGCGTCGCACATCTTGGTGAAGCGGGTTTCCTCCGAACGCGGGATCGCGACCAGAACCCGGCCGGCGGATTCGGAGAACAGCATCACGAAGGGGTCGGCGTCCTCGGGAAGCACGATCCGGCAGCCGGTCTCGCCGGCCAGCGCGGCCTCCACGACGGTTTGCGCCAGGCCACCCTCACTGAGATCGTGTGCGGCACTGATCAATCCGTCCCGGGAGCCGGAGGTGAGCACCTCGGCCAGCAGCTGTTCGCGGGCCAGGTCGACCCGCGGCGGGACGCCGCCGAGATGGTCGTGCTCGACCTGCGCCCAGATCGAGCCGTCGAACTCGTCGCGGGTGTCGCCGAGCAGGATGAGCGTCTCGCCGGGCTCGAGCCCCGGGCCGGTCGGGATGCGGCGGTGCACGTCATCGATGACGCCCAGCACGCCGACCACCGGCGTCGGCAGGATCGCGGTCTGCCCGGTCTGGTTGTAGAAGCTCACATTGCCGCCGGTGACCGGAATGCCAAGGGCCGCACACCCATCCGCGAGTCCGCGCACGGCCTGCTGGAACTGCCACATCACGCCCGGATCCTCCGGCGAACCGAAGTTCAGGCAGTTGGTGACCGCCTTCGGGGTAGCGCCGGTGGTCGCGACATTGCGGAACGCCTCGGCCAGCGCGAGCTGCGCGCCGGTGTACGGGTCGATTTTCGTGTAGCGGCCCGAGGCGTCGGTGGCCAGCGCGATACCGCGGCCCGAGGACTCGTCGATGCGGATGACGCCCGCGTCGGCGTGTTCGGCCAGCACGGTGTTGCCGCGGACGTAGCGGTCGTACTGCTCGGTGATCCAGCGGCGGCTGCTCAGCTGCGGGCTGGCGATCATCTTCAGCAGCGTCGCGCGCAGTTCGTCGCCGGTCTTCGGGCGGGTCAGGCTCGCGCTGGTGTCCGCGACGAGCGCGTCCTGGAAGTCCGGACGCCGCACCGGGCGCTCGTAGACCGGCCCCTCGTGCGCGACGGTGCGCGGCGGGACGTCCACCACGGTCTCGCCGTTCCAGGTGATGACCAGGTGGTCACCGTCGGTGACCTCGCCGATCACGGTTGCCAGGGTGTCCCACTTGCGGCAGACGGCCATGAACGCGTCCACGTTTTCCGGCGTCACCACCGCACACATGCGCTCCTGCGATTCGCTGGAAAGTACCTCCGCGGGCGTCATATTGGCCGCGCGCAACGGCACCCGATCCAGTTCGATATGCATCCCACCGTCGCCCGCGGCCGCGAGTTCGGAAGTGGCACAGGACAATCCGGCTCCGCCGAGGTCCTGGATGCCGACCACGAGACCGGCCGCGTACAGCTCGAGACAGCACTCGATGAGCACCTTCTCGGTGAACGGGTCACCCACCTGCACACTCGGCAGCTTCTTGCGGCCGGTGCCGGATTCGTCGCCGGAGAAGGTGTCCGAGGCCAGCACCGAGACGCCGCCGATACCGTCCAGACCGGTCCGCGCGCCGAACAGGATGATCTTGTTACCCGCGCCCGAGGCGAAGGCCAGATGCAGATCCTCCACCCGCATCACACCCGCGCACAGCGCGTTCACCAGCGGGTTGCCCTGATAGGACGCGTCGAACACCGTCTCGCCGCCCACATTCGGCAGGCCCAGCGAGTTGCCGTAGCCGCCCACGCCGCGGACCACGCCGTCCACCACGCGCCGGGTGTCGGGGTGGTCGGCCGCACCGAATCGCAGCTGATCCATCACCGCGATCGGCCGCGCGCCCATCGCCATGATGTCGCGCACGATGCCGCCGACGCCGGTCGCCGCACCCTGATACGGCTCCACATAGGACGGGTGATTGTGGCTCTCCACCTTGAAGGTGACCGCCCAGCCGTCGCCGATGTCGACCACGCCCGCGTTCTCGCCGATACCGGCCAGCATGGACGCGCGCATCTCGTCGGTGGTGGTCTGCCCGAAATAACGCAGATGCACCTTCGAGGACTTGTAGGAGCAGTGCTCACTCCACATCACCGAGTACATCGCGAGCTCGGCGTCGGTGGGACGGCGGCCCAGGATCTCCCGGATCCGGGTGTACTCGTCGTCCTTGAGACCCAGCTCCTTGTACGGCTGCGGGGTATCCGGGGTTGCCGCGGCGGCGCTGACGGTGTCGACGTGGACAGTCACGATGAGTACCAGGGTCCTTTCGGCGGGCATGCGAATGCCATGAGCCCTAATGCAGGAGTTCGGCGGATACCCCGCGAGTCTAATGCGTGCCGAAACGACGCCGCGCACCGTGTTGCGCTGCACACTTCGGCCCACCGGATATTCTTGGCGCGTGAACGAGCGATCCCAGGTCGCGGATCCGGACGAATTGCCCCCGAATAACTCGGTGGACCACTCGCGTCCTGATCAGCCGGCCGGACGACGGCGCGTGGTGGCGATCGCGATCGCCTTGTTCGTGGTGTCCGCGATCGTCTGCATGGCGGCCGGACTGTGGCGCGGTTACATCGATCTGCAGGTCTATCGCAACGGCGCGCGCATCTGGCTCGACGGCGGCGATCTGTACGGACCGATGCCGAAGGTGGGCGGGCTCGGTCTGCCGTTCACCTATCCCCCGCTGGCCGCCTTGCTGTTCACCCCGCTCGCGCTGCTACCGCTGCTCCCCGCCGAATGGCTGGTGCTCGCACTGAATGTCGCGAGCCTGGCGCTGACCGTGTGGCTGGTGCTGCGGCGGCTGCGGCCACGGCTGGACCCGACACTCACCCTGGCCCTGGTGATCGGCGCGGCCGGAATGCTGGGACTGTCCGAGCCGATCCGCCAGACCTACAACTTCGGCCAGATCAATCTGTTGCTGATGGCGGCGATCTCGCTGGACCTGTTGGCGCGCAAGCCTTTCTGGCCACGTGGCATGCTGATCGGCATCGCGGTGGCGATCAAACTGACTCCGGCCGGATTCCTGCTGTACTTCCTGCTGCGCCGCGATCGGCGTTCCGCGCTGACCGTGACGCTCTCGGCGCTGGGTGCGATCGCGGCGGGGTTCGCGCTGTTCCCGCACGAATCGGCCCAGTACTGGTTCCACACGCTGCTCGACACCGGCCGCATCGGACCGCCGTACTACGCCGGTAACCAGTCGCTCAAGGGTTTCGCCTTCCGGCTCGGGCTCGATTCGTCCGACGCGACGATCGTCTGGCTCGCGACCTCGCTGGCAGCGCTCGTGCTCGCCGCGATCCTGATGAAACGGCTCTTCGACGACGCCGCGTTCGCCCGCCGCCACGAATTCCCGGCCGCGCCCGCGCCCGGCTCGGCCGCCGCGGATCTCGCCGCGCTGACCGTCAATGCGACTGCGATACTTCTGGTTTCGCCGGTCTCCTGGTCGCATCACTGGGTGTGGGTGGCGCCGGCCGCGCTGGTGGCCGCCGACGCCGTCGAACGCGGCGGTCGCAACCGTCCCTATCTGCTCGCGATCGCGGCGATCGTGGTGATGTTCATGGTCGGCCCGCAGTGGCTGCTGCCGCACGGCGGCGATCACGAGCGGCACTGGTCGCTGTGGGAGCAGCTGATCGGTTCGAGCTACGTGCTGGTGACGTTCGCGGTGCTGGTCATCGCGGTCGCGGCCTATCGGCCGATCTACCGTGCGGTGACCTCGGCCGGCGTCAGGAAAGCCGCCAGCGCCGCCGAATAGGCGGACACGTCGCGCGCACCCATCAGCTCGCGAGCCGAGTGCATGGCCAGCTGGGGCGCGCCGACGTCGACGGTGGTCATCCCGGTGCGTGCCGCGGACATCGGGCCGATGGTGGAACCGCACGGCAGATCCGCGCGATGCACGTAGCGCTGCAACGGAACCCCCGCCTGCGCGCAGGCCAGGGCGAACGCCCCCGCGCCGACCGCATCCGTGGCGTAGCGCAGGTTCTGGTTCACCTTCAGCACCGGACCGCCGTTGACCTCGATCGTGTGCGCGGGCTCGTGCCGTTCGGGATAGTTGGGATGCGTCGCATGTGCCATATCACCCGAGGCCAGGATCGAATCCGACAGTGCCGCAAGGTATTCCGAACGCCCTCCACCGCGCGCGAGCACGATCCGCTCCAGGATCGAGGGCAGCAGATCCGACTGCGCGCCGCGATCGGACTGACTGCCGACCTCCTCGTGATCGAACATCACCAGCACCGGCGTAGCCGCGCCCGGCTCGGCCACCGCCGCGGTGAAGGCCTGCAGACCGGCATAGCAGGTGGCCTGATTGTCCAGGCGGGGTGCGCTGATCAGATCGAGATCACGACCGACCGGCGCGCTCGCAGTCAGGTCGTGGGTCATCAATTCCCAGCCCAAAACCGCGTCCGGATCGATTCCGGCGTGCTCGGCCACATACCCCAGGAATGAACGCGGCGCACCGCCCACGCCCCACACCGCGTTGACGTGACGTTGCGGATCAAGGCTCACCCCGCGCCGGTCGTCGGACAGGTGGATCGCCAGCTGCGGCACTCGCAGCAACGGCTCGTCGATCCGAAGCAGCTTCTCGGACAGCACGTTTCCCTCGCGGACCGCGATCCGCCCGGAGATGCCCAGATCCCGGTCCAGCCAGGAGTTGAGCCATGCGCCGCCGTAGGGCTCCAGCCCGACCAGCTGCCATCCGGCCGAGTTCAGATCCGGATGCTGTTTGACGCGCAGATTCGGACTGTCGGTATGCGCTCCGATCACTCGAAACGGTTGCGGCGCACCGGTTTGCGCCCAGGCCACCAGCGAACCCCCGCGTACCACGAAATACCGCCCCTGCGCGGGCGCATCCCACGGCCGCGCCTGCGGCAGTTCCCGGAATCCGTTGGCGATCAATTCGTTCGCGACGGTGTGCACGACATGGAACGGCGAGGGCGAGGCGTCGACGAAGGCGCACAGTCCGGACGGTGTAGCGGTGGTCGAAACGGGCATCACCCGATATTAACGGGGCTGTATTTTTGGCCTCCGCTCCGCTCCGGCGGGCCGCGGCCCCCGAAGGGTCGATTCTTCCCTCCTGGCGCTCCTCCGCTTCGCTCCCCGCTCCGTCAGTCCAGAATCGACCCGGGCCGCGGCCTTCGGAGTTGGCGTTGCCCAGGGTGAACGGGCCTGGGGTGACAGCGGAGTTGGCGTTGCCCACGGTGAACGAGCCCGCAGCGACAGCGGTATTGACCTCACCCTCAGTGAACGAGCCTGGAGCAACAGCAGCATCGACCTCACCCACAGTGAACGAACCTGGGGCGACAGCGGAGACTATGTTTGTCAGAGGTAAGCGGGTCGGGTGTCCATTCGGCGCGGAGCACTGGGACCGAATGGGCTGCGAGGTGACACTCGTGGGGGCACCGGGTGGAGGTCATCCCGCCGAGTTCATCGGCCGCCTGCGGGCACCTGGGCGACGAGTTCCAGCAGGCGCAGCAGTTCGGCCTGATTGCGGGCGCCGATTCGCCTGCGCAATTGTTCCTCGGCGCGCTGCTCCTCCGCGCGGAGCGATTCGACGATCTCGACGCCGCGTTTGCTGAGGCCGATGAGAATGCGGCGGCGGTCGTCCTCGGCGGCGATACGGAAAATCAGCCCGCGTTCGGCCAGGGCATCGGCATGGCGGGTGGCCGAAGAAGGCGGAAGTTGTGCGCGGCAGGCCAATTCGGTCATGGTGATGCCGACCTCATCGGACAAATTGGCCAGCATCGCCCAGTGGTCCGCCGAGAGTCGCCGTGCGGACAGGGCGGTTTCGAGGTGACGCAGCCAACCGCGTTCCGCTGCCCGCAGTGCACCGTGCAGCGTGGAAAATCCGCTTACAATGGTCGACATAATATTTCTTCCGCCCATTTCCTATTTTCCTCCGACGAGGAGAAGGGTACCGAATGCCGCCGTTCCACGAGGGCTCGGACGATGTGATAGAAGTCCTCAACATCGTTCCGCTGCAGGGTTCCGGTGGAATCGTGGCTCCTTCCTGCGAGGCGGCCGTCGCGCTGGCCGTGGCGGAAATCAACGACGGCGCGGGAATTCTCGGGCGCGAACTCCGCGTGACCACCGTGGACGGCGGCCGCGAACCGGCCGAGGTCGCCGCGGAGGTCTCGGCGCTGCTGGCCACCGGAATGATCGATGCCATCACCGGCTGGCACATCTCCGCGGTCCGCCGCGCGGTCGCGCGCGCCGCCGACGGCCGGGTTCCCTACCTGTTCGCGACGATCCACGAGGATCTGCCCGACGAGCCGCCCGGCGTGCTGATGGTCGGCGAGAGTCCGGCCGGGAACGTGCTGCCCGCGTTGGATTGGCTGCACCGCCAGTTCGGCACCCGGCGCTGGGCGGTCATCGGCAACGATTACATCTGGCCGCTGGCCACCGCGCGGTCGGTGCGCGCCGCCTATCCGGGCGCGATGGTGCTGGAACGCTTCGTGCCGCTGGGCACCGAGGATTTCTCGGCGTTCCTGAACGATCCCCGGCTGGACCGGGCCGACGGTGTCATCCTGCTGCTGGTCGGCACGGACGCCGTGCGGTTCAATCAGCAGTTCGCGCATACCGGCCGGTCCGCGTACCAGGTGCGGGTGAGTCCGGCGATCGATGAGACCGTCCTGCTCGCGGCCGGTCCGGCGGCGAACGAGAATCTCTACGTCGCCTCGGCCTTCTTCCCCGATCGGGTGGGCGATCCGGATCGGCTGGCGCGGTATCACCGCATGCACGGCCGGTTCGCGCCCGCCCTGACCTTCTTCAGCAATACCAGTTACGAGGCGATCCATCTGATCGGCTCGATGGCGCGGACCCTCGGCTCACTCGAGGTGCCGCGCATGCGCGCGGCCCTTGCCGATGGGCTGCGACTCGAAACCCCTTCCGGCGGAAAGGTTTTCCGCGGAGACCGGGCCGTGCGGGCGGATGGGCTGATCGCCCGCGCCGAGGGCGTGCGGTTGCACGTCATCGACGATCTGGCCAACTGAACCCGCCGCGCGGTTCGGTTCAGGCGGCCGCGACGAGTGTGTCCACCACCGACAGGAACATGCCCAAACCGTCGTCGCTGGGTCCGGTGAGTGGCTCGGTGGCGTGTTCGGGGTGCGGCATCAGCCCAACGACGCGGCCGTCGGCCGAGGAGATTCCGGCGATATCGCGCTGCGAGCCGTTCGGGTTGTCACCCGCGTAGCGGAAGACCACGCGGCCCTCACCCTCGAGTTCGTCCAGCACCGACTGCGATGCCTGGTAGCGGCCCTCGGCGTTCTTGACCGGGATCAGGATCTGCGCGCCGGGTTCGTACCGGGCCGTCCACGCGGTGTCGGTCGCGTCCACGCGCAGCCACTGATCGCGGCAGACGAAGTGCAGGCCCTCGTTGCGAGTCAGCGCGCCGGGCAGCAGTCCGGCCTCGCACAGCACCTGGAAGCCGTTGCAGATGCCGAGCGTCGGCATCCCCTTGCGCGCGGCCTCGACGACCTCGCCCATCACCGGCGCGAACCGGGCGATGGCGCCGGCGCGCAGATAGTCGCCGTAGGAGAAGCCGCCGGGCACGATCACCGCGTCGACGCCCTTCAGATCGGCGTCGGCATGCCACAGGCTGACCGCCTCGGCGCCGGCCAGCCGCACCGCGCGGGCGGCATCCACATCGTCCAGCGTTCCCGGGAAGGTGATGACACCGATGCGCACGGACATTACAGCCGCACCACTTTCCAGTCCTCGATCACGGTGTTGGCCAGCAGCGATTCGGCGATCTTCTCGAGCTCCGCATCGCTGACGCTGTCGTCGACGTCGAGTTCGAATCGCTTGCCCTGCCGAACATCCGACACGCCCGGAATATCCAGGCGCCCGAGTGCGCCGACGATGGCCTGACCCTGCGGATCCAGGATCTCGGCCTTCGGCATCACCTCGACCACGACTCGTGCCACGCGCTTGCTCCTCACGCTGGTGGGGGGATTACCCGCACAGCCTAATCGCCGCAGCTCGCACACGCCGCGCCGGGGCGCGCTCAACCCGGCCACGAACCGCGGAACAGCGCCCCCCGCACCCGGTTCCGCGACGCGATGCAACGCGGACCGCCGGAGCGAAGCAGCCGCAATCCAACACGGCTCGCGACCCGTCCCACCGTTCGGGCACATGGCGAGTACGAAGAACAAGCACCAGCACCCGCACCAAGAGGCCGAACAGTGAGGCCCGCAGAGCCGCGCCCCCGCCGGAGCGAAGCAGCCGCAATCCCACACGGCTCGCGACCCGTCCCACCGCTCGGGCACATGGCGAGTACGAAGAACAAGCACCAGCCCCA
>CBJNFW010000138.1:0-21435 GCA_966435935.1 uncultured Nocardia sp.
GCGACATCAGCGATTCGACCTTCCCCCACGCCGGGGTCGTCACCATCGTGCGCGAGGCCGCGGGCCCGCCGGTGCACACCTCGAGATTGCCGATCCGGGTGTGCGCCGCGGCGAATCCCGGTGAGTCCATGGCCGAACGCAGGACCGGAACGAACAGCCCCGATTCGGCGATGATCGCCTGCCCGACCGGCCCGGTCGCGAATTTCACGAACTCCCAGGCCTTTTCGCTTCGCGGACTGTTCGCTGCGATCGCCAGTCCTGTGCACCCGACGTCGGTGATCGCACCCGGCCCGCCGTGCGGGCCGACCGGCAGCACGGTGATGTCGAAATCCAGATCGTCCTGTTCGACGAATTCCGAATAGAGCCAATGCCCGCCGAGCACCATGGCCGCGCGGCCCTGGGCGAACAGATCCGCGGCCGAATCCGACAGCCGATCACCGACATCCGGCGCGACCCCGTGCCGCACCGCGAGATCGGCGTAGAACTGCAGGCCCTCGGCGAAGCGCGGATCGCCGATATCGGTGTGGGTCGGCGCTTCCGGCGGGCTGAACCACTGCGCGCCGTTGTTCATTCCGAAGCAGGCCGCCGAACAGTACGGCACCCAGGCGTCGGTGAAACCCCACTGCCGCACCCGCCCGCGACCGTCCCGGCGGGTGGTAGCCCGTGCCGCCGCGAGGAACTGCTCGAAGGTCCACGGCTGCGACCAGCGGACCGGAGGCTGAATTCCGGCCTGGGAGAACAGCTTCCGGTTGTAGTAGAGGAACACCCCGGACCACTGCTCGGGCAGCGCGTACTGCCCGCCGCCGTAGTCGAACGTCTCGTACAGCGTCGGATAACTGTCCGCTCGCAGCGTCGCCGCGTGGTGCGGATCGCGATCCAGCATGGAGCGCAGATCCAGCAGCACCCCGCGGTCGGCCAGGCCCGCGAACAGCAGTTCCCAGGCCATCAGCACGTCCGGGCATTTGCCCCCGGCGCAGTAGGTGAGCATCTGCTGCAACGGATCCGGACCGGACATCAGGGTGCGAATCCGGATCTGCGGATGCTGTTCGGCGAAGGCGGCGATCACCCGCATGCGGGCGCGTGCCTCCTGCGGCCGCGCCTGGAAGAAGAAGGTCACCGCGTCCTCGTCGGCGCCGCCGCAACCGGCCAGGATCGGTGCGGCGAGCATCGATCCGAGCAGGGTTCGGCGGCGTACCGGGATCACGGACCTCCTCGTCGGCCCGATCGGCGGCGAGGTATCGGCCGGCCCAGACGCACCCGATCGGGCAAAACATCAGCAATCCAATAGAACAGCACGCGCAGCTTACGGTCGAGCCCGAATATCCCGAAGCAGCACACGCACGGACAACGCTTCCCGCACCGGATCCACTCGTTACCGCCCCTGCCTGTCGGTCCGCCGTGGCAAACTGCCCATGTCCGATTTCCGAATGTCGGACCCGTACATGACCACGGGAGAGCTACTCGCATGGCGACGATCGAATACCTCCGGACCGACCCCGACCTGCCTCCGGTCGGGGTCGTGGACCGCTCACCCATCAGCCCGGCGAAGAAGGCGATATTTCTCGTCATCGCGATCCTGGGCGCCGTCGGCTGGGCGGTGCTGGGCATCAGCCGGGGCGAGAACGTCAACGCGGTGTGGATCGTGGTGGCCGCGGTGTGCACCTACATCATCGCCTACCAGTTCTACTCCCGGCTGATCGCGAATCGGATCACCCAGCCGCGCGACGACATCGCCACGCCCGCCGAGGAATTGGAGAACGGCACCGATTACATGCCGATGGACCGGCGGGTGCTGTTCGGTCACCACTTCGCCGCCATCGCCGGTGCGGGCCCGCTGGTCGGACCGGTGCTCGCCGCGCAGATGGGGTATCTGCCGGGCACGCTGTGGATCGTGGTCGGCGTCGTACTCGCCGGTGCGGTGCAGGACTATCTGGTGCTGTGGGCCTCGGTCAAACGCCGCGGCCGCAGTCTCGGGCAGATGGCCCGCGACGAACTCGGCGTGGTCGGCGGTATCGCGGCGCTGGTCGCGGTGCTGGCCATCATGGTGATCCTGCTGGCGGTCCTCGGCATCGTCGTGGTGAACGCCCTGGCCGCCACCAAGGGCGCGGACGGGCACCTGCACGGCGGCAGCCCGTGGGGCGTGTTCTCGATCTCGATGACGGTTCCGATCGCCGTGCTGATGGGTCTGTATCTGCGCTATGTGCGGCCGGGCAAGGTCGGCGAGATCTCCATCGCGGGTTTCGTGCTGCTGCTGCTCGCCATCGTGGCCGGTAAGTGGGTCGGCGATTCCGGCTGGGGCCGTTCGGCTTTCACGATGGACGGCACCACGATCTCCTGGATTCTGATCATCTACGGCTTCGTCGCCTCGGTGCTGCCGGTGTGGTTGCTGCTCGCGCCGCGCGACTACCTGTCCACATTCATGAAGATCGGCACCATCGTGCTGCTGGCGGTCGGCGTGCTGATCACCATGCCGGTGCTGAAGGCCCCCGCGATCTCCCAGTTCGCCGGTAACAGCAAGGGTCCGGCCTTCGCCGGTGGCCTGTTCCCGTTCCTGTTCATCACCATCGCCTGCGGCGCGCTGTCCGGATTCCACGCACTGGTGTCCTCGGGCACCACGCCGAAACTGCTGGAGAAACAGTCCCAGGCACGCATGATCGGCTACGGCGGCATGTTGATGGAGTCGTTCGTCGCGGTGATGGCGATCATCGCGGCCAGCATCATCGACCAGCACGTGTTCTTCGCGATCAACACCGGCGGCCTGACCGCCACGCCGCCCGGTCTGCCCGCCGGAGCCTCGCCCGCCCAGATCGCGCAGGCCACCGCCGACGCCGCGGCCAAGAAGATCAACGGAATGAATCTGGATGGCGCCCCGATCACCGGCACCGATCTGATCAACGAGGCCAAGAGCGTCGACGAGAGTTCGCTGCTGTCCAAAACCGGTGGCGCGCCGACGCTCGCGGTCGGCATGTCCCATGTGCTGCAAGGGTTTCTGGGCGGCTCCTCGCTCAAGGCGTTCTGGTACCACTTCGCGATCATGTTCGAGGCGCTGTTCATCCTCACCACGATCGACGCCGGTACGCGCGTCGCGCGGTTCATGCTCTCGGACACCCTGGGCAACCTCGGCGGGCCGGCCCGCAAATTCTCCGATCCGTCCTGGCGGCCGGGCGCGTGGCTCTGCTCGGCGCTCGTGGTCGCGGGCTGGGGTTCGGTGCTGCTGATGGGCGTGACCGACCCGCTCGGCGGCATCTACACCCTGTATCCGCTGTTCGGCATCGCCAATCAGCTGCTCGCCGCGATCGCGCTGACCGTGGTGCTGGTCATCGTGGTGAAGAAGGGCCTGGTCAAGTGGGCGTGGATTCCCGCGCTGCCGCTGATCTGGGATCTGGTGGTGACGATGACCGCGTCGTGGCAGAAGATCTTCTCCGCCGACAAGAATCTGGGCTACTTCAAGCAGCACAGCGTCTACAGCGCCGCCCGCGACGCCGGGAAGGTCCTCTCTCCGGCGAAGAACATGCACGATATGGACAAGGTCATCCGCAACAGCTTCATCCAGGGCACGCTGTCGATCGTGTTCGCGGTGCTGGTGCTGATCGTCGCGGTGATCGGTGTGCTGGTGTGCATCCGGGCCCTGCGGCGCGGCGGCAGTGAGACCACCGAGACCGCGGAGGTGCCCTCGAAGATCTTCGGGCCCAGCGGTTTCGTGGCCTCCAAGACCGAGCGGGAGGTGCAGCGAGAATGGGACGAGCTGGTGAAGGCCGGTAAGGTCACCGTGCCCGGCGCGGCGCATCCGGTGGCCGCGGAATGACCTGCGCACCGATCCCGGACGCGAGCCCCGGAGTCCGGGGAGCGCGGCCGAACACGATGCGGGCCGCGCGCGCTCTGCTGCGCGCGGCCCGGTCCGCGGCCGGATACGTCAATGCGATTCTGGGCGGGCGGGATTACGCGCGGTACGTGGAACATCTGCGGCGCAACCATCCCGGGCATCCGGTCCCGACCGAACGGGAATACTGGCGCGACCGGTATGCCGCCGCCGAACGCAATCCGGCCACCCGCTGCTGTTGAGCATATACGTCCGTTTTCCGCTAGCGTGCGGACGCGCAGCCTGACAGGGTGGATCGCGTGAGTGCACACGGTCTCGAGTTCGAGCGCTGTTACCGCGCGGTCACGACCCGCGACGCCCGTTTCGACGGGCAGTTCGTGACCGCCGTCCGCACGACCGGAATCTATTGCCGCCCATCGTGTCCGGCCATCACGCCCAAGCGCGCGAACGTGACGTTCCTGCCGACCGCCGCGGCCGCGCAGCAGTCCGGATTCCGCGCCTGCCGTCGTTGCCTGCCCGATGCGGCACCCGGCTCGCCGCTGTGGAACACCCGTGCCGATCTGGCCGCGCGCGCCATGCGACTGATCGCCGACGGGGTGATCGAACGCGGTGGCGTGCCCGCGCTGGCCGGATCGCTCGGCTACTCCCAGCGTCAGCTGACCAGGGTGTTGACCACGGAGCTGGGCGCGGGGCCGCTGGCTCTGGCGCGTGCGCATCGCGCGCACACGGCCAGGCTGCTGATCCAGACCACGCGAATGCCGATGTCCGACGTCGCCTTCGCCGCCGGATTCGCCAGCATCCGCCAGTTCAACGACACCGTGCGCGAGGTGTTCGCGGTCAGCCCGACGGTGCTGCGCGAGGAGTCGCGGCGGTTGCGCGGCGATACCCTGCCCGCGACGAACGGTGTGCTCACCCTGCGGCTGCCCTACCGCGAACCGCTCGATGCGGGCTGGCTGACCTGGTTCCTGTCCTCGCACGCGGTGCCGGGACTGGACTCGTGGGAAGACGGCCACTACACGCGCGGACTGCGCACACCGCACGGGCATGCCACGGTGCGCCTGAGCGTGCAGCCCGGCCACGTGCGAGCGGGCCTGTCCCTGCACGACATGCGCGACCTCGCGCCGACGGTGGCGCGGTTGCGGCATCTGCTGGACCTGGACGCCGACCCGGTCGGCATCGACGAAGCGCTCACCGCGGCGGGCCGGGAGTCCGGGCGCGGACCGGCATTCGGTCCCGGCATTCGCGTCCCCGGCTGTATCGACGGCCCGGAACTGTTGCTGCGCACCATGATCGGTCAGCAGATCTCGGTCGCGGCGGCCGCCACGCACACCGCCCGCCTCGTCGAGGCGCTGGGCGAGGATATCGGCGGCCCCGTGCCGCGGCTGTTCCCGACTCCCGAGGCGATCGCCGAGCACGGTGCCGGGGTGTTGACCGGACCGGCGCGGCGCACGGCGTCCATCGTGGCGGCGGCGCGCGCGCTGGCCTCCGGTGAACTGTCCCTGCATGCCGGCCGCACCGCCACCGACCTGCGCCGCGATCTACTCGCCCTGGACGGGGTCGGGCCGTGGACGGCGGATTACGTGACCATGCGGCTACTCGCCGATCCGGACGTGCTGATGCATACCGATCTGGTGGTCCGGCGCGGCGCGACGCTGCTGGGCATCGACCTCACCGATACCGCGCGCTGGTCGCCGTGGCGGTCCTATCTGTCCATGCATCTGTGGAAGCAGGCACTCGCGGCCCGGCCCGCGCCCGCCCCGCCCGCGCCCGCTCGGGTCGCGAACGCGGTCACCGCGGCTGTCCAATGATCGTTCCCGCCGTGCCGGGTCCCGGCCACACCGATGAACTCACAGCCGATGAGTCGGCGAAAGTAGGTGCAGCACAATGAGTACCGGCGAATTCGCGACGACTTCGACGCCGCTCGGGCCGTTCACCACGGTCGTCGACGCGGACGGCGTGGTCCTGGCCGCCGGATGGACCGCCGATTCCGAGGGATTACGACGGCTCGTACATCCCAGCCTGCGACCCGGTGAACTGCGGCAACGCGGTTCACTCGGCGAGGTGACCAGCGCGGTCGAGAAGTACCATGCCGGTGAGGTTTTCGCGATCGACACCATCCCGGTGCGTCAGGTGTCCGGCCCATTCCTGTTGCACGCCTGGGACGTGCTGCGTACCGTCCCGGCCGGAAATCCGATCACCTACACCGCATTCGCCGCCCTTTCCGGCCGCCCCGAAGCCGTCCGCGCCGCATCCAACGCCTGTGCCCGCAATGCCGCCGCCCTCTTCGTCCCCTGCCACCGCATCCTGCGCACCGACGGAACACTCGGCGGATTCCGCTGGGGGCGGGATGTGAAGGCACGGTTGCTGCGGCACGAGCAGGCCGCGGCAGCCGCGTCCTGATCGGGAAGCAGTTACGCGACAACGGTTTTCAAGTGAGACCCGGTGGGTTGGCGGATGACGTGGAGGCGGCTGGGGATGCGTTGGCGCATCTCGTCGACGTGGCTGACGATGCCGACCACCCGTCCTCCGGAACGCAGGTCGTCCAGGACGCCCATGACCGCGTCGAGAGTGTCGGCGTCGAGGCTGCCGAAGCCCTCGTCGATGAACAGGGTGTCCATGACCAGGCCGCCGGATTCGGCGGCCACCACATCGGCCAGGCCGAGCGCCAGAGCCAGTGACGCCATGAAGGTTTCGCCGCCGGAGAGGGTTTTGGCCGGGCGGATCGCGCCGGTGTAGTCGTCACGGATGTCCAGGCCCAGGCCGCCGCGCCGGCCGTTGCGTCCCGCGACGTCGGTGTGCACGAATTCGTAACGGCCACCGGACATTCGGCGCAGGCGCGCGGAACCGGCGATGGCCACCTCTTCGAGCCTGGCCGCGAGTACGTACGAACGCAGCGACATCCGGCGGTTGTTCTCGCCGCGACCGGCCACGACGTCGGCCAGCGCGGCCAGTTCGTCGTGCGCGCGCTGCATCGGGGTGATGCGATCCACCGCGGCCCACAGTTGCGTGCCCAGCTCCTCGAGCTGCCGCACCCGGTGTTCGGCCTGGGAGTGGGCGGCCACAGCCGCGTCCAGCGCGGTACGCGCTTGTGCGACTCGGGTTTCCAGCTCCCGCGGGTCGTCGAGTTCGGCATCGGCGGCGGTCTTGATATCGGGTTCGGCCAGGACCGCCTCCGCGTGCGCGCGCCTGCTGTCGGCCGCACTCAGCTCACGCTCGATCTCGCTCTGCTGCTGCGGGGTACGGGTGGCGGCGTCGACGACCTTCGCATATGCCGCCAGCACGTCGTAGTCCGGCTCCGAACCGCTCTCGGGCACAACCACATCCGCGAGTGTGACCAGCTCGGCCGCGCGGGCCAGCTGCTCCACTCGGCGCGCGGCCGCGGTGACCTGCTCGCGGGCGGCATCGGATTCGGTTCGGGCCGAGCGCAGTTCGGTGGCATCGCGCACGAGCGCATCCAGGCGGGCCCGGCGACGATCCACCGTGCCATCCGCTCCCGCGGCGGTGCGCAGTCGGTCGGTCAGCTCGGCCATCCGCCGGTCGGCGGCGATGACACGTTCGACCACGGCGCTGTTGCGGACGTCGAGTTCACGGAACTCGCTCTGCAGGCGCGTTTCGTCGGCGCGCAAACGGTTCAGCTCGGCGGTGAGCTCCTCGACGCGGGCGCCGGCGCGGCGGGCGGATTTGTATCGCTCGGTGGCGACATTGAGTTCGGCGGACAGCTCGGCCCGATCGCCCTCACCGCCGCGAGCGATGAGCACCGCGATGTCGTTCTCCAGTTCGGACAACCGGGCCTTCGTGCGGTCACGGGCGGATTCGGCGGTCCGTTCGGCGGCGACCGCACGTTCCTCGTCGGCCTTGGACGCGGCGGTCGCGGTCGGCTGGGCCGGAGCCGGATGTTCCGCGGAACCGCATACGCTGCACGGCTGTCCGTCCGCGAGCGCACCCGCGAGTTCGGCCGCCATTCCGGCGAGTCTGCGCTCGCGGATCGCGAGGGTGTGTTCGCGGGCATCGGCGTGCGCCGCCCGCGCCGACTCGAACGCGGTTGTGGCGCGGGCGAGTTCGGTGCGCCGGGCAGCCAGTTCGGTCGCCGCCTCCGAAGCCGTGCGCAGCCGTTCGCATTCCGCCTGCAATCCGGCCAGCCCAGCCGCTGCCTGCTCGGCCTCGCGTACCCGGACATCCAGTGCGGCAATCATTTCCGGCATCGCCGACCGGTCGGCGGACAATTTGTCCATCGCGGACTCCAGTGCCGACCGCTCCTTGCGCAACCTCGCGAGTTCGACACTCAGCCGCTGCGCCGATTCGGCGTCGCCGCGCACCTCGTCCAGCGCACCGATCTGCGCCGCCCACCGCTGAATAGCCATATCGATGCCGGTGAGCTCGGCCTCGGGTTCTTCGTCCCGGAACGTCTCCCGCACCTCGGACCCGGCGCCCCGATCGCCGCCCGGCTGTTCCCGTTCCGGCTCAGCGCGGGTCGGTTGGCTCGAATCCTCGACTCCAGCGGTCTGTTCGACGCTCCGCCCGGCTTCGGCCGCAACCCTCTGCGAGCCCGGACCCGCCACATCATCGAATGCCTCTGTGACCGCACCGGTTTCACCTGCCGAAACCGTGGAGTCATCCGAGTCGCCCGGCGAAGACCCGTCCGCGGCAGGCAACTCCACCGAGAACAACCCGGGCTCACTGTCATCGACAGCCCAACCGGCCGCCGAGTCCAGCACGCGCAGCGGCCGATCCCCCGCAGCGCTCTTGGCCGGCTTGCGTGGCCCGCTCCCGCGCCGCCCGGCGTCCTCACCCGTTCCTCGCCGACCGGCACTCGCCCGGCCCTCGGCGGATTTCCGTTGTCCGCCCGCGTCGGGCTCGGCACCCGCGGCCTCCGGGGCCGGATCGATGGAGAACAACTCGAGTTCGACATAACCGACGGTCGCCGGATCGTCCGGCTCCCCCGAAGTACCGACCGCCGCCGCACCATCGGGCATCTTTTCGTCAGCCTCGGACACCTCGCGTCCCGCCTGCCTCAGCGGGTCCGAGGCATCACCGGCCGCGTTCCCATCGCGCGCGGGAAGCGGGCCGGCAGCGTGCTCCCCGGCAGTCCCGGCGGGATCGCCGGAATCCATTCCGCAACTCCGACTCGGTTCCGGAGTCGGCGGTATTGCCGAGAGTTCGGCGGCAAGGTCGGAGTCGGCGAGTTCCGCGGCGGCCAGATCGGCTGCGGCCCAGGCAGTTCCGGGGAGTTCGGCGCTGGCCGGCTCCAGCAGGCGGGTGGCGAGACGTTCGGCGAGGTCGCGGGATTCGCCGGTGCGGCGGCGGAGGATCTTCGCTGCGGTGCGAGCCTCGTCGAGGGCGGCGGCGACCGGTTCGGCGCGACGGGATTGATCCAGTTCGATGCGGCGGCGAGCGCGTAGTTCCGCGGTGGAGGCGTAGTCGTCCAGTTGGGCACGCGCCGCGGACATGCGGCGGTGCAGCTCGTGCAGGCGGCGCTGCTGCTCGGCGGTGGCCTGGGCCACGGTCGAATCGGCACGGCGCTGTGCGAGTTCGGCCTTCGTGTGCGCCAGATCGGTGCGGGCGGCGGCTAGGAGTTGCTGCGACCATTCGGTCGCCTCCAGAATGCCGGCGGTATCGGTCGCGCCCACCCCCGCGCAGACGGCCACCTGGCCGATCAGCCGGTCGATGCTCTGCCGCTGGGTATCGAGTTCGGCCGCGCTGTCCCGTCGACGCTGCGTCAGCCACTGTTCGGCCGTGCCGAATCGCTCCGTGTCGAAGAGCTTTTCGAGCAGTTTTTCGCGATCCTCGTTCTCCGAGCGCAGGAATCGCGCGAAATCGCCCTGCGGCAGCAACACCACCTGGAAGAACTGGTCCGCGCTCATCCCGAGCAGCCGGATCACCTCATCGCCGATATCGGTGAGCCGGGACAGATTCTGGCCGCGACCGTCCAGCCATTCCAGGGTTGCCTTGGGCTGCTCGTCCTTCCAGCCCTCGCCACGCTTCTTGGGCCGCCGGACTTCCGGCGAGCGGGTCAGCCGCAGCCGCCGCACGCCCAGCATCGCCTCCCGCGCCACCCGCGGCGGCGTCTGCGGGTCCGCGTGATCGGAGTGCAGCCGCTTGCTGTCCCCGCGCGCCCCCGGAACTTTGCCGTACAGCGCGAACGCGATCGCGTCCAGCACCGTCGTCTTCCCCGCACCGGTCTGCCCGTGCAGCAGGAAGAGCCCATCGCCCCCGAGCACATCGAAATCCACCACCGCGGTGTCGGCGAACGGCCCGAACGCCGTCAACTCCACCCGCTGCAGCCTCATCCGGCCACCCTCCCACTGCCCCGGTCATTCACGCCGTGCGCTCCGCCGCGTCGACCGGTTGCGCCTCGGCGACCTCGCGTTCGGCGGTGGCGGCGACCAACGCGCGCGCCAGCCAGTCCATTTCGGCGTCGGTGGGTTCGCCGCGCACATCGGTGAGGAAGCTGTGCGCTACTTCGGTGTCGCGGCGGCCGTGCACCCGTTCACGGTAGCGCAGGTCCGGATTGCCTTCGGGGCGAACCCATTCCACGTGGACCGCATGCGGGAAACGCTGCCGCAGCCGGCGCAGCGCATCGACCGGGCGGGCGTGGTCGGTGAGGTTCGCCGAGACGTAGTGTTCCTCGGCCTCGGCGTGGGCCGGGTCACCGAGCAGATCCTCCAGCGCGCCGGTGAGCTGGGTGAGGCCACGCACCTGCGGCAGGTCGTGCCGCTCCACGCCGGTGAGTCCCTCGGGGCCCAGATCGGCGATCCACACCGCCTTGCGATGGGACCGCTCGGCGAACGAATAGGGCAGCGGCGAACCGGAATACCGGATCGATTCGGACAGGATCTGCGGTGAGTGCAGGTGTCCCAGGGCCACGTAATCGGCCCCCTCGAACGCACCCATCGGCACCGTCTCCACCCCGCCCACGGAGATGGACCGCTCCGAGCCGGTCGCCTCCCCGCCGACGACGAAGGCGTGCGCGAGCACCACCGAGCGCATACCGCCGCGCGCTTCGAGATCCGCGCGCACCCGTCCCATCGCCGCGTCCAGGATCTCCGCATGCGAACGGGCCTGTGGCACACCCAGTTCCACCCGCGTGATCTCCGGCTCCAGGTACGGAATGCCGTAGCAGGCGATCTCGCCGTACTCGTCGCGCAAGATCACCGGACGCCGCAGATCGGCCACGGACGTGCGCAGATGCAATCCGCCGGCCGCAGCGAAACTGCCGAGCGCGCCGAGCCGGGTCGGCGAATCGTGGTTGCCGGAGGTGGCCACGATCACCGCGCCCGCGGCCCGGATCGCCTCGAATCCCCGGTTGCACACCGCGATCGCGTCGGCGCTGGGTATCGACCGGTCGTAGACGTCACCGGGCAGCAGCACCACGTCCACCCGCTGCTCGGCCACGATCTCGGCCAGCGATTCGAGCGAACGCGCCTGATCCGCCAGCAGATCCACACCGTGGAAGGTCCGCCCGATATGCCAGTCGGAGGTGTGCAGCATCCGCATGCCGCGAAACCGTAGGCGATGGCACCGACAGATTCGAATTCGCCACCCCGGGACCGGCGCAGAAAATTCCGCTCCCGATCGGTCCGCGACCGACCGATCCGCGACCGTCACGAACACCCGAGCAAGCGCTGGGTATTTGCCGCGACGCCGAACTTGTCGGTGGTATGCGGCACTATCTGCAGTCATGACCGCACCGACACTGTTAGCGATGCTCGTGGTGTTCTGCGCCGGGCTGGGGCTCGGCTGGCTCGGTCATCTCGCGCGAGCCGGGCGAGCCGAGGCGCAGCTGGCCGCGCTGCGCGCCAACGAGCATCTGCTGCGACATTCTCTCGGCGCGGCGAACGAGGATGCCGCGCAGCGTAATTCACAGGCGATCGGCACGCTGGTGGCGCCGCTGCGGGAGGCGGTCGGCGCACTGAATCGGCAACTCGCCGAGGTCGAGCACCGCCGCATCGACGCCTATGCGGGCCTGCGCGAACAGGTCGCGGGCATGCAGCAGTTGTCCCATCGGCTCGCCGCCCAGACCGGGCAGTTGGTCTCGGCCCTGCGCGCGCCACAGGTCCGCGGCCGCTGGGGCGAGATCCAGCTCGAACGGGTGGTGGAACTGGCCGGAATGTCGCGTCACTGCGATTTCGACACCCAGGTCACCCGCGCGGGCCGGGACGGCACGGTACGGCCCGATCTGGTGGTGCGCCTCGCCGGTGACCGCCATATCGTCGTCGACGCCAAGGCGCCCCTGACGGCCTATCTCGACGCCGCCGCCCAGGACGACCCGCGGGCGCGGGCCGAACATCTGACCCGTCATGCCAGACACCTGCGCGCCCATATCGATCAGCTCGCCGAGAAGGCGTACTGGGCGGCCTTCGATCCCGCGCCCGAATTCGTGGTCCTGTTCGTGCCCGGCGAACCCTTCCTGGACGCCGCGCTGAACGCGGACGCCGGTCTGCTGGAGTACGCATTCGCCAGAAACGTGATCCTCGCAACGCCGACAACTCTCGTCGCACTACTGCGCACCGTCGCATACGGCTGGCGACAGGACGCTATCTCGAAAGAGATGGCAACAGTCCAGCAATTGGGCCGCGAACTGTACGCCCGGCTCGGTGTCGTGGGTAGCCATCTGGACCGGCTCGGCGGCCAACTGGCAAAGGCCGTAGACGCATTCAACCAGACAGCGGGCTCGGTGGAGTCACGCGTACTGGTCACCGCGCGGCGATTGCACGAGTTGGACATCGGCGAGAAAGAGGTCCCGGCAATCCGGTACATCGAGTCGCGACCACGCGCCGCGGGGTTCTCGGACATCAACGAGTAACCGGTTCATCCGCCCAGCCTCGATACACGTTCCGGTTGCGACAGATAGTGTGCTTTACGTGGCAGCTACCCAACGCGACCGATCCGAGGTGCCCGCACCGCACCGTTCGATCATCCCGTCGGTGCCCGGCATCCCGGCCGGTGCGGCGGTGTTGATCGCGGTGGCGTGCACTTTGATCGGGTTTTTCATCGACGCAAGCGGCGGCAGCAGAGATCTGACCCGAGTGTTCGCCGGTGCGTACATCATCGGCTGTGCACTGGCCGCGCTGGCGGTGCGCTACCGCGGCCTGTTCACCACCATGGTCACGCCGCCGCTGCTGCTGTTCATCGCCGTGCCGGTCGCCTACGGGCAGTTGCTGGACCATACGTCGTCCTCGATGAAGGACATTCTGCTCAACCAGGGGATCCCGCTGGTGAACCGCTTCCCGGTCATGGCCATCGCGACCGTGATCGTGTTGGCGATCGGCGCGGGTCGTCTGGTGCTGCACCGCCGCCTGGAGGACGCCAAGCCGCGGGCGCGCGGCAGCCGGGCACGCAAGGGCGATTCCTGGGGTACGAGGGCCGAGGCGAGCCGTTCACGACGCGGCCGGGGCACGGGCTCGCCGGACTCCCTCCGCAGCCGCACCCGCGCACAGTCCGCGACGGACGAGAAGACCGCCACGAAGCCGACACGCGGAAGCCGCAAGACCACCGGGCGGGTCGCCGAGCGCCCGCCACGGGTCTCGGCTGCCCCGGGCGCACGCACCGCCGAGCGCGCGAAGGTCGCCGCCACCGCCCGCCAGCGCGCCGAGGCCGACACTCCGCCCCGGCAGCGGCCCACCGAATCCGGCCGTCAGCGTCCCGCCGAACCACCGCCGCGCCGCCGGGCCGCGGAGCCGCCTGCGCAGCCCCGTCGGCGCGGCGCCGCGCCGTCCACCGGACAGCAGCCTCGCCGGCGCGCACAGGAGCCGCGGCAGCGTTCCGCGGAACCGCCGCCGCAGCGCCGCGCACGCGGAGCCGACTACGGCGACGTCCCGCCGCATCCGCGCCCGAACGTCCGCTATCGCGAACGTGATTCGGGCCGCATCGAGCACTGACTCATCGACCGGTCCGGGTACTGCGGGGGTTCACCAGCGATCGGACGTATCACGAAGACTCACCGGCGATCCGGGGCCACCCGAGCGTCTCCGGCGTCGGGGGCACGAAAGTCTTTCGGACACCGGCCGTTCCGGCTCGGTCGCCGATGCTCGGTGTGATACCGACCGACTCCATGTGATTTCGACCGCGGGCCGCCGGTGGTGATATCGCACACCGCCGCTGGATCACTCCGACGGCGAAACGTAGCTGCCGGTCGACCACGACAGCCTCGGCAACCGCACGTTCCCCGGCCGACCGGATACAGATCGGTCGGATACACCGCCGTAGCCACGACACCTCGTCCGGCCGACCGGCCCGCTGTGCCACCCGGCCCGACACGCCGGTGCGGATGACGAATCGAGCTATTGACGCGCGGCGCGCAGCTCGCGCGGCAGAGCGAATACGAGCGTCTCGTTCGCGGTGGTGACGGGCTGGACGTCCGCGTAGCCGTGTTCGGCCAGCAGGTCGAGCACACCGCGCACCAGGATCTCGGGGACCGAGGCTCCGGAGGTGACGCCGACCGAGCGCACGCCCTCGAACCAGGCCGGATCGACCTCGCGGGCGAAATCGACCAGATGGGCCGCGCCCGCGCCGGCGTTCAGCGCGACCTCGACCAGACGCTTGGAATTGGACGAGTTGCGCGAGCCGACCACGATCACCAGATCGCATTCGGGCGCCATCGCCTTGACCGCGATCTGCCGGTTCTGGGTCGCGTAGCAGATATCGTCGCTCGGCGGATCCTGCAGTTTCGGGAAGCGCTGCCGCAGCCGCTGCACGGTCTCCATGGTCTCGTCGACGGACAGCGTGGTCTGGGAAAGCCAGATCACCTTGTTCTCGTCGCGCACGTGCACGCCGTCTACCGCGTCGGGACCGTCGACGAGCTGAACGTGATCGGGTGCCTCGCCCGCCGTGCCCTCGACCTCCTCGTGCCCCTCGTGGCCGATGAGCAGAATGTCGAAATCGTCGCGGGCGAACCGCTTGGCCTCCTGATGCACCTTGGTGACCAGCGGGCAGGTGGCGTCGATGGTGTGCAGGCCGCGGGCGGCGGCGGCCTCGTGCACCATCGGCGACACGCCGTGTGCGGAGGACACCACCACCGCGCCCTCGGGCACCTCGGTGGTCTCGTCGACGAAGACCACCCCGCGCTCGCGCAGGGTCTCCACGACGTGCCGGTTGTGCACGATCTCCTTGCGCACGTAGATCGGCGCACCGTGCTTGTCGAGGGCGCGCTCGACGGTCTCCACCGCGCGATCCACACCGGCGCAGTAGCCGCGGGGCTCGGCGAGCAGGACACGCTTGGCGGCACCGGCCGCGCTGGGGCCCGCGGACCGGGCGATTCCGACGTTCAAGGGGATTGCCGAGGACATGGCCCCCAGCTTACGTGCGCACAGGTGGCGACACGCGCGCGGTCGCGGCCGGTATCGTGGCAGACGGGCGTGGCGAATTGTGAGTCCGCTCACCCGCGCGGTGAGTACGGCCCGACGACATGACGACGAACAGATGCGACGAGAATGGCGCACGTGGATCCCCTCCTTTGCTTCACACGGCGAATCGGGCAGGCTAGGGCTATGTTTCGACCGCCGTTCTTCGCCCGTGTCGCCGCCGGGGCAGCCGTCTACGCCCTGGAGGAAGCCCGTCGGCTGCCGACCACCGCGATGCACCTGCCGATCACCGCGATCAGCCAGTTGTTGCAGACCACCATGCACGCCCAGCAATTCGTGACCAGTCTCGCGCTGAAGGGCGACCAGGTGTTCGACCAGCTGACCAATCGTCCGGAGGAACAGCCCGCCTGGGCCACCTTCGACGAGGACGAGGACGATCCCGACCCGGTCTTCACCAGTGCCCGCGAGGCATCGCTGAGCCGCTTCGACCTGTATGCCGCGCCCGAGCCCGTCGTGCCCGCGCCGACCGGGGAGCCCGCCGCGCCCGAGCCGGTGCAGAACGAAACAGAAACCGCCGCAACGTCTTCCAGCAACGGGCCGGGCGCCGGCGACGAGGTCGCCGAGCCCGAGGTCGCGGCCCGCTACGACTACCTGAACATGACGCTGGCCCAGTTGCGCGCACGCCTGCGGATGTTCACCGTCGAGGATCTGACCGCGCTGCTCGAGTACGAGCGACACACCCGGGACCGCGCGGCCTTCGTGACGATGCTGACCAACCGGATTGCCACCGTGCAGGCCAAGTGACCGAATTCACCCACGGCACCCACACCCACGCGCCCGCGGGCCGCCGCCGCGCCGAACGGCGACACGCAGCGGTGACCGAGCCCCGGCACGGCCGCGACCGAGCGCCGAATACCGCTGAGGCGCAACGGTGACCGACCCCGGCACACACGCACCCGGCGACGCGGCGGGCTCCGGCGGGCAGCGGAACCCGGCCTCGGCCCGGCCCTCGAATTCGGCGGAGAACCCGTGGCCGGTGCGCAGTATCGCGCTGAAGGTCGCGCAGTGGATCGACCGGCTCGGCAGTGTCTGGGTAGAGGGTCAGATCACCCAGATGAACGTGCGGCCGGGAACTCGCACGGCCTTCCTGGTGCTGCGCGATCCGGCCGCGGACATGTCCCTGTCGGTGACGTGTGATCCAGCGCTGCTACGCGATTCGGCGATTCCGTTGCAGGAGGGCAGCCGCGTCGTCGTCTACGGCAAGTTGTCCTACTTCACCGGACGCGGCACATTGTCGTTGCGCATCACCGAGATTCGGCCCGTCGGGATCGGCGAACTGCTCGCGCGCATCGAACGGCTCAAGGCACTGCTGTCCGCCGAGGGACTGTTCGATCCGCGCCTCAAGCGGCCGATTCCCTTCCTGCCCGGGACGATCGGCCTGATCACCGGACGCGCCAGCGCCGCGGAACACGATGTCCTGACCGTCGCCCGGAACCGCTGGCCCGCAGTGCGTTTCGAAATCCGCAACACCGCGGTGCAGGGACCGACGGCGGTCCCGCAGATCCTGGACGCCCTGTCCGAACTGGATCGCGACCCGGACGTGGCGGTGATCGTGCTCGCCCGCGGCGGCGGCAGCGTCGAGGATCTGCTGCCCTTCTCCGACGAAACCCTGTGCCGCGCCATCGTTTCCGCGACGACGCCGATCGTCAGCGCGATCGGGCACGAGCCGGACAATCCGCTGTCGGACTATGTCGCGGATCTGCGCGCTGCCACGCCGACGGACGCCGCCAAGCGCATCGTCCCCGACGCGGCCGCGGAACTGGCCATGGTCCGGGAGTGGCAGGAGCGGTCGGCCGCGGCGCTGCGCGGCTGGGTGCAACGCGAACTGCGGGCGCTGGACCAACTGCGCTCGCGACCGGTGCTGGCCGATCCGCTGCGCCAGCTCGACCAGCGCTACGAGGAGGCCGAACGGTTGCGCACCGCGGCCCGGCGGGCGGTCGAACACACCCTCACCGCCGAGTCCACCGCGACCCGGCATCTGCGCGACAAGCTCACCGCCGTCGGCCCGGCCGCCACACTCGCTCGCGGATACGCTGTGGTGCAACGTGTTTCGGGCAAGGAGCGGCACGTCATCCACGAGGTGGCGGATTCCCCGCCGGGGACCCAGTTGCGCATCCGGGTCGCCGACGGCGCGATCAGCGCGGCCGCACTGGCCAGTCGGACCATTACGAAGGAGTCCCCGCATGACCGAGAGTGATCTCGCCGAGATCGCGAGTTTCGGCTACGAACGCGCCCGCGATGAACTGGTCAATGTCGTGAAGATGCTCGAGCAGGGCGGTATGGATCTGGACGATTCGCTGGCCCTGTGGGAACGCGGCGAGGCCCTGGCGAGCCGCTGCGAGGAGCATCTGGCCGGGGCGCGCAAACGGGTGGAGGACGCGTTGTCCCGCCGCGAAGCCGACTCGGAGTAGCCGTTGTGCGCGGGCGTATCCTGGGGCCTGCTGATACCGCCGCGTGCAGAATGTCACTCTCGAAATCGAAAACGATACTTGCACAACGGCTCAAGGTGCGGTTGTCTGAATGGATGCCGAGCGGCGCTGCCCGCTCCGCCGAGCCGGAGGAGATGCCGTGACCACCGTCGACCGCCCGTTGGACAGACGCCGGCACATCCTGCTCGAACTGGGTTTCGCCACTCGGCGGGTCGGCGACGAGCTACACGGCTCGGCGACGATCACCCCGCACATGCACGTCCCGGGCACCACCCATCTGCGCACCTCCATCCTGGCCATCTGGCTGGACACCATGGGCGGGCTGCTGGCCTCGCTGGTCCTGCACCCCCGGGTGCCGATGACGCTGGAACTGGACGTCAACCTGTTCCGGCCCGCACCCGGAGCGGGTGAGGTGCGCGCGGTCGGCCGCACGGTCAAGGCGGGCCGGTCGGTCTTCGTCGCGGAGATCGAGTTCACCGTCGACGACGTGCCGATCGGTTTCGGCGCGACCTCCTTCATGGCCGCACCGAATCCGGACGTGCAGCTGCCGCGCAAACTCAGTATCGATATGCCGCCGAGCGACCGGCGGCTCGCGGTTCCGCTGGCCGAACGGGCCCGGTGCGAACGCCGCGAGCCGGGCGTCGCGGTGCTGCCCCGTCACGAGGACGGACTCAATGCCGCGGGCACCGTCAACGGCGGCCTGATCGCGCTGGCGGCCGAGGAGGCGACACTGTCGCTCGGCCCCTCGGACGGCCTGAGCTTCCTGGGCCTGCGCTATCTGCAGGCCGCGCGGGTCGGCCCGGTGATCGCCACCGCCACCGCGCGGCACGGCCTGGGCCGGGTGGAACTGCGCGACTCCGGCAACGACAACCGGATCACCACGCTCGCCACCACCAGAACGTTCGACCGGTAGCCGCGCCCGGCTCACCCCAGCAGGCCGACCAGCCGGTCGTGCACGATCCGCCACAGTCCCGGCGCGAGATCCGCGTCGGCGAGCATCTCCATCGTGCAGATCACCTGCAAGGACCGAATACGTTCCGGCAGTGCGGGTTCGGCCGGATCGATACCGGCTCCGCCGAGGAATTCGGGCCAGGATCGGGCCAGTGCGTCGCGACCGGCGAAGCCGACCGACCAGGCCCAGCGCGCCGGGTCGTACAGCGGATCCGCGACGCGCACCGATTCGAAATCCAGCAGTCCGGTGATCGCGCCGTCCTCGACGAGGATGTTCACCGGTGCGTAGTCGCCGTGCGCCAAAACCGCTGGGCGGCCGTCGAACAGCTCGGGCAGATCCGCGAGGACCCGCTCCAGGGCGGCGCTCTGCGCGGCCGACAACGCCGGATCCAGACATTCGGCCCAGGCATCGGCGCGGGCGGCCAGATATCGGGGCCGTGCCCACATATCGTCGAGTTCCACATCGGCACAGGGCAATTCGGAGAAATCGGCGAGCATCGCCCCCATCGCTCGCGCCAGCGTGGGGAAATGCGGTCCGTCCATGGGGGTTTCGGCACTCGGCGCGCCCGGCAGCATATCGAAGGCGATCCACGGAGGCTGCGCGTCGATATCTGCGGCGCGAATAGCCGGAATGGTAATTCCCTTGGTCGCGGCGGGATCTCGCAACGCATTCATGATCCGCATCCGGCGGTCGGCCTCACCGCCCCGCCGGTATCGCTGCACGACGACGCCGCTGCCATCGGCGACGGTCACCAGACTGGTGTTGTCACCGACTCCCCATTCGGCAGGCGCCGCCTCGATGATCGGTCGATCCAGCACCCGCTCGAGCCAAGCCAAGTCCGCACGATCCACCCGGGCAACGTTAGCCGAAAAGCAGCGAGAGTCGTTGGCGGTTACCCGGATCGGGTCTCAGCAAGCCGAAACCAAGATCACGAATCCGCAGGTGAAATCAGGAACGCAGGGGTTGCGCGACGTCCACCGCACCGGCAAGAGTCATATATGCCGACTGGTTGCCCGCACCCTTGATCAGCACCCGGGCGGAACCGAAATCGGTGATCCACGCCGGTTCGCTGCCCTGGACGTGGAAGACCGTCCAGGTTTGATCGCCCACTTTCTGCGCGCCCGAGGGACTGCGCGTCTGCAGAATGTGGTCGGCCAGTGCGGATTCGGATGCGTCGGACTGAGTCAGCTGCATATAGGTGCCCTGGGGCGTGATGTACCCGACGGTGCTGAGCGTTCCGCCGCCCGCGCCGCTGATGGTGTCGCGGCTGCCGGAATTGGCGGTCCAGCGCTCGGGCAGGCTCGGCTGGCGGATCGGGAAGGGCAGGGTGTGCGCGTCGTCCTGAAGGGCCGCCTCGACGTCGAAATGCGGAATATTGCCGGTCGTCGGCGCGCCGGGCGAGAAACTGCACTGTTGGGCGAGAGCGGCGAAAACCACGCAGATCAACAGCAACGGAATCAACGACCAGAGCAGGTCCCGATAGTCGTTGAGGATCCGGGGTTTCTGATTTGCCACGCCCCCAGTATGCCGCGCCGCATTCTGCGCACTTCGCTCCGGAGGGGTGCGCCGACCAGGGCGGCTGCCACAACGCGGCCGAGGACCGCTCGGCAACGAGGCCGATATCACAGCGCGCGGACCAGCACCGGGGGCGTTCGGACCAAAGTGGAACGGCAGTACCCGACGGGATGTTCTGACCGTTCTGCGACAATTCAACGCAATAGACAACGAGGAGGCACCGCAGATGACGGCACCCACACCCGCAACGAGCCGCCATGAGGCCCCGGACCGCAACCTCGCACTCGAGTTGGTCCGGGTGACCGAGGCCGGCGCGATGGCCGCGGGCCGCTGGGTCGGCCGCGGCGACAAGGAGGGCGGCGACGGTGCCGCGGTGGACGCGATGCGCCAGCTCGTGGCCACGGTGTCGATGAGCGGAGTCGTCGTGATCGGCGAGGGCGAGAAGGACGAGGCGCCCATGCTCTACAACGGCGAGTCGGTCGGCGACGGCACCGGCCCCGAGGTCGATTTCGCGGTGGACCCGATCGACGGCACCACCCTGATGTCGAAGGGCTCGCCGGGCGCGATCTCCGTGCTCGCGGTGGCCGAGCGCGGTGCCATGTTCGATCCCTCGGCCGTGTTCTACATGGACAAGATCGCGGTCGGGCCGGAGGCGGCCGATGTGATCGATCTGTCCGTGCCGATCGCGGAGAACCTGCGCCGGGTCGCCAAGACCAAGAAATCCTCGGTCTCGGACCTGACCGTATGCGTGCTGGACCGGCCGCGCCACGCCCGGCACATCCAGGAGGTGCGCGATGCGGGAGCGCGAATCCGGCTGATCTCCGACGGTGACGTCGCCGGGGCGATCGCGACCGCACGCCCCGATTCCGGCACCGACATGCTGATCGGCATCGGCGGTACGCCGGAGGGCATCATCGCCGCCGCCGCCCTGCGCTGTATGGGCGGGTCGCTGCAGGGCAAGCTCGCGCCCAAGGACGACGAGGAACGCCAGAAGGCACTCGATGCCGGACACGATCTGGACCGCATCCTGGTCACCGAGGACCTCGTCTCCGGGGACAACGTGTTCTTCTGCGCCACCGGGGTCACCGACGGTGATCTGCTGCGCGGGGTGCGGTACTTCTCCGGCGGGGCGTCGACGCAGTCGATCGTGATGCGGTCGAAGTCGGGGACCGTGCGGATGATCGATGCCTACCACCGGTTGACCAAGCTGCGGGAGTATTCGTCGGTGAATTTCGTGGGCGACGAGCACGCGGTCCCGCCGATGCCGTAATTTTGGCCTCCGCTTCGCTCCGGCGGGGTTTTCTGCGCTGTAAGGCTCGTCGTTCAGCCCTCGAGACTCGGCCTTCGGCCATGCGCTTC
>CBJNFW010000139.1:0-21400 GCA_966435935.1 uncultured Nocardia sp.
TCTGGTCGTGGACGCAGCCGGGCGCGGATCGCGGGCGCCGGAACGGCCCACCCGGCTCGGCGCCCCCGCTCCGCAGGAGGAGCGGCTCGAGGTCGATCTCGGGTACAGCTCCCGGTTCTACCGGCGCGATCCGGGCGCGGCGGACGGCCCGGCCTCGATCATCATCTCCACCGGAGCGAACGGGCACGGCGGCGGTGCGATCCGGGTCGAGGGCGAGCGCTGGCACGTCACGCTGGCGGGCATGCTCGGTGATCACCCGCCCACCGACCCGGCGGCGTTCGCGGCCTTCGCCGCTGGTCTGGCCGGACCCGATATCCACGACATCGTCACCGGCTGCGAACCGCTGGGAGATCCGGTGCCGCATCGGTTTCGGCATTCGGTACGGCGGCGGTTCGACCGCCAGCCCATCGTCCCGCAGGGGTTCCTGGTCCTGGGCGACGCGTTGTGCAGCTTCAACCCGCTGTACGCGCAGGGGATGACGGTGGCCGCACAGCAGGCGCTGGCACTGCGCGACTGTCTGCATATACCCGATCGCGAACTGCCGGCCCGGTTCTACGTCGCTGCCGGAAAGGTGGTGTCGGCCGCCTGGCAGCTGGCGGCCTCGGCGGATCTGGCGCACCCCGGCGTCGCGGGTCCGCGCGGTCTGCGCACCCGGTTCGCCAATGCCTATGTGGCACGGGCGCAGCGCGCCGCGCATCTCGATCCGCGGGTGGCCCGGACATTCTTGCGTGTAGCCAATCTCGTGGAACCGCCCACGGCCCTGCTGAATCCGCGTATCGCACGACGAATCCTATTGCACGGCAACGTATGAGCGGCAGATCCGGCATCGGAGCCGGTCTGCCACCGATCAGGAGGGAATCCGAGATGGACCTGGCAGCACCGACCACCGCCGTCGCCGGGGAGGATCCGGCGATCGCCACCGCGATCGAGCAGTTGTTCGGCCCGGCCGGACGCGCCGACCCGTACACACCGGGACGGGTACTGCGTGAAGCGGGCCCGTTGCACAGTACGCCGTTGGGCCACAAGGTGTTGACCCGCTACGAGGACTGCACCGCGGTGCTGTCCACCACGGCGTGGAGCCATGCCGAGGAGGCCGGGATGATGCACCCGACCGTCTCCGCGCAGGACGCGCCGGAGGAGTTGCCGACCTCGTTCCTGTGGATGGAGCCGCCGGACCACACCCGGCTGCGCAACCTGGTCACCAAGGGGTTCACCCCGCGCATGGTGACCCGGCTGCGTCCCCGGATCGTCGAGGTGACCGAGCAACTGGTCGACAATGCCCTGGCCGCAGGCGAATTCGACCTGGTCGACATGATCGCCTACCCGCTGCCGCTGACGATCGCCGCCGAGCTGATCGGTGTGCCGAAGGAGGCGTACGACCAGGTGCATCGCTGGTCGCAGGACCTGGCGCGCGGCTTCGACCACGACTACACGCTGCCGCCGGAGGCATTGCGCGCCCGCAGCGTCGCGGCCCGCGGCTTCATGGGCTACTTCCGGGAGTTGCTCGACGATCGCCGCCGCCGTCCGGCGGACGATCTGCTCAGCGTGCTGTCGCAGGTGGAGGATCGTGGCGACGTGCTCACCGAACAGGAACTGCTGGCCACCTGCATCACCACCTTCGTCGCCGGTCACGAGACGACCGCGAACCTGGTCGGCACCGGTATGTTGCAGTTGCTGCGCAATCCGGATCAGCTCGAGCTGCTGCGGCAGCGGCCGAACCTGACCGAGTACGCGCCCGACGAGCTGTTGCGGCTCGAGCCCTCGGTGCAGGTCACCACCCGTGCCGCGACCCGGCCGATCACGGTGGCCGGCCACGAGTTCCAGACCGGCGAGGGCGTGGTGGTGCTGATCAATTCCGCCAACCGCGACGACGCCGCGTACACCGACCCGGACAAGGTCGATGTGGCGCGGTACTCCGACCCGATGCGTCCGGCGAAGAAGCACCTGGGCTTCAGCCTCGGCATCCACTACTGCCTGGGCGCACCGCTGGCGCTGCTGGAGATGGAAGTGTTGCTCGATGTGCTGCTGCGCCGGGTGAAGCGGCTCGAGGTGCTCACCGAAACTCCTTCGTACAAACCGAATGTGGTGATCCGCGGGCTGGCATCGCTGCCGGTGCGTTTCACCGCGGCCTGATCGGGCCGGGCCGGATCCGCTGCGGCCGGCCGTCGTGGACGGTCGCAGCGGACGGTCCCGGCCACTTGTCCTGCCGCACCGGACGAGTGGCGTGAATCGGGTGTGCCGGTCGCCGGGCACGTGTCGGTTCAGCGCTCGGACCGCGGACTCTCCTTGGTTCCCGGCCGCTGGTCGTCGCGCGGTCGGCTGCCACGACCGTGCCACAGAATTCTCGCGACCGTCCCGGGCCGCAGCAGAGTCTCGGGCGGGTCGACGAGATTGGCCACCCGCATGAACGCGCGCGCGACGGCCGGATCGACATGGGCCGCACGGTGCGCACGTCCGATGTAGGAATTCAGCAGCCGCACTCGCGGCGTCCGCCGACCGACCACACCCGGATGATTCAGGTCGGCGCCGGTGGACATGCGCCACGCCACGTCGACATGGTGCGCGGCGCCGGCGTAGAACCGGGCGGGCAAGTGCGCGCCGCCCTCTCGCAGGCAGGCGCGCAGGACGAGGGCCTGCTGTGCCGCCACGGTCATGCCCTGCGCGTACAGCGGATTGAAACTGCACAGCGAATCGCCGAGCGCGAGAAATCCCTCCGGATGCGTGGAAAGCCGCTCGAAGTACCTCCGGACCGAACCGCGAAACCTGTGCGGCACAGGATCACTCAGCGGTTCGGCCGCGGTCACGATGCGGTGGATGTCGAGCACGGGCAGCGTCGCGGCGAATGCGGTGAAGCCCTCGTGATCGGTCGGCGGGTGATCGCCGAGCATCCCGCCCAGGGTGACGTGCCACTTGCCGCCCTCGACGACGATCGCACCGCCGCCGCGACGACCGGCCATGGTCGACACGACCACGCCGAGCTGCCCGTCCAGATGTTCTGGCCGGTGCCGGTAGGTGCGCGAGGAATAGCCCAGGTCGATCACCACGCTGTCCTGCTCGGGCGCCCGCGCGCCGACCCCTGGCAGCCATTCGGCCGCCCGCGACGCCCGCCCGGTGCAGTCGACCACGAGATCGGCGCGCACGGCCTGCCCGAGGCCGCCGGACTCGCGCATCAGGACGCCGGTGATCCGGCCGGATTCGGCGGTGAGCCCTTGTGCGGCAACGTTTTCCCGCATTCTCACCCCGGGCAGCGCGGCCGCGCGCCGCCGCAATCCCCATTCCAGCAGCGGACGGCTGGCCAGCAGTGTGACGAGTCCGGTCTCGGTCGGCGCCGCACGCAGCCCGCTCAGGTACCACCGGGATCCGGCCAGCACCTCGGTGGTCGGCGCGCCGGCGGCCACGATCTCGTCGGTCAGTCCGGGACAGAGTGTTTCGATGGCGGCGCGGCCACCTTCCATCAGGCCGTGCAGATGCCTGGCCTGCGGGACCCCTCTGCGCGCCTGGCTACCGGCGAGCGTGTCGCGCTCCAGCACCGTGACGCGCGGGAAGTGTTCGGCCAGCACGACCGCGGCCAGCAGTCCGGCGAGGCCTGCGCCCAGGACGACGGCGTGCGGGGAATCGGAATTCACCCCCCGAATCGTCGACCGGTGGCGCATACCGGACAAGCGGTGCCGACCGCATACTATGCCGCCATCGAACTACGCTATGGCAGAAGGTAATTCGCGGTCCGTTCACGATTTCGCCATCGTCCGGTGTTGAGCTGCGGAACGTGAATCCCGCACGAGTGTCGGTGGCGTTGCCGGCCACGCCGGTTGTCCTCGCCGGTTGTCGCGCGATCGTGCCGACGCGCTCGCGCGCTGTCGAAGGGACTGTGCGATGACCGGCATACTCGACCCGTTCTCGCCGGAACTGCGTGCCGACCCGGTACCGGCCTACCGTTCGCTGCGCGCGGCGGGCAGGCTGCACGAGTTCCGGCCCGGCATCCACCTCGTGCCGCACTACGCCGACTGCGACGCGGTGTTCGCCGACCCGGCGTTCGGACACGGCTATTTCGCCGGAATCAATCCGTTCCGTCCGGGCGTTGATCCGCGAACGCTGCCCGGTTCGTTCCTGCTGATGGACCCGCCCGAGCACACGCGGCTGCGCGCCTCGGTGGCCCCGGCCTTCACCGCCCGCGCGATCGCCGCAATGCGGGACCGGATCACCGAGACCGTAGCGACGCTGCTCGACCGCGCGGTCGCCGCGGGCGAGGTCGATTTCGTCACCGAGGTCGCATATCCGTTGCCGCTGAACACGATCTGCACCCTGCTCGGCGTTCCCGCCGCCGACCATGCCCGGTTCGGCGTGTGGACCGCCGCGATCAGCCGCGGCCTGGACCCGGACGCACTGCTGTCGGAGGCGGAGAAACGTGCGCGCGTAGACGCGGTCGGGGCGTTCGGCGAATACTTCACCGACCTCGTCGAACGCCGCCGCGCCGAGCCGGGCGCGGATCTGCTCTCCCGGCTCGCGGCCAGGACCGAACTTCAGCCGAGCGAACTCGTCGACATGGCGGTACTCCTGCTCATCGCCGGGCACGAGACCACGATGAATCTCATCGCGACCGGCGTGCTGGCCCTCGCGCGTCATCCCGGCCAACGCGAAATCCTCAGGGCCGAACCGGAATCGAGCCGCTACGCGGTGGAAGAGTTCCTCCGCTTCGACACCCCGGTGCCGTTCCCGACCCGCGTGACCCTTCGCGAGGTCGAGTTCGCCGGGCGGACGTTGCCGCGGGGGACGGGCCTGATCCTGCTCGTCGGTTCGGCGAACCGAGACCCGGCGGCCTTCGCGGACCCGGACTCGCTGGATGTACTGAGATTCGCGACCGGGCGCGGCGCAGCACGCCATCTCGCCTTCAGTCACGGACCGCACTTCTGTGTCGGCGCACCGTTGGCCAGGTTGCAGGGCGAGGTCCTGTTCACCGAACTCATGTGCCGCGCACCGGATTTCGAGCTGCTGGATCCTGCACCGCCGTTCCGCGACTCGGTGTCGATGCGCGGCCCGGCGCAGCTGCCCCTCCGGATGCGTGCGTGAACGAGTCCTGCGACGGTTCCGGCCGGACGGCTGATAAGCAATTCCGATCCGCCGATCGGCAGACGTGTACGGGGACGGGGCGCGACCGATCCGGCGCTAGTGTCGAAACCGTCCGGGCGTCAACCGGATTCGGCATTCGCGAAGGTGTTGGATACAGATGACCACAGACCATGATCCGGACCGGTCCCCGGAGCCCGGGGACCCGGCCGGGAAGCCCGCGCCGCGCCGCAAGACCATCGACAGCCCCTACATCCACCGGCTGCAGCGCAGGCATTTTCTGCTGTTCGACGTGCTGCCGATATTCGGGATGATCGGCGCCGTCGCTTTCCTGTTCGTGCGTCCGTTCGGAATCACCGAATTCGCCCTGCTCTTCGTGATGTGGGCGGTGACCGGATTGGGAATCACGGCCGGGTACCACCGCTTGTTCACGCATCGCACCTTCAAGGCCGTGCCGTGGGTGGCGTCGGTGCTGGCGGTCATGGGGTCGATGGCGGGCCAGGGCGCGGTGGTGTCCTGGGTGGCGCTGCACCGGCGGCACCACGAGTACAGCGACCGCGCGGGAGATCCGCACTCGCCCAACCTGTCCGGCGCCGGCTGTTCCGGGCGGCTGCGCGGGCTGATGCACTCGCACTTCCTGTGGATGCGCCGGCACGAGTATCCGAACGTCGTGCACTATGCCCCAGACCTGATCAAGGACCGCGGCCTGGTCCGGGTCGCCCGGCTCTACTACTGGTGGGTGGCGCTGGGCCTGCTGATTCCCACCGTGCTGGGCGGACTGCTCACGATGAGCTGGACCGGCGCGGTCGCCGGTCTGCTGTGGGGTGGTTTCGCGCGAATGTTCCTGCTGGAGCACACCGTCTGGGCGATCAATTCCTTCCTGCACATGTTCGGCACCCGCGCGTACGAGTCGCGGGAGAACAGCCGCAACGGCGGGGTCTTCGCATTGCTGACCTTCGGGGAATCGTGGCACAACAATCACCACGCCTTCCCGACCTCGCCGTCGTTCGGGCTGCAGTGGTACCGCCTCGACCCGGGCTTCTGGCTCATCAAGACCCTGGAATCGCTCGGGCTCGCCCGGGATCTCGAGCTTCCGTCGGATGAACGTCTGGCGGCCAAACGAATTTCCGGAAAACCCACCGTCGCCGGCGATACCGCAGCAGCGTAAGGAAATACCATCGTGGATACCAGCAAGGACGCCATCGTCGCCTGGTGCCAGGAGTACCTGGCCGATCTGCTCGAGGTGCCGGCCCGGACCATCGACCCGGCCGCCGACTTCGACCGGCTGGGTGTCGACTCGGCACTGGCCGTCGCACTGCTGATCGAGGTCGAGGAGCGCTACGGGATCGACCTGTCGCCCGAGGACCTCTACGAGTACCCCAACCTCGACGCCGTGGCCACCTATCTGCACGAGCAGAGCAGCCGGAGCGTGGCCTCGCCATGGTCCCCCCGACCGGCGCCGACTGGGCCACCGCCGCGGCGGCCGCGATCCGGCACCACTACGACGTCGGCAACGACTTCTACCGGCTGTGGCTGGATCCCACGCTCAGCTATTCCTGCGCGCTGCGGGAGCACGCCGAGGACACCCTCGAGATCGCCCAGCAGCGCAAACTCCGATACCACCTCGACGCGATCGACGCCTACCGCGCCGATGCCGTGCTCGATATCGGGTGTGGCTGGGGAGCGATCCTGCGCGAGCTGTCGCAACGGCACCGGGTGGCGCGCTCGGTCGGTCTCACACTGAGTCCGGAGCAGGCGAATTATGTCCGCGCCCAGAGCCTTTCGGGGGTCGAAGTGCGCACCGAGAACTGGCTGCACTACGAGCCGGACATTCGTTTCGACGGAATCGTCTCGATCGGCGCCTTCGAGCACTTCGCCCGCCCGGACGATTCCGATGCCGCGAAGATCCGGGTCTACCGGGATTTCTTCACCCGCTGCCGGGAATGGCTGACCGATTCCGGGACGTTGTCGCTGCAGACCATCGCCTACGGCAATATGTCCCGCGACCAGGCCAGCGCCTTCATCCAGCAGGAGATCTTCCCGGACGCCGATCTGCCGACACCGGCGCAGATCGCGGCCGCCGCCGAGGGCATCTTCGAAATTCGCTCGATCGGAAACGGCCGGCTGGACTACGCCTGGACCTGCGGGCAGTGGGCCGCGCGGTTGCGGGAGAACCGCACGCGGGCAACGGAACTGGTCGGACCGGAGACGGTCGCTCGGTATCGCCGGTATCTGGCTCAGTCGGCGCTGGGGTTCCGGATGGGCAAGATCGCGCTGTACCGGATCGTCCTGAAGCCCTATACGGACAGGTATTTCGCCGATCGGGCGGGACGGCCGCGATGACCGTCGCACCCGGCCGGGTCCGGTTCAATCCGTTCGGCGCCGAGTTCCGCCGTGACCCCTATCCGATGTATCGCCAACTGCGAGAGACGCATCCGGTGCACCGGACCCTCGGCATGTGGGTCCTCACCCGGCACGCCGACGTGCGCGCGGTGCTGCACGACCGCTCGTTCAGTGCGAGCCTGATCCCGCGACTGGTGGACGACCAGGCCGCGCGGCTCGGGCAGGGCGGGGTGGACCGGATCGGCCGATTGGGCCGAAAATCCCTGGTGTTCACCGACAACCCGGACCATGCGCGGCTGCGCGGACTGGTCAACCGGGTGTTCACCGCTCGCGCGGTGGCCGAACTGCGGCCGTTGGTGAGTGCCATCGCCGAGCGCCTGATGGAACCGGCCTGGGCCGCCGGGCAACTGGACGTCATCGCGGATCTGGCTGCGCCGCTGCCGATCACGGTGCTGTGCGAGTGGATGGCGCTGCCGCGGCAGCTGCGCGAGCTGGTCGGGCCCTGGACCCACGACATCCGATTCCTGCTCGAGCCGGGCATGATGAAGGCGGCCGACTTCGCGCGGGTGCGCGAGGTGGTGGAGTTGTTCGCCGACGCGCTGACGGAGGTGATCGCCGAGCGTCGGCTGCGGCCCGGCGACGACCTGATCAGCAGGCTGCTGGCCGCGCACACCGCGGGCGGGGACCGGCTCGCGGAGGAAGAACTGATCTTCGTCTGCATCATGTGTTTCGTCGCCGGCAACGAGACCACGAAATCGCTGATCGGCAACGGTCTGCTCGCGCTCCTGCGGCATCCCGCCCAGGACGCGCTACTGCGGGCGCGACCGGAACTCGCGGACGCGGCCGTCACCGAGGCGTTGCGCTACGACTGCCCCTTGCAGCTGACCAAACGGCTGGCGACCCGGGACGTCGAGATCGGCGGACAGCCGGTGCGCGCCGGTGATCAGGTACTGGTGTGCCTGGGCGCGGCCAACCGCGATCCGGAATCGTTCGACCGGCCCGACGAATTCGACCTCAACCGGAATGCGCACGGCCACTTGGCATTCGGTCACGGTATGCACGGCTGCCTGGGCGGCTTGCTGGCCGAACTGCAGGCGCGCGTGGTGTTCGAATACCTCTACCGGCATTCGTCGAGCATGACTGCGCTGACCGACGAATGGCGCTGGCAGGAGCACAGTTTCATCGTGCGCGGGCTGACCGCGTTGCCGGTCGCGGTGCGGAAGGCGTCATGAATATCGACAGTGAGCTGCTTCCCGACATCCTGGCGCGTCGCGCCGCGGAAGAACCCGACCGCACCGCCTACGTATTCCTGGACGAGAACGGTTCGCAGAGCGCCGTGCTGAGCTACCGGGATGTGCACCGGCGCGCGCTGGGAGTGGCCGCGGAACTGGGCGCTCGATGCGCACCCGGCGACCGAGCGCTGCTGATCTTCCCGCAGTGCCCCGAATTCCTCATCGCCTACTTCGGCTGCCTGTACGCGGGAATCGTGGCGGTGCCGCTGAATCCGCCGCGCCGCAACGCGGTACCGGAGGCGACCCGATCCATCGTGCGGGACTGCCGTCCGGCCGCGGTGCTCACCCTCGGAGCCGGCGTCGAACCGCTGCGCGCGCACCCGGAGCCGTGGCTCCGGGCGGAGCACTGGATCGGGGTCGACCTGCTGCCTGCGGCCGACACCGGCCCGGTCGTTGCCGCGCAACCGGATTCGACGGCGTTCCTGCAGTACACCTCGGGGTCGACCGCCGCGCCCAAGGGCGTCATGGTCACGCACCGCAATCTGATCGCGAACGAGGAGATGATCCGGCGCTGCTTCGGCCACGACCGCGATTCCACGCTGGTCGGCTGGGCGCCGTTCTTCCACGACCAGGGCCTGATCGGCAATGCGCTGCAACCGTTGTACGTCGGTGCGACCAGTGTGCAGATGGCCCCGGCGACGTTCATCCGGCGGCCGCTGCTGTGGCTCTCGGCAATCTCCCGGTATCGCGGACATACCAGCGGCGGACCGAATTTCGCCTTCGACGCCTGCGTCGCGCGTCTGGCCGCGGGCGCCGAACCGGAACCCGGCCTCGATCTGAGCAGCTGGCAGGTCGCGTTCAACGGCGCCGAACCGATCCGGGCGCAGACCCTGAGCCGATTCGCGGAAGCCTTCGCCCCGTACGGCTTTCGTGCCGCGGCCCTGTATCCCTGCTACGGGATGGCGGAGGCCACGCTGCTGGCCGCGGGCAGTGTGAAGGGACGCGGCCCGCGCACCATCGAGGCCGATCCCGACGCGCTCGCGCAACGGCGCTACGCCCCGGCGGGGGACCGGGCCCGCACGCTGGTCTCCTCGGGGCGGGCGCCGCGCGGCGAGGTGCTGCGCATCGTGGACCCGGAGACCGGGCGAACCTGCCCGCCGGACCGGGTGGGTGAGATCTGGTTGTCCGGAGACCATGTCGCACAAGGCTATTGGGAACGCGAGCCGGCCACTGCCGAAACCTTCCGCGCCCGCTGCGTCGACGACCCGGGCCGCGATTTCCTGCGGACCGGGGATCTGGGCCTGCTGCTGGACGAGGAACTGTACGTGGTGGGGCGGCTGAAGGACGTGGCGATCATCCGTGGCCGCAACATCTATCCGCAGGACATCGAACTCACCGTGCAGTCCGCGCATCCCGCCCTGCGGCCCGGCGGATGCGCCGCCTTCGCCGTGCCCGGCGCCGAGACCGACCGGCTGGTGGTGGTCCAGGAACTGCGTCGCGAGCACGTCGAATCCGCCGAACCCGCCGACGTGCTCGGCGCGATCCGGGCCGCGGTGCTGCGCGAACACCAACTGTCCCTCGGTGATCTGGTGCTGACGCTGCCGAGCCGATTGCCGAAGACCAGCAGTGGCAAGATCATGCGGGCCGCGACGCGCCGGCGATATCTGGCGGCCGAATTCGAGATCTGGCCGCGGCGAACGTCTCCGGCGGAAGCCACCGAATCGCAGCGGAGGAGCTGACATCGTGCCGACCTGGGAAGCGCCCGATCCGGATTTCGAGCAGATGGTGCGAGCAGTGGTGCTCAGCATGCCCGCCGCCCGCCATCTCGGATTCGACTTCGGCGAGGTGATGCCCGGCCGCGTCGAGATCGTGCAACCGCATCGCCCGGAACTGACCCAGCACGACGGGTACTTCCAAGGCGGAGTGCTCGGATCGCTGGCGGATTTCGCGGCCGGTTCGGCGGCCGGGACGCTGTTGCGGCCGGGCTGGGTCAATATGACCATCGACTACACCGTGAAGATTCTCGCCCCGGCCAAGGGGGCGACGGTGGTGGCTCGCGGCCGGGTGGTCAACCCCGGCACGCTCATGACGGTCTCGGCGGCGGAGGTCTTCTCCGTCGAGCCCGAGGGTGAAATCCTCTGTGCCACAGCGCTGGTCACCATGCGGAACGTGAAACTGGCCACAACCTGACCCGGGAGCTGTCATGACCGAGGCATTCGTGTTCGACCCGTTCGCCGCGGACTTCGCCGCCGACCCCTATCCGCACTACGCCAGGCTGCGCGACCGGGCCCCCGCGTACGAACATCCCCTGGGCTTCTGGCTGGTGTCCCGGTACGCGGATGTTGTTGCGCTGCAACGGTCCTCTGCCCATTCGGTGGACGAGCGACACCTCACCCGCCTGCCCGCCTGGAAGAGCGACAGCGCCCGGCTCGGCAGGGCGAACCGCATCATGGGCGGGCTGTCGATGCTGGATCAGGATCCGCCCGACCACACTCGCCTGCGGCGGCTGGTCGCCAAGGCGTTCACGCCCCGGGCCGTGGACGCGCTGCGCTTGCGCGCGGCCGCACACGTGGCGGACGCCCTGGACCGGATCGCGGCGTCTCGCCACGCCGATCTCGTTGCGGGACTGGCGTTTCCGCTGCCGTTCACGATCATCTCCGAGATGCTGGGCATCCCGGTGCTGGAGAGCGCCCGGTTGCGCGAGTTGACCGCGGTGCTGGTGCTGGCTCTGGAGCCGCTCGCCGATCCGGCCCTGCAATCCAGGATCCGGGCGGCCGACGCGGAACTGCGCGCGATGACGGCCGATCTGGTCCGGTGGAAACGCGACAACCCCGGTGACGACGTGCTGACCGCGCTCATCACGGCCGAGTACGAGGGCGATGTGCTGGGCGAGGACGAACTGGTGGCGCAGGTGATGCTGCTCTACATCGCCGGGCACGAGACGACGGTGAACCACCTGGCCGCGGGCATGCTGGCACTGTTGCGGCATCCCGATCAGGCTCGGCGGCTGCGTAAGGAGCCGGAACTGAGCGCGAACGCGGTGGAGGAACTGCTGCGTTACGACACTCCGGTGCACCTCATGCGGCGGGTGACCGTGACGCCGGTGCGCGTGTGCGACAACGAGATTCCGGCCGGCGCCTGGGTAGTGGCCTGCCTGGCGGCGGCCAATCGCGATCCCGAGTTCTGGGGAGCGGACGCCGACACCTTGCGGCTGGACCGGCCCGAGGCCGCCCGCAGCGTGACGTTCGGCGCGGGCATCCACCACTGCCTCGGCGCGGCCCTGGTGCGGATGCAGGCGCGAATCGTGTTCCCGCTGTTCGTGTCCCGCCTTCCATCCGCCGAACTGGACGAGGTGCGCTGGAACGGCCGGATCAACGTGCGCGGACCGGCGCTGCTGTCGGTGACGGTGTAGGCCGCCGTCTGCGCGGCCGGGAAAATGAGGAGATCATGCCAACCACAACCATCGACGGCGTACCCATCGCGTACACCGACACCGGTGTCCCGCCCGGCCGCCCGGACGCCCCGACCGTCGTGTTCGGACACGGATTGTTGTTCGGCGGCTGGATGTTCGGGCCGCAGATCGAGGCACTGCGCGAGCGCTACCGCTGCGTGAGCATCGATTGGCGCGGCCAGGGCGGCACCCCGGCCACCGCCGACGGCTACGATATGGACACCCTCACCGCTGACGCGGTGGGTTTGCTGCGCGCGTTGGATCTCGGCCCGGTGCACTGGGTGGGGTTGTCGATGGGCGGATTCGTCGGGTTGCGGCTCGCGGCCCGGCACGGCGCGCTGTTGCGTTCGCTGACCCTGCTGGACACCAGCGCCGGCGCCGAGGAAGCCGCGAAGATCGGTGAATACAAGCGCCTGGCCCTGGCGCTGCGATGGTTCGGTGTGCGGCCGATCCGCGGCCTGATCGCGGCGCATCTGTTCGGTCCGTCCATCCGCGCCGACCGGGCGCGCCGGCCCGTGATCGATGAGTGGGCCGCGCGACTGGCCCGGTGCGATCGGGCCGGTGTGCGCCGCGCGGTGCTCGGGGTGGCCGACCGCGCCTCGGTCGAGGACGAGATATCCGCGATCGCGATGCCCACTCTGGTCGCGGTCGGCACCGACGATCGCGCCACCCCGCCCGCCCGGTCCCGCCGCATCGCCGACCTGGTTCCCGGCGCGCTGTGCCATCTCATCGCGGACTGCGGGCACACCAGCACACTCGAACAGCCCGCGGCGGTGACCGCGATGCTGATCCGGTTCCTGGAATCCGTGGACTGTTCCAGCGCGCTGCGATGATCCCCAGCTCGAGCATCGGTTCACGGTCGCCGGACCGCGCGAACGGCATGGGCGCGGCGGTGCGCCGGCCGAGGAAAACCGTCCGACCTGGACATGCGGTCGCCGTCCGGATGTATTGATACGAGTACCAGCGCACACCAGCGCGGCGAGTCGCATTATTCTTGTCCGAGTGGCGATATCCAAGGTCGAGCGGTTGATGAATCTGGTTATCGCGCTGCTCTCGACCAGGCAGTTCTTGAGCGCCGAACGGATTCGCGACAGCGTGGCGGGCTACGAGGATTCGGCCAGTGACGAGGCGTTCAGCCGGATGTTCGAGCGCGACAAGAACGAGTTGCGCGACCTCGGCATTCCCCTGGAGGTCGGCCCGGTCGGCCGGTACACCAGCCAGGAGGGGTACCGGATCAATCGCGACGCCTACGAACTTCCCGAAATCGATCTGACCAGCCAGGAGGCCGCGGCCGTAGCGGTGGCGGTGCAGCTGTGGGACTCTCCCGAACTGGCCGCCGCGGCCGAGGGAGCAGTGCTGAAACTACGAGCCGCCGGAATTCACGTCGAGCCCGAGGCGGCACTGGCCTCGGTGCCGCCGGTGCCGGCCCGCACCCGCGGATCGGAGGCGGCGCTGGGCAAGCTCCTGGCCGCCATCGATGCCGGACGCGCGGTCCGGTTCGAGCACCGCAACTCGCACAACGCGCCGTATCTGATGCGCGATGTGGAGCCGTGGGGTGTGGTCACCCATCACGGACGGTGGTATCTGGTCGGGCACGATCGGATCCGCGACGCGGTGCGCACCTTCCGCCTGTCCCGGATCGGCGAGGATGTCACCGCGTACGGCCCGGAGAACGCGGTGCGCAAACCCGACGGCGTGGATCTGCGCGCGATGGTCGCCCGGGTGACCGGCGCGGCCCCGGTGACGGGAACCGCGACGGTGTGGGTGGCGGACGGCCGCGGCCAGGAGATCCGTCGTCTCGGCGCGGTCGTGGAGGATCGCGAGGTCGCCGGTCGCGCGGGTGCGGTGGTGGAGGTTCCGGTGCGGTCGCGCGATTGGCTGGCCCGGTTGATCACCGGACTCGGCCCGGACGCGCTGGTGCTGGCGCCGCCGCAGTTGCGCGCGGACGTCGTGGAGCGGTTGCGGTCGGTGCTCGAGCGCACAGAGGTTCCGGCATGACACCCAAGAACCCCCGCATGAGCAGCAGCCGGCTGTCCACGCGGTTGTCCCGGCTGCTGAACATGGTCCCGTATTTCCTGGCCAACCCGGGGATCAGCGCCGCGGAGGCCGCCGAGGACCTGGGCGTGACCACCAAACAGCTGATGAACGACCTCAACCAGCTGTGGATGTGCGGCCTGCCGGGATACGGGCCGGGCGATCTGATCGACCTGTCGTTCTCCGAGGAGAGTGTCGAGGTCACCTTCTCCGCGGGAATCGACCGCCCGTTGCGGTTGACCTCCACCGAGGCGACCGCGCTGCTGGTGGCGTTGCGGTCGATCGCCGATCTTCCGGGCATGGTCGATCCGACGGCCGCACACGCGGCGCTGGCGAAGATCGAGTCGGCCATCGCCGGGACCGGCACACCGGCGGGAGCGGAATCGGTTGCGCCACTGGAGGCTCCGGCGGTGACGACGGTGCGTTCGGCGCTGGCGGCGAACCGGGCGCTGCGGCTGGTCTACTACTCCGCGAGCCGGGACGAGGTCTCCGAGCGGGTGGTCGATCCGATTCGAATCGTGCTGGTGGACAACAACTCCTATCTGCAGGCGTGGTCCCGCCGGGCCGAGGGGGTGCGGCTGTTCCGGTTCGACCGGATCGAGGAGGCCACCGAACTCGACGAGCCGGCCCGTCCGCCCAGCCATGCCACCGACGCGGCCGCCGCACTCGACCTGTTCTCCGAGGACGCTGCGGTTCCGTTGGCGCACTTGCGAATTCGTGCCGACTACGGCTGGGTACTGGATCAGTACCCGATGCAGCGCACTGCGCTGCTGCCGGACGGCGACGTCGAGGCCACGATGCGCTTCGCGACCCTGGACTGGATGGCGCGACTGCTGCTGGGCTTCGGCTCCGGGGTGACGGTGCTGGGGCCGGCCGAACTGGTCACGGCCGTGCGGGAGCGCTCGAGCGCCGCCCTGGAGGCCTACGCCGCGCTGGCCGAGGATCCGGGCTACGGCGACACGCTGATCGAGGAGGTAGGCCCCGCGTGACATTTCGTGTGACGGTGCTCGGCGCCGGCAGTATCGGAATATTCGTGGGCGGCAAACTTGCGGCGGCCGGCGCCGATGTCACCTTCGTGGGGCGTCCGCGCCTGCTCGACGAGATCGCCGAGAACGGGCTGCACCTCACCGATCTGGACGGCGGCGCCGACCGGGTTGCTCCGGGCGCCTTCGCCGTGGACACCGAACCGGCCTCGGCCGCCACCGCGGACCTGATCCTGGTCACGGTGAAGTCGCCGCAGACGGCGGTCGCGGCCGAACAACTGGTGGGCCGGGTGCGCCCGGACACGGTGTTGCTGAGCCTGCAGAACGGCATCGGCAACGACACGGTGATCCAGGAAATCCTGCCCTCCTGCGTGGTGCTGGCGGGGATGGTGATGTTCAATGTCGTGCACCACGACGGCGGAGGCTTCCATCGCGGTACGGCCGGGGGCCTGGCGGTCGCCGACGACCCCGCGCTGGATCGGTTCGCGCCGCTGTTCGCGCGTGCGGGCCTGCCGCTGGAGCGGCACGCGGATCTGCTGCCGGTGCAGTGGGCCAAACTGCTGCTGAACCTGAACAACCCGATCAACGCCCTGTCCGGCCTGCCGCTGCGCGAGGAACTCGGTGAGCGCGACTACCGGCGCGCGCTGGCGCTCGCGCAAGGCGAGGCGCTGGCGGTGATGCACCGCGCGCACATCCGCCCGGCACGGCTGACGCTACTGTCGCCGCGCGTGATGGTGCGGCTGCTGACGGTGCCTGATCTGCTGTTCAGCCGCTTCGCCGGACGGGTGGTGGCGGTGGATCCCCACGCCCGCTCCTCGATGGCGGACGATCTGCGGCTCGGCCGCAAGACCGAGATCGCGTGGTTGTCCGGGGAGATCGTGAGCCTGGGCGCGATGGTCGGCATGCCGGCCCCGGTCAACGCCTGTCTGGTCGAGTTGATCGGTGCGGCCGAGCGGGGCGATCCGCGCCGGTGGACCGCCCGGGATCTGCTGGCGCGGTTGCGCGCGGCGAAACATGATGCGGCCGCAGACCCCGCCCGTCCAGCGGACCCCGCCTGACGGTCGTTATCGTTCTTCCCCGGTCCGGTAACATCGGACCTACCACAGTTTTGGAGGTAATCGATGGGTACATTCGGCCCGACGCACTGGATCATCATCGCGGTCCTGGTGCTGGTGCTGTTCGGTGCCAGGCGGCTGCCCGACGCGGCTCGTGGCCTCGGACGTTCGTTGCGCATCTTCAAGAGCGAGATGAGCGAGATGCAGTCCGAGAGTTCGCAATCCGCGCAGCAGCAGCCCGCCCCCGCGCCCGCCCCGCAGGAGCTGCCCGCTTCGCAGCCGGCCCAGCCCGCTCCGCAGGCCCAGCCGAATCCGGAAGTGCACAAGGCTTAGCCGAGACGTCGGCTCCGCCCGCGCCGAACCGGGACGTCCCCGATCGCGGCGCTGGGCGAGTCGTCCAGGTCCGGCGTCCGGCGAGCAGCGAGGCTTTCAGAACCCATGCGCATTCCGTTCGACCCCCGGCACAGCCGACGTAGAACGAATCCCGACGGCACGATGTCGTTGGTCGAACATCTCGAGGAGCTGCGCTCGCGGCTGCTCAAGGCGCTGCTCGCCGTCGGTCTCACCACCGTACTGGGCTTCCTGTGGTACCAGTACGGATTTCTCGGCGTACACAGCCTGGGCGACATCCTGCGCGGCCCCTACTGTTCGCTGCCCGCCTCCTCGCGGGCGAATCTGAGCGCCGACGGCGCCTGCCGGCTGCTGGCCACCGCACCGTTCGAGCAGTTCATGCTCCGGTTCAAGGTCGGCCTGACCGCCGGAATCGTCCTGGCCAGCCCGGTGTGGCTGTATCAGATCTGGGGGTTCGTCACACCCGGCCTGTACGCCAAGGAACGCAAGTACGCCATCGGCTTCGTGACCTCCGGGGCATTGCTGTTCGTGGTCGGCGCGCTGCTGGCGTACTGGGTGGTCGCCCACGCGCTGCGGTTCCTGATGTCGATCGGCAACAACGTCCAGATCACCGCGTTGAGCGGTACGCAGTATTTCGGGTTCATCATCAAACTGCTGATCATCTTCGGTGTCAGCTTCGAGACGCCGCTGCTGATCATCGGACTCAACGCCATCGGTGTGCTCACCTACGAGCGGCTCAAGAAGTGGCGGCGCGGCATGGTCTTCGGACTGTTCGTCTTCGCCGCGATCGTCACCCCGCAGGACCCGTTCTCGATGCTGGCCCTGGCCTGCGCGCTGACCGTCCTGTTCGAGGTCGCGGTGCAGGTGGCCCGAGTCAACGACAAGCGGCGCGCGCGGCAGCGGGAGGACTGGAGCAACCTGTCCGACGACCAGGCATCTCCGCTGACCGGAACCGATGCGGTCGGTCAGGTGGAGCCGGTCGGCCCGGTGCAGCCGATCGATCCGGCGGCGACGATCCTGCCCGGTGCCTCGGAGAAAACACCGCGCCCCGTGTCGGACTACTCCGATACGCTCTGACGAGTGGCACAACGGTCGCCGATCGGCGAACTAGCGGCATTCGCCGCTGAACTGAAATTCACGCTCGACCCGTTCCAGCAGCAGGCGTGCGAGGCGCTGCAGGATGGGCACAGCGTGCTCGTATGTGCGCCCACCGGGGCCGGCAAGACCGTCGTCGGTGAGTTCGCGGTCCATCTGGCCCTGGCCGCGGGTGGCAAGTGTTTCTATACGACCCCGATCAAGGCGCTGTCGAATCAGAAGTACGCCGATCTGGTGGAGCGTTACGGCCGCGGTCAGGTGGGGCTGCTCACCGGTGACCAGTCACTGCATCCGGACGCGCCGGTGGTGGTGATGACCACCGAGGTGCTGCGCAACATGCTGTACGCGAGTTCGGACGCGCTGCAGGGCCTGTCGTACGTCGTCATGGACGAGGTGCACTACCTGGCCGACCGCTTCCGCGGGGCGGTGTGGGAGGAGGTCATCCTGCACCTGCCGCCGGACGTGCGGTTGGTGAGCCTGTCCGCGACGGTGAGCAATGCCGAGGAGTTCGGCGCGTGGATGGAGACCGTGCGCGGGGACACCGCCGTCATCGTGGACGAGACCCGGCCGGTGCCGCTGTGGCAGCACGTGCTGGTGGGGCGGCGGATGTTCGATCTGTTCGATCAGAAATCCAGTGATCAGAAGGTTCTCGTCGACGAGGATCTGGTGCGGTACATCAAGCACCGCGAGGAAGCCGACCGGATGAACGGCTGGGCCGGCCCGCGGCACCGCGGCGGCCCGCGGCGCGACTTCCGCCCGGTGCACCGCCCCGAGATGCTGGCGCGCCTGGACGAGGAGGGTCTGCTCCCTGCGATCACGTTCATCTTCTCCCGCGCGGGCTGCGACGGCGCGCTCGCGCAGTGCCTGCGTTCCCGGCTGGATCTGAGCCGCGAGGACGACCACGAGCGCATCGCGGAGATCATCGACGCGCATACCGGCGATCTGCCGCGCGCCGACCTCGAGGTGCTCGGCTACTGGGAGTGGCGCGAGGGGCTGTTCCGCGGCCTTGCCGCGCACCACGCCGGTATGCTGCCCGCCTTCCGGCACACCGTGGAGGAGTTGTTCGTCAACGGCCTGGTTCGTGCCGTATTCGCCACGGAGACACTGGCTTTGGGCATCAACATGCCCGCGCGCACGGTGGTCCTGGAGCGGCTGGTCAAATTCAACGGCGAATCGCACGCCGAACTGACGCCGGGGGAGTACACCCAGCTCACCGGACGGGCCGGGCGGCGCGGTATCGACGTCGAAGGACACGCGGTGGTGGTGTGGCACCCCGACGTGGACACCAGCGCCGTCGCGGGCCTGGCGTCGACTCGCACCTATCCGCTGCGCAGTTCGTTCCGCCCCGGGTACAACATGTCGATCAACCTCATCGACCGGATGGGCGCCAAGGAATCGCGGGCGCTGCTGGAACGTTCGTTCGCGCAGTTCCAGGCGGACCGCTCGGTCGTCGGTCTGGTGCGCGGCATCGAGCGCAACGAAGGCCAGATGCGCAAACTGCGGTCGCAGATCGACCACGACGGATTCCTGGAGTACATGTCGCTGCGGGAGCGCATCTCCCAGCGCGAGCGCGATATCGAGCGGCAGGGCCGGGCGGATCGGCGCGGCGCGGCGGTGGCGTCGCTGACCTCGCTGCGGCGCGGTGACGTGGTGGCCATCCCGAGCGGGCGGCGGCAGGGGCTGGCGGTGATCCTGGAACCCGATCAGTCCCCGGGCGATCCGCGTCCGCTGGTGCTCACCGAGGACAAGTGGGCCGGGCGCATCTCCGCGGCCGACTTCCCGACGCCCGCGCAGCCGCTGGGCCGGATGCGGCTGCCGCGCCATGTCGACCACCGCACCGCCCGCACCCGTCGCGACCTCGCCTCGGCCCTGCGCAGCACCGGCATCACCCCACCCGGCCGGCAGCGTCGCGGTACCAAGGCCAAGGGCGGCGAGGATCGGGAGCTGGCCACCTTGCGGCGCGCGCTGCGTTCGCATCCGGCGCATTCGCGGCCGGACCGGGAGCAGTTGGCGCGCGTCGGCGAACGCTACAACCGCGTGCAACGCGAGACCGAGGCGATGCGCCAGAAGGTCTCCGCCGCGACGAACTCGCTGGCCCGCACCTTCGATCGCATCGTGGAGCTGCTCACCGAACGCGGCTACGTGGACGAGGCGGGCGAGGTGACCGCCGACGGTCGCCGGCTCGCGCGCATCTACACCGAGGCCGACCTGGTCGTCGCCGAATGCCTGCGGCAGGGCGTCTGGCGCGGGCTCGGGCCGGCCGAACTCGCCGCGGTGGTCTCGATGCTGGTGTACGAATCACGCCAGGACACAGGGTATTTGGGCCCCGCGGGACCGACCGCCCCGATCCGGCGCGCGGTCGCGGCGACCATGGCCGTGTGGAGTGAACTGCGCACCGACGAGGCCCAGCACAAACTGACCCCGACCCGGGAACCGGACCTCGGCTTCGTCACGGGGCTGCACAAGTGGGCTCGTGGCGACGGACTGGCCGAATCCCTGCTGGCCAGCGGCGACCAGGGCAATGCGCTCTCGGCCGGTGATTTCGTGCGCTGGTGCCGCCAGGTGATCGATCTGCTCGACCAGATCCACAACACCGCCGACGATGTCGAAGTGGCGGGAACGGCGGCGAAGGCGGTCCGCGCCATCCGTCGCGGTGTGGTCGCGGTCGACTCGGCGTGAGTGGTGCCGAACGTGGGAATGACCGGCGGGACCTGCTGTCGAGGGGCACATGCGAACAGACACAGCCAATGCGAACAGACTGTGCTCAACTGTGATTTGATGCTTGCGAGTACCGACCGTGGTGAGCGACTGACGACCTCACGCGGGGGGCAAGCGTGTGTAGGACGACGAGTGGAGGCAGGCAGATGAGCGGCCCGTACGGACCGAACGATACCCCTGGTCCAGGGGAGGGACACAGTAGCGATCCGACTCAGCAGTGGACCGGTCAGCAGCCCGCCGACCCGACGCAGCAGTGGGGTGGTCAGCAACCGGCCGGTCAGCAGCAGTGGAGTCAGTCCGGGCAGACGTCGTGGCCGCCGCAGGCCGGCGGCAACGCCGATCCGACCCAGCAGCAGTGGGGTGCTCAGCAGCCCGCCGGTCAGCAGCAGTGGGGACAGGGGAGCGCGACGTCGTGGCCGCAGCAGCAGCCGGCGCAGCCGCAGCCGTGGGAGGCGACGCAGCAGCAGTGGGGTCAGCCGCCGCAGCAACCGCAGCAGTGGAACCAGTCCGGTCAGTGGAATCAGGAACAGCAGCTCTCGCTGCAGCCCACCGGTAAGAAGTCGCGTCGCGGTCTGATCATCGGCGGCGGGATCGGCGCGGTCGTCGTCATCGCGGTGGTCGTGGTGCTGGCCGTGGTCTTCCTCGGCAGCGACAAGCTGGACAACAGTGCCGTGCAGTCCGGGGTGCAGAAGGTGCTCAAGGATTCCTACGGCATCGAGGACGTCCAGAACGTCAGCTGCCCGTCCGGGCAGAAGGTGGAAGTCGGCAAGACCTTCACCTGCTCACTCAAGGTGGGCGGCGAACAGAAGAGCGTGACGATCAAGGTCACCAAGTCCGACGGCACCTACGAGGTCGGCCGGCCGAACTAGTGCTGTATTTTTGGCCTCCGCTTCGCTCCGGCTGTTTTCGGCGCTTTAAGGCTCGTCGTTCAGCCCTCGAGACTCGGGCTGTGTCTATGGCCTCCGCTCCGCTCCGGCTGTTTTCGGCGCTTTAAGACTCGTCGTTCAGACCTCGAGACTCGGCCTTCGGACCTGCGCTTCGGGGGCTGAACGACGAGCCCGCGCCGAAAACCTT
>CBJNFW010000140.1:0-21282 GCA_966435935.1 uncultured Nocardia sp.
GTTGATGCCGGGCTTCGCGGCCTCGCCACCGGCTCCGGTGTTGTCCTTACCGGTCTTGGTGGTGGTGCCCGCGCTGCCGAGGGACTGGCCGACCGAGGCGGCGGCCGCGGCCGAACCGTCCGGGGTCAGGTCGGCCAGGTTCAGGCCGTCGGGGGTGAAGCCGTCGTTGGTGTCGCCGCCCAGCGCGCGCGCCGGGCTGCCCGACAACGGTTGCAGCACACCGGCGTTCGCATCCGGCTCGACCAGTACGTCGTTCGCCATACCGCAGGCGTCGCCGGTCAGCGCCTTGACGTTCGAGGAGGCCAGGGAGAACGCCGGGTACTGCTGGGCTGCCGCCTTGACGAACGAGAGCACCTCGAACGCGACGACCAGTGCCGCCGCGACAGCGAGGATCGGGATCGGGCGACGCGGCGTGCGTCGCGCGCCGTGGAACGGCTCGCGGATGTGGAACCACCCCGCCGCGAGGATCAGCAGCAGCGAAATCGCCAGCAGCACCGTGCCCGCCTTGATTCCGTGGATCGAAATGGGCTTGTCCCACCAGGAGATTCGATAACTCGCCACATACCACCAGCCATTGGAACTGGCGAACGACAGGGCCAGCATGGCGAAGACCGCGGCGGCGAACAGTGCGCGGTTGCGCGCGGACCGCAGCGACCGCGAGCCCACCGCGACCGCGGCGACCACCGCGACCGCGCCGCCCAGACCGGCGAATACGCCCAGGTGATGGGTGAACTTGGTGGGCGAGAACATCATCAGCGGAACCGCGGCGACCGTGGTGCCCAGGATGCGCCGGGTGGGTCCGGCCGCGAGTCCGGGAATCCGGCCGCTCTTGCGCAGCAGCGTGATCACCGCGGCCGCGAGCGCCAGGAACATCACCAGCATCGCGAAGCGCCGCGCGAGCGAACCGTCGGGGGTCGGCTGCAGCAGATCCTGATAGACGAGATAGTCGGTGTACCACGGCATATCGGGGCCGACGACCTTGTGCGCCTGACGCATCGCCGACACCTCGGCGAGCGGCTGTCCGGCGAAGACGATGGTCAGCACGACCAGGCCCGCGGCCAGCGCGGGCGCGATCAGCGCGACGTATCCCGAGGTGCGGGCGCGTTGCACGATGATCTGCACCAGCGGTCGCGCCCCGGCCAGCAGGGCGGCGAAGCAGATCAGGCCCGAGGGGTTGGTGACCACGGCCAGTGCCGCGGGGATCAGCGCGACCGCCGCCGGGGCCAGGCGCCGGGTGGCCAGTGCGCGCTCCATCGACACCCAGGTGAGCAGGACGCCCAGCGCGATCGCCGGTTCGGGGCGCAGGCCGTTGTTGTAGGGCAGCCAGAACGCCAGCAGGACCAGCCCGCCGGCCCAGATCGCCGAACGCTCGGTGCGCGCGCCGACGCCCAGTCGCGGCACCACCTCGCGGCTGATCAGGAACCAGCACGCGATGCCGAAGATCAGTTCCGGCAGTCGCACCACGATGCTGGCGGTGGACAGGCGCGCGAGCAGTTCGAACAGGTTGTCGTAGGGAATGCCGATGGGCGTCTCCGGCACGCCGAAATAGGCGAAGTAGTTCGCCAGGTACCGGGCGGGCCCGGCGGTGCGCGCCATGCCGAAGATGTAGCCGTCGTCCGCGGTGCCGACGCCGATGAAGTACCACAGCACGAGCGTGCCCAGTACCGCGATGTCGACCAGGCGCGGCCGCCACCAGCGGCGCGGCAGTACGCGTCGATTGCCCCGGCCGTCCTGGCAGTCGAGCCGGTGCAGCGAGTACAGGGCCGCGGCGGTGGCGATGACCGCGCCGATGATCGCGATCAGCTTGAGCACGGTCGGGGAGGTGGTGAATCGCGAGTCGATCACCACGTCGGCGTGCATACCCGCCGGTGCGGCGCCGGTCAGATCGGTGAACAGGCCGACCAGTTGCGGCCGGTGCTCACCGGCCAGGGTGACGGGCGCGCCGCCGGCCGCGACGGTGGTGGCGGTGCTGTCGGAGGAGATCGTGATCGTGCAGTCGCGCGGCAGCTCGCGCACCGGCGTGTCGATCAGCGTCTGATCCCGCAGCACCACCTGCAGCCGGTTGCCGGCGGGCGCGGCGGCGACCAGGACGTTCAGGCCGTAGTGCCAGGATGCCCCGGATGCCGCCGGGACCGTGGACAGCAGCGTCCCGCCGCGCGGTCCCAGCGCGGCCGCGGCGCCGCACGGGATGTCGGCGTGCACGCTGGTCGGGGAATAGGACACCAGCGGCGCGGTGACGCTCGCCGCGCGGCCCGCCTGCGGCCAGGACAGCGAGGACTGCTCCTGATGCACCGGCAGCAGCGGTACCGCCACGGCCAGCAGTGCGCCGAGGAGGCCGGTCACGATGGCGAGGGTCCGCCACAGTCGACTGCTCCCACGTCGGGGGGCGGGCTGGTCCAGCGGCCGGTCATCGGCCGGGTGTCGACTGAGCGTCTGGGTCACGGTCGGGCATGCTATCAACCGCAACTGAGACCGTGTCCAGCTCGACTGACACCTCGATCGATGCTATAGGGCATTGTCCTCAGCCGACCGCGCTCACCAGCTCCGATGCGGTGGGTTCGGTTGTGGCCGAGCGGGTTTGCGGACGGAGGCCGAGCAGTGCGGCTGCGATGGTCGCCACACAGGCCCCCGCGCCCACCCAGAACGCGACCGTGAACTGACCCTCCCGCGGCAGCGGCAGATGCGGCAGCAGCTTCGCGGTCAGCAGGGTGGTGATGACGGCGCTGCCCAGCGCGCTGCCGACGGTGCGGGAGATGGAGTTGATCCCGTTCGCGACGCCGTTGTGCCGATGCGCGACGCCGGCCGCGATCAGCGCGGGCATGGCGGCGTAGGCGAAGCTGATCGCGATGCCGACGACCACGCCGGCCGTGATCACGGTGCCGGTCGCCTCGTGCGCCACGGCCAGCCAGGCGAATCCGGCCGCGCCGACGACGCCGGACAGCGCCAGCACGTACCGGCCGCCGATGCGGCCGACCAGCAGTCCGCCCAGGGGCGCGGCGAGCATCGAGGCGATCGTGCTGGGCAGCAGATATTCCACCGAGGCGCGCAGGATCGATGCGGCGAATCCGTATCCGGCGATGCGCGCGGGCATCTGCGCCAGATACGACAGGCCCATGAACAGCAAGAACATCGCGAAGCCGATGAAGACGCCGGACAGGTTGGTGAACAGCACCGGCCGGTGGGTGAACATCCCCAGATCCACCAGCGGCGCGGCCGAGCGGCGTTCGATCAGGACCCACAGCACGGCCGTGACGATCGCGCCGCCGAAGCAGCCCAGCGTCGCGGCCGAGGTCCATCCCCATTCGTGGCCCTGTGAGATCGGCAGCAGCAGCAGGACGAGCGCGGCGCCGAGGGTGATCGCGCCGGGCAGGTCGATGCTGCCGGGATGCCGCGCGCCGGTCACGGGCACCACGACCGCGGCCAGGACCAGGGCGACTGCCGCCAACCCCGCGGTGAACCAGAACACCACGTGGTAGCCGGGATCGCTGCCCTGGGTGAGCAGACCGGTGGTGACCAGGCCGATACCGCCGCCGAAGGCGAGGGTGCCGCTCACGATGGCCATCGCGCCGTGCAGGCGTTCGACCGGGAGCTCGTCGCGCAGCACCGACAGCGCGAGCGGGAAGATCGCGGTCGCCACACCCTGCAGGGTGCGTCCGGCCAGCAGCATGCCCAGTGATCCGGCGGTCGCGGAGACCACCGAGCCGGCGATCGCGACGACCAGGACGCCCAGCAGCGTGGGTTTGCGGCCGTAGAGATCGCCGATGCGGCCCAGCAAGGGGGTGAACACCGCCGCGGACAGCAGTGTCGCGGTGGTCACCCAGCTCACCGAGGTGGTGGAGACGTGCAGTTTCGTCGCGATCAGGCCCAGGATCGGTACCGCCTGGGTCTGCATGACGGTCACGATCATCGCGGCGAACGCGAGGACGCCGGTCAGCAGCGCGGCCTTCCGCGTCATGTGACACCTCCATAAGCTTGAGGGCAGATACATTTGAAGTCCTCAAGTATCTAAGGCTTCAAATATATTCGTTGTCAATCGCACCGGTAGGATCGCCGCTATGAGTCAGGCCACAGAACCGAGTCCGCTTGCGTTACTGATCGGACGGTTCGTCTCGGCCTATCTGCAGGACTTCCTGACCGCCGCGGAGGAACACGGCCTGACCCTGACCCAGGCGAAACTGCTGCTGGCGCTCAACGAACCCCCCGCCGAACTGCCCATGCGCGAGCTGGCCGGTCGCCTGGCCTGCGACCCGTCCAATCTGACCGGTGTCGCGGACCGCATGGAGTCCCGCGGCCTGGTCCTGCGCACGGTCAACCCGGCCGATCGCCGGGTGAAATATCTGGCATCCACCGAGCAGGGCCGCGACCTGGCCGCGCAGATCCGCGGTTCGCAGGTGCGGGCCTACCGCGCCTTGGCCGAGTTGACGCCCGAGGAGGAACGGCTGCTCGCGGGCATGCTCGCGCGTCTGGTTCCGAAACTCGAAGCGGCGGAATAGGTTCGGGGATCCGCGAAGAGCAGGGCGGTATCGCCGAATTCGTGCCAGAGATAGCCGGTCTCCAGGGCCGTGCGGTAGGCCGCGTCGACCCGCTCGGTTCCGGCGACCGCCTCCAGTAGATCCAGGTGGGAGGCGCCGGGTTCGTGCCAGCCGGTGATGAGGGCATCGACCGTGCGGGCGGGGCGGTCCGGCCCGAGAACCAGATCGGTCCATCCGGACGCCGGGTGGACCAGGCCGGACGGGTCGGCGGCGGATTCGAGGGCGCGGGTGACGGTCGTGCCGACGGCGACCACGCGACCGCCGAAGGCATGAGTCGAATTCACCAGGCGGGCCGTGGTTTCCGGGACGCGATAGCGTTCCGGGCTCGGTGGTTCGCCCGTTTCGGGGGAGGATACGCCGGTGTGCAGGGTGATCGGCGCCGGCGTGATCCCGGCGGTCACCAGGTCGGTGACCAGAGTGTCGGTGAACGGCCTTGCGGCGCTGGGCATCTCGGCGCTCCCGGGCTCACGGCCGAAGATCGTCCGGTAGAAGTCCGGTGACCACCGTTGCGTCACATAGGAATACGTGATCGGGCGGCCGTGCCGGGCCAGAAGCGCGGTCACCTCGGTGTCGGCCTCGGCGATCCACAGGCGTCTGGCCGGGGGTAGCCAGGGGGTGCGCAGCATCGCCGTGGCTCCCGGAAGTTCCACGCGGGCATCGGATTCCGGTTCGGTCGCGGTGAACGGCGTGCCCTCGGGGGTGCGGAGTTCGACCGCCCAGCGGCCGTGATCCAGTCGCGCGGCGAAATGCAGGACGGCCGGGACTCCCCGGTACCGGGCATCGACCGCCGCGGCCAGCGTCGACGAATTGTTCACCACGACAAGATCTCCCGGGCGCAGGAAGTGCGGCAGCTCGCGGAATCGGGCATGGGTGATGCCCGCGCCGCCGGACACCAGCAGGCGCACTTCGTCGCGGGCCAGGCCGCGTGCCTCCGCGGGGGCGGTCGCGGCCCGGTCGGCGGGTAGGACGAATTCACGTGGGGCGGCGGTCATGGCTGTCTCCGATGTTCGGCCGGAATCGGCGGGTGCGGTCCGGTCCGGATGGGTGCTGCCGGGGACGTCAGCGCGTGGCCGACAGTTCCGCGGCGGTGTATCGGCCGCTGGGCGGCCGGGTGTCGATCAGCCGCAGCAACGCCGGGACGACGGCGCCGGGTTCGGGGCGGTCGGAGATGTCCTCGGCCGGGAATGCGGCCTGGTGCATGGCGGTGCGCATATCCCCGGGGTCGAAGCCGTAGACGCGCAGTCGCGGGTTCTCGGCGGCGAAGATGGCGGTCAGCTGGTCCAGCGCCGCCTTCGACGTGCCATAACCGCCCCAGCCCGCGTAGGGCGTCACCGCCGCGTCGGAGCTGACATCGATCACCGTGCCGTCGCGCACCCGCAGCCTCGGCAGCGCCAATTGCAGGACGGCAAGCGGTGCGATGACATTGGTCCGCAGCACGGTGGCGAATTCGTCGAGCGGATAGTCCGCCAAGCGCGGCATCGGGCTCGGCCCCAGCGCGCTGGCGTTGTTGAGCACCAGATCGAGCCGGTCCAGGCCGGTGAGCACCGCGGCCAGCGCAGCGCGATGCGCCGGATCGGCCACGTCGCCCGGTACCGCGGTCGCGCCGGTCGCCGCTCGCACCCGCTCCAGCGCTTCCGGACCGCGTGCGGTGATGATCAGCTCCCAACCCCGCTGGGCCAGGGCCAGGGCTACCGCGCGGCCGAACCCGGCGGAGGCCCCGGTGATGAGTGCTGTGCGGTTCTCGGACATGACCTCATCGTGAAACCTGAAGTCAACTCGAGGTCAAGAACGGATTTCCGCCTGGAGTGAAATCTGTCCGGTCCGTGGTCGGCCGGTGTTTCTCGCGGCCGATGAATTCCCTCTCGCGGTGCCGTCTCAATGTGCGAGTCCTCAACACCTTCCCAGGAGACACCATGACCTACACCTTCAAACCCGGAGACCCCTGCTGGGTCGAGCTGTTCACCTCGGATCCGGAGCGTTCCATCGCGTTCTACTCCGAACTGCTCGGCTGGACCGCCGAACAGGCCGGACCCGAATACGGCGGCTACATCACATTCCGCAAGGACGGCAACGCCGTCGCGGGCGGTATGCGCAACGACGGATCCTCCGGCGGGCCGGATCAGTGGACGATCTACCTGGCCAGCGCCGACGCCGAGGCGACCACCGCGGCCGCCACCGCCAACGGCGGCCGGGTGGTGGTGCCCCCGATGCAGGTCGGCGAACTCGGCACGATGGCCGTTCTCGGTGACCCGAGCGGCGCGGGCGTGGGGGTGTGGCAGCCCGGTGTGCACACCGGGTTCGGCGCGCTCGGCGATGTCAGCGGTGGGCAGTGGAGCGAGCACGTGGGCGTGCCGTCCTGGTTCGAACTGCACACCCCCGCCTACGGCGAGGCATTGAATTTCTACCGCGAGGTCTTCGGCTGGCAGGACCCGTTCACCGTCTCCGATGCTCCGGAATTCCGTTACACCACAATCCATTCGACGAGCCCGATGCTGGGCGGGGTGATGGACTCCGCGGCATTCCTGCCCGCCGGCGCTCCGGGCGGCTGGCGGGTCTACTTCGGCGTGGAGGATGTCGATGCCGCGGTGAAAACGCTGGTGGCCCTGGGTGGTTCGGTGGAACGCGAACCGGAGAACTCCCCGTACGGGCGGATGGCCGCCGTGGTCGATCCGGGCGGCGTGCGATTCAGCCTGGGCGGCAACAACTCCTGAGCCGGACGCCGGATGTCCGCGCGGCGTCCGGCGTCACTACAGGCCCACCGCGCCGTCGATGCGCTCACGCAGCAGATCGGCATGGCCGTTGTGGCGGGCGTACTCCTCGATCATGTGGGCCAGCACCCAGCGCAGCGACACCTCGCCGAGCCAGATGTCCACGCCGGTGACCCCGAGATCGGCGGTGGCGGTGGTGAAGCGCTCGGCGAAGGCGACCTCGGCCCGCCAGGCGCCCCAGGCCGCGGTGATCGAGCCGGAATCGGTGTTGGCCCCGTCGAAGTCGTCGTCGGGACGGTCGTCGGAGGTGAACAGCGGCGGGGCGTCCTCCTTGGCGAGCACCCGCCGGAACCAGCGCCGCTCGACATCGGCCAGGTGCCGCACCAGCCCCAGTAGCGACAGCGTGGACGGGGCGACCGACCGGCGGGCCAGCTCGGTGCCCAATCCCGCGCACTTCAGTTCGAGCGTGGCGCGCTGACCGGCCAAGATCTCGGTCAGGACGCTGCGTTCGTCACCGGTGGTGTGGAGGCGGGTTCGGGGATCGTGTTCCGGGGCAACGAACATCTCGGCCCGTCGGGTATCGGTCGGCGTCTGCCGTGTCTCGGCCACTCCCGCCTCCTTCGCATTGGTCCAGCTGCCGGACCGGCAAACCTGGGGCTCGGCCGATCGGGCACGATCGGGACGATATCGCGTGTGGCGGTTCATCGGAACGTTCGGCGGCACATCGGTCTCAGCGTACGGAGGAAAACGCCGCCGCGCCCGACAGCAGCCCCGCCGCTATCGGCGCGCGGGGCGTCCGTGTCACCGGAACAGCTGCGCCGCGGCGGACGCGGCGGCCGCGCGATCCGCGGCGACCAGGCCGATCCGGGTGCGGCGATCCAGCAGATCGTCCACGTCCAGCGCGCCCTCGTGGCTGATCGAATACGCGAATTCGGCACGCAGCACGTCGATTCCGGGAGCGACGGGTTCGGCCAGAGCCGGATCGTCCTGTGCCAGAGCCAGGATCGCGCGCGCCTGGCTGCCGTAGCGTTCGATGAGCGTCGGCGGCGCGTCCAGGCGATCGCGTGCCGCGCCGGAGATCGCGCCCACCAAGGGGATTCGCCGGGTCCGGCACGGGGTAGCGGTCGAGCCCGCGTGCGCGACCGCGGCGTCGACGGCGTCCTGGGCCATCTTGCGGTAGGTGGTGAGTTTGCCGCCGACGACGGTGATCGGGCCGTCCGGGGAGTGCAGCACCGCGTGCTCGCGGGAGATGTCGGCGGTGCTGCCCTCGGCGGTGCGCAGCAGCGGCCGCAGACCCGCGAAGCTGCCGCGGATATCGTTGCGGCGCAATGGCTCCCGCAGGACGGTGTTGACGGTGTCGAGCAGGAAGCCGATCTCGGCGTCGGTCGGTTCCGGTTCGTCGGGCACCGGACCGGGAGCGTCCTCATCGGTCAGGCCGAGATACACCCGGCCGTGCGCCGCGGGGAACGCGAAGACGAAACGGCTGCTACTGCCCGGAATCGGCACCGTGAGCGACGCGGTGAGCCCGCCGAACGCGGCCGCGTCGAAAACCAGGTGGGTGCCGCGGCTGGGCCGCAGTTCGATGGACGGGTCCAGTCGATCCGCCCATACGCCGGTCGCGTTGATCACCGAACGCGCTCGGACGCTGAGCGTTTCACCGGACAGCGCATCGTGCAGCACCGCGCGGTCGCCGCTCACCCGCTCGGCCCGGACCCGGGTGAGTACGCTCGCCCCGTACGCCGCCGCGGTGCGCGCGAGGGTCACCACCAGGCGCGCGTCGTCGACCAGCTGCCCGTCCCAAGCGAGCAGCCCGCCGCGCAATCCCGCGCGGCGCACCGTCGGAGCCAGCCGCAGCGTCTCGGCGGCAGCGGCTCGGCGCGAGCGCGGCAGCACCGAGGCCGGGGTTCCGGCGCTGCGCCGCAACACATCTCCGGCGGCGAATCCCGCGCGCACCAGCATCCGCTGGGCCGCGCCGATATCCGGCAGCAAGGGCACCAGCTGGGGGATCGGCCGGGTCAGATGCGGTGCGGTGGATGTGAGCAGAATATGCCGTTCCACGGCGCTCTCGTGTGCGATCCCGACCCCGCCGCCGGCCAGATACCGCAGCCCGCCGTGTACCAGCTTGGAACTCCACCGGCTCGTGCCGAAGGCCAGATCGCGCGCCTCCACCAGCACCGTCCGCAACCCGCGGGACGCGGCGTCCAACGCCGCTCCGGTCCCGGTGACCCCGCCGCCGATCACCAGCACATCGATGATTCCGCCGTCCCCGAGCTCGCGCAATTCCCGTTCCCGCCGTGCGGCATTCAGTGCGGAGTCGCCGAAACCTCCTGCCGTTGCCCTCATCTCATCACTCCATGTCTCCTCGGCGGGATATCCGTGCGGGCTTCGCTCGGCTGCGCCGCGCGTCGGTTGGTTCGCGGGCGGCCGGCATCAGTTGTGCCGCAGTGTGACCGGGCTCCCGACCGCCGCCGACCGCGGCCCGCTGTGCCTCGGTGCGGGCGCCGCGTGCTCATCGCAGGCCGGGACTGTCGCCGGGCAGCAGATAGCCGTCGAGGGCGCGGGCGAGTTCGGCGTCCAGGCGGGACTCCTCGAGGATATGACCGACCATTCCGGCGGACTGCACGGCGGACTGGGAGATCAGCAGCACCATGGTGGCCAGTTCGTCCGGATCGCCGGGGCGGATCGAGCCGTCGCGCTGGCCCTCGCGGATCAGCGCGGCGAACAGCAGGATCAGCTCACGCTGGTTGCGACCGAGGCGGCCGAAGACGTAGGTCAGCATCAGGTCGGTGTCGGTGCGGAATATCTTGGCGAACAACGCGTTCTCGCGGATCGTCGCCGCGCCGGCCACGACTCCGTCGACCAGGCGGGCCCGAGCCGGGCCGGTTCCGGGCATGGTCCGGCCGACGATTTTGCGCAGTTCCCGCACCAGCAGTTCGGCGAGCAGCGAGCCGGTGTCCGGCCAGCGGCGGTAGACCGTGGGGCGGCTCACGCCTGCGCGCCGGGCCACCTCGGTCAGCGTGGTGCGGCGCACACCGAACTCCTCCACGCAGGCGCGGGCGGCGTCCAGGATCGCCAGGTCGATCTCGGAGGGCTCGTCGCCGGTGCCGGCGACGTCGATTGTCTGCATCGGATCACTTGTCGGGTCGGGCGCGGACGTCGACGGTCCGCACGTCGGCTGATTACTGCTTGACATTCTATGTAAGACTGTAACGCATGGTCGATGAACGGCAGGACTCGTCTTCTGCGGCAATGCCGGGCGAGTTGTCGTCCCGCCCGAGTATGGTGTGGGACGCCTGGGGCATTCCCTCCGCGCACGCGCCACTCCCGGAAAAGATCCGGACCTTGCTGGCGCAGGTGTTCGGGGTGTCCGGTGATTCGATGGCGCGTCGCGATGAGGGCAACGTGCCATTGCGCGCCTCGGCCCTGTCGCAGGCGCACCTCGCGGGGTTGTCCGCGGTGGTCGGTGCGGATCAGGTCTGCACCGACCACCGCGCCCGGCTGTTGCGCGCCGGGGGTAAGAGCACTCCCGATCTGCTGCGCCGCCGGTCCGGCGAGCCGCAGGAGGCGCCGGACGCGGTCGTCTTCCCCGCGGACCACGGCGAGGTTCTGGACGTCCTGGGCTACTGCGCCGAGCGAGGGATCGCGGTGGTGCCCTTCGGCGGCGGCACCAGTGTCGTCGGCGGCGTGGATCCCGTTCGCGCCGGTTTCGAAACCGTTGTCGCCCTGGATCTTCGGCGGTTGACCAGCTTGACGGAGCTGGACGAGGTCAGCCACACCGCGACCCTGGGCGCCGGTCTGACCGGCCCGCAGGCCGAGGAACTGCTCGCGGCGCGCGGATTCTCGCTCGGGCACTTCCCGCAGAGCTTCGAATTCGCGAGTATCGGCGGATTCGCCGCGACCCGTTCCAGTGGCCAGGCCTCGGCCGGGTACGGACGTTTCGACGATATGATCCAGCGTCTGCGAGTCGCGACCCCGCGCGGCACATTGGATCTGGGCCGGGCACCGGCCTCGGCGGCGGGACCCGACCTGCGCGAGCTCTTCTCGGGTTCGGAAGGCACGCTCGGGGTGATCACCGAGGTCACGCTGCGGGTGCATCCGGTGCCGGAAACCGTTGGGTATCAGGCCTGGTCGTTCCCGGACTTCGCGACCGGCGCGGCCGCGCTGCGCACCGTGGTGCAGACCGGGGCCGCCCCGACCGTGCTGCGATTGTCCGACGAGGCCGAGACCGGCCTGAATCTGGCGCGCGCGGGCGATATCGGCGGCGCACCGGTGGCCGGATGTCTGGCCGTGACCACGTTCGAGGGCACCGCCGCCCACGTCGAAGCCCGCGGCGCCGAGGCGAACGCGCTGTTCGCCGCCGCCGGTGGGGTCGCGCTGGGCGAGGAACCCGCGCGGGAGTGGGAACGCGGCCGCTTCGCCGCGCCCTATCTGCGAGATGCGTTGCTGGATCACGAGATTCTCTGTGAAACCCTGGAAACCGCGTCCAGCTGGTCCGATCTCGCCGGGCTCAAGGCGAAAGTGACCGCCGCGCTGACCGAATCGCTGGGCGGGCAGGGCACCCCGCCGCTGGTCATGTGCCATATCTCGCACACCTACCCGACCGGCGCGTCACTGTACTTCACGGTCATCGCCAAACAACTCGACGATCCGATCACCCAGTGGCACATCGCCAAACGCGCGGTCGGCGATGCCATCGCCGTGTCCGGCGGCACCATCACGCACCACCATGCCGTCGGCCGGGACCACCGCACCTGGATGCCGGGGGAGATCGGCGACCTGGGCGTGCAGGTGTTGCGCGCGGTCAAACAGACGGTCGACCCCGCCGGAATCCTCAACCCCGGAAAGCTGATCCCGTGAACGGACCCGCCGGGGTGGGTTCGGTACTACTGGTGACCAACCCGTTGTCCGGGCACGGTAAAGGACAGGCCGCCGCCGCCGTGGCGGCGGCGCGGCTACGGGCGCGTGGTGTGGTGGTGGACGAGCTGACCGGAGCCAGCGCCGCGGAATCGATTCGCCTGGTTCGGGATCGGCTCGCCGGCGACGCCGTGCCCGATGTGGTGGTCTGCGCGGGCGGCGACGGTCTGGTCTGCATCACCCTGCAGGCCATGGCCGGTACCGGCGTGCCGCTGGCCCTGGTGCCCGGCGGGACCGGTAACGATCTGGCCCGCGAACTCGGTGTGCCGCAGGACGATCCGATCTCGGCGGCGGACATCGTGCTGGGCGGCACGATCCGCACCATCGATCTCGGCGCGGCGCAGGTCCGGGCCCCCGAGCCCGGCGCGGCCGGAACGCGCTCGGCGGGAATGGGTTTCGGCATACCGGGGCCGATCAGGTTCGCGACCGTGGCGGGCACCGGATTCGATGCGCGGGTCACCCTGCGCGCCAATCGGATGCGCTACCCGAAGGGACGCCTGCGCTACACCCTCGCCGCCGTGACGGAGCTGGCCGGGCGGCTGGCCGTACCCTATCGCCTCGAATTATCCGGCGTGCCGGGGCAGTCCGTGGGTTCGGTCGTCGAGACCGAGGCGGTGATGGTCGCGGTGGGCAACGCGCGCAGCTACGGCGGCGGCATGCTGATCTGCCCGGACGCGGTGATCGACGACGGGCTGCTCGAGGTGACCGTGGTCGGCGCGATGCCCCGGCGAGATATGGTGCGCCTGCTTCCGGCTCTGTCCGCGGGACAGCGGGTCGATCATCCGGCCCTGAGCCAGTATCGCGCGACAACCGTGGAGCTGCGGGCTCCGGACGCGCCGGTGACCGCGGACGGTGAGCCGGTCGGCGTGCTGCCGACGACCTTCCGCGCGTTACCGGGCGCCCTGCCCGTGCTCGTGCCCTGACCGGGAGTGCTACCAGATCTGCACCACGGCCAGTTCCGGGCCCGGCTGCAGAACCAGGGCGACCCGGCCGCCGGGCTTGTTCGCGGCCTCGTTGACGATGCTGGGCAGATCGGCCCGGATGTGGTCGCCGGTCCGCGGCAGTTGCGAACCGTGTCCGATGCCGACGGCGATGGCGTCGGCCGGCAGCGCCTGATCGATCAGGGCCGGGATCGGGCCGTTGGCGAACATCCGGGTCTCGCCGGGGTTCAGCTCCACCCCGACCCCGCCGGTCCGCGGCACGGTGACGGGAGTGAGCGCCGCGGCCGATCCGGCGCCGACGAATCCGGCGGTGACACCCGCCGCGGTGGCCACGGCGGCGATGACAACGGTCCGAGCACGCATGAGAATCCTCTTTCGACCCAATCCTCGATGAAGTGCGGGTTCGGACGAACCCACGGCTCGGTGCCGAATTTTATCTCCGCCGGCCCGAACGTGCGCGCTCACGAGAGACCGGTGCGCGGCCTCGGCCGGTGGCACGCCTGTGCGGCAATCTTGCACGAACGCAAAGGATTCGGTCCGAACCTGAGAATTCGATATGGAAACGGGAATACCGCGTGAATCGGCGGTAGCCTGAACCTTGTGGGCGGGGTTTTCGGTGTCCCTCATCCGCCGAAACCCCCGCCCTCTCGGGTATCCACACCCCCGTTCGGCGCGCGGGCGTGATCGCTGCGGAGCCGCCTGCGAGCCGATGTGGAACTGCTCCGCCGGGGCCGTCGTCCGGGCCGCGACCCAACTCCTTAGAATCACACGGTGACCAGCACAGCCTCTGAGAACTCACGAAATCGTGCCGATGCCCTCCCCAAGAGCTGGAATCCCGGCGACGTGGAGTCGGACCTGTACGAGGGCTGGGTAGCCGCTGGTTACTTCGCCGCCGACGCGAAGAGCGCGAAGGCCCCCTACTCGATCGTGCTGCCGCCGCCCAACGTCACCGGCAATCTGCACATGGGTCACGCCTTCGACCACACCATCATGGATCTGCTCACCCGCCGCAAGCGCATGCAGGGCTACGAGGTGCTGTGGCTGCCCGGTATGGATCACGCCGGAATCGCCACGCAGTCCGTGGTGGAGAAGCAGCTCGCGCGCGACGGGAAGACCAAGGAGGACTTCGGCCGCGAACTGTTCGTCGACAAGGTCTGGGATTGGAAGCACGAGTCCGGCGGCGCCATCCAGGGCCAGATGCGCCGCCTCGGCGTCGGCGTGGACTGGGCGCGCGACCGCTTCACCATGGACGAGGGCCTGTCCCGCGCGGTGCAGACGATCTTCAAGCGCCTGTTCGACGCGGGCCTGATCTACCGCGCCGAGCGCCTGGTGAACTGGTCGCCCGTGCTGAAGACCGCGATCTCCGACGTCGAGGTCAAATACGAGGACGTCGAGGGCGAGCTGGTCTCCCTGCGCTACGGTTCGCTCCGGGACGGCGAACCGCACATCATCGTGGCGACCACCCGGGTGGAGACCATGCTCGGTGACACCGCGGTCGCGGTGCACCCCGAGGACGCGCGCTACGCGAGCCTGATCGGCACGACGCTCTACCATCCGATCACCGGACGGCAGATCCCCGTCGTCGCCGACGACTACGTCGATCCCGAATTCGGTTCCGGCGCGGTGAAGATCACCCCCGCGCACGATCCGAACGACTTCGAACTCGGCCTGCGGCACAACCTGCCCATGCCCACCATCATGGACAAGTCCGGCAAGATCGCCGATACCGGAACCGAATTCGACGGTATGGACCGCTTCGAGGCACGGGTGAAGATCCGCGAACGCCTCACCGAGGAGGGTCGCATCGTCGCGGAGAAGCGGCCGTACGTGCACAGCGTCGGTCATTCCGAACGTTCCGGCGAACCCATCGAACCCCGGCTGTCCATGCAGTGGTGGGTGAAGGTGGAATCCCTGGCCAAGGCGGCGGGCGACGCGGTTCGCAACGGGGACACCGTGATTCATCCCGCCAGTCAGGAGCCGCGTTGGTTCGACTGGGTGGACGACATGCACGACTGGTGCATCTCGCGTCAGCTGTGGTGGGGCCATCGCATCCCGATCTGGTACGGCCCCGAAGGCGAGATCGTCTGCGTAGGGCCGGACGAGCAGGCCCCCGAGGGCTACGTCCAGGATCCGGACGTGCTGGACACCTGGTTCTCCTCGGGGCTGTGGCCGTTCTCCACGATGGGCTGGCCCGACGCCACCCCGGAACTCGAGAAGTTCTATCCGACAAGCGTTCTCGTCACCGGTTACGACATCCTGTTCTTCTGGGTTGCCCGGATGATGATGTTCGGCACGTTCGTGTCCGACGATCCGGCCATCACCGCCGGCAAACCGGCGGGCGTGCTGCAGGTGCCGTTCCGGGACGTGTTCCTGCACGGCCTGATTCGCGACGAATTCGGCCGCAAGTACTCCAAGTCCAAGGGCATCGGCGTCGATCCGCTGGTGTGGATCGACGAATACGGTGCGGACGCAACGCGTTTCACCCTCGCGCGCGGTGCGCAGCCCGGCAGTGACCTGTCCGTCGGCCCGCCGCACGTGACCGCCTCGCGCAGCTTCGTCACCAAGCTGTTCAATGCCACCAAGTTCGCGTTGATGAACGGCGCGGCCCCGGGTGAGATCGCCGACCGCGCCGCCCTCACCGATGCCGACCGGTGGATCCTGGACCGGCTGGAACAGGTTCGCGCGGAGGTGGATTCGGCGTTCGACCGGTACGAGATCGGTAAGGCATGCGAGGCGCTGTACCACTTCGCGTGGGACGAGCTGTGCGACTGGTACCTGGAGCTGGCCAAGGTGCAGTTCGCCGAATCGGACGAGCGTGCCGCCGCGCACACCCGCACCGTGCTGGGCGCGGTGCTGGATTCGGTGCTGCGCCTGCTGCATCCGGTCATCCCGTTCGTCACCGAATCGCTGTGGCGAGCGTTGACCGGCGGGGCGGAAGGCGAGTCCATCGTCGTCGCGTCCTGGCCGCGGTCCTCGGGCGTCGCCACCGACGAGACCGCCGCGCGCCGCATCGCCGACGCCCAGCGCCTGATCACCGAGATCCGCCGTTTCCGCAGCGACCAGGGGCTGACCGACAAGCAGAAGGTGGCCGCCGCGCTGGTCGGCATCGACTCCGCCGACCTGACCGGGCTGTCGGTCCAGATCGCGAATCTGGCCCGGCTCACCGAGCCCGGCGACGATTTCAGCGCGACCGCATCGGTGCAGGTGCGGCTTTCCGCAGCGACCGTCACGGTCGAACTCGACACCTCCGGCACCGTCGACCTGGACGCCGAACGCCGTCGTCTGGAGAAGGATCTCGGTGTGGCGCAGAAGGAATTGACGAGCACCACGGCCAAACTCGCCAACGAGGCGTTCCTGGCCAAGGCGCCCGACGAGGTGGTCGCCAAGATCCGCACCCGCCGGGAGGTCGCCGAATCCGAAGTGGCGCGGATCGGCGCGCGGCTGGCGGAGATCGAGCGTCTGGCGGCGAAGAAGTGAACTCCGAACCGGAATTCCAGCGGGGGTCCTCGGAGCGGCTGCACTCCGGGCCCTCCCCGGTGGACCTGGCGGAGATGGCGCTGGTCGAGGCCGAACTCGACAAGCGCTGGGGCGAGACCAAACTCGAGCCGTCGCTGACCCGGATCGCGACGCTGCTGGATCTGCTCGGCTCGCCGCAGCACGCGTACCCGGCCATTCAGGTGGCCGGGACGAACGGCAAGACCTCGGTCACCCGGATGATCGACGCGCTGCTCACCGCGCTGCACCGGCGCACCGGCCGGATCACCAGCCCGCACCTGCAACTGGCCACCGAGCGCATCGCCATCGACAACGCGCCGATCAGCCCGGCGAAATATGTCGAGACCTACCGGGAGATCCAGCCCTACATCGAGATGATCGACCAGCGGTCCGAGGCCGCGGGCGGGCCGAAGCTGAGCAAGTTCGAGGTGCTGGTGGCGATGTCCTATGCGGCGTTCGCCGAGGCCCCGGTCGACGTCGCGGTGGTCGAGACCGGGATGGGCGGCACCTGGGACGCCACCAATGTCGTGAACGGCCAGGTCGCGGTGATCGCGCCGATCGGCCTGGACCACATGGACTATCTGGGCCCGGACCTGACCTCGATCGCGGGGGAGAAGGCCGGGATCATCAAGAAGGCCCCCGAGGATCCGCTGGTGCCGCGCGATACCGTGGCCATCATCGCCGAACAGGACCCCGAGGCGATGGATGTGCTGCTGCGCCGCACCGTGGAGGCCGACGCCGCGGTCGCCCGCGAGGGTTCGGAGTTCCGGCTGCTGTCCCGGCGGACCGCGGTCGGCGGGCAGGTGCTCGAGATCCAGGGCCTGGGCGGGGTGTACGACGAGATCTTCCTGCCGCTGCACGGCGAACATCAGGCGCACAACGCCGCGGTGGCTCTCGCCGCGGTGGAGGCGTTCTTCGGTGCGGGTGCGGACCGGCAACTCGATATCGAGGCCGTGCGCGCCGGATTCGCGAACGCGATCAGCCCGGGACGGATGGAGCGCATGCGCAACGCGCCCACCATTTTCCTGGACGCCGCGCACAACCCGCACGGCGCGCAGGCCCTGGCCGCGACCCTGACCGAGGAGTTCGACTTCCGCAAATTGGTCGGCGTCGTCGGCGTGCTCGGCGACAAGGACGCCGCGGGCATCCTGGCCGCGCTCGAGCCGGTGCTGGACGAGGTCGTGGTCACCACGAACGGATCACCGCGCGCCCTGCCGGTCGACGATCTGGCCGATATCGCGGTGCAGCGATTCGGGGACGAGCGAGTGGTCACCGCGGCCACGCTCGCCGACGCGGTGGAGACCGCCATCGCCATCGCGGAGGAGGCGGGCGAGAGCGGGGAGCCGGTCTCGGGCGCGGGGATCGTCATCACCGGATCTGTCGTCACCGCGGGCGCCGCGCGTTCGCTGTTCGGAAAGGATCCCGCATGAGTGAGAAGCCGGTGCCGCCCCCGGCGACCGATCCGTGGAAGGGATTTCGCGGGGTGATGGCCGGTGCGCTGGTCCTCGAGGCCATCACCGTGCTGCTGGCACTGCCGGTGGTCGCCTCGGTCGGCGGCGGATTGAGCTGGTGGTCGATCACCTATCTGGTCGGCCTGGCCGTGCTGATGTTCCTCGGCGCCGGATTGCAGCGGCGTTCCTGGGCGATGCGGTTCAACATCGCCATGCAGGTGCTGCTCCTGCTCGGCACGTTCGTCCATCTGTCGATCGGCATCATCGGCGTGGTGTTCGTCGCGGTATGGGCGTTCATCCTGGTCCTGCGCGCCGACGTCAAGAAGCGGATGGACCGGGGCATGCTCCCCAGCCAGCGGGCCTGACACCCCGTCGGAGTCGCCCCGGCCTGCGTAAACCCGCCGAACGCGCACCGAATACGCCTGCTCCCAACGCAATCCGCGCGGACCGCCCTTGCGGGCGTGCCGATCGGTCGGCGAGCGTGTGGGTTCTGTATGCGGCCCCCGGATGAGCCCGATCCGCGGAACAACATATCGAAATCGCGCATGGGCGAAGCCCGGGTCTCGAGTGCTCAGCGGCGAGCCTTGCGGGCCGCGAACCCGCCCGAGCGAAGCGGAGGCCGAAAACAGAGCCCGCGAACCCGCTGGAGCGAAGCGGAGGCAATAATGGCACAGTGACTGAACAGACGTTGATACTCATCAAGCCGGACGGCGTCGCGCGTGGCCTGGTCGGTGAGATCATCACCCGCATCGAGCGCAAGGGTTTGAAGATCGCCGCGCTGGAGTTCAAGCAGGTATCGCAGGAGCTTGCCGCGGCGCACTACGCCGAGCACGCCGAGCGGCCGTTCTACGGTTCGCTGATCGAGTTCATCACCTCGGGTCCGGTCGTGGCCGCCGTCCTCGAGGGCCCGCGCGCCATCACCGCCTTCCGGCAGATCGCCGGTGGCACCGATCCGGTCGAGAAGGCCGTGCCCGGCAGCATCCGGGGCGACTACGCCCTGGAGACGCAGTACAACCTCGTCCACGGTTCCGATGCGCCCGAGTCGGCCAAGCGCGAGATCGCGCTGTGGTTCCCGGAGTTCGCTCAGTAGTCGCCGGAGATATTCGCCGGAGTGGGGGCGATCCGGGCAGGCCCCGGAGTTTCGACCCACTCCGACACCCGCAGCCACCCCGTCCGAGGAGCGGCGTTACCGCCTCGGCGGGTTCTCGCGCGCCCGTGCCCGACGTGGCTCCGGGCCTGTATCACGGTGCCCCTGCGGGCCGCGGACATGCCGGAGCGAAGCGCAGGCAATTGGACACGGAAGCCATTACCTCGGGAGCGTGTGGGATACTGGCAGTGGAAGTACTCGAGATCGGCCGCCCAGGCCGGTGCGAGCGCGACCGATGGCACCGCGGCTCGACGCCGATCATCGCTGCCCCGGACGGTTACCAAGACTCGGCCGTCCGGCCGCACGCTGGATGAGCGCTCGGACCCGGTGTTGGAGCCAACAGCCAGGCGCCGCGTGATCGGTTACCCGAACGACGACCGACAGGGTGACAACGGGTCACGCGGGGCGGAGACCACTTGGCCTTGCGTCCACGGGGCGTGAGGCGAACAGACAGCGCCCCCGCGTTGGCCGCGTCACTCTCGTTCGAGTGGGACGCGCCCGGGGGTCCGAGGAGATTTCGTGGCCGATCAAGAGCCGCAGGAAACGTCGCAGGATACGAATGGACACGCGCCGCAGCAGGCGCCAGGGGTAGGGGAGGCGGCGCAGTTGCCGGAACGTATCCGGGTACACGCGCTGGCGAAGCTGCTGGGAACCACCAGCAAACGCATTCTGGCCCATCTGACCGAGCTGGGAGCCGAGGCCCGCAGCGCGCAGTCGAGCCTGGATCGTACGGTCGCCGAGTCGGTGCGCGAAGCCTTCGTCCCCGCGGATCAGGCCCCGGAGCAGTCTCCGGCGGCCGCCGAATCCGGAACCGAGCGTCCGGCAGCGCGGGAAGGCGCCGAGTCGGTGGCGACCACTACCCCGGGCGCGGTGCCAGAAGCCGAGACCGGTGCTTCCGCTGAGGCGGCGGGCACTGTGTCCGATGCGGGAGTGAGCGGTTCCGAACCGTCGGCGGCTACGTCCGCGACCGGGGTGAGCAACGCCCCGGCGACGGGCACCGCCGAGTCGGTCGCGAGCCCGTCCGAGACAGTGCCGAGCACGGGCGCGGCAGCATCCGGCGGGGTCGCCTCGACGCCGGAAGGCGAGACCGCCGCGGCGCAGCCCGCGGCCGAGGCGGCGTCCGCTGCCGCGCAGCCCGAAACGCCCGCCGCGACCGCGCAGCCCGAAGCCGCGGCTCCGGTCGCACCGCCGCAGCGGCAATCGCTGTTCACCAGTCCCTTCCAGCCGGCACAGCCCCAGGCCGCCGAGCCGGTGACCTTCGAAGCGCCCGCGATGGTCGCCGCACCGCTGTTCCTGCCGCCCGACGCCGCGGCCGCGGAGGAGGCGCGCCGCCAGCGCCGGGCCGCCCGCCAGGCCAAGGCCGCCGAGGAGCAGGCCGCCGTCGAGGAAGCCGCCGCGCAGCAGGAGGCGGCTCACGCCGAATCCGCCGCGGACCGCGCCGGCGCCGATGACACCGCCACCACCGAGGCCGCCGAGTCCGAGACCGAATCGGGTGACTGGGAGGACGACCAGTCCCGGGAGGACTCCGAGGACGGCGGCCGTTCGCGTCGTCGCCGTCGCGGCCGTCGCGGCCGGGGCCGCGGCCGGGGCGAGCAGTCCGCGGACAGCGATACCGACGACTCGGACGATTCCGAGGACCAGGAGGAGTCGGCCGAGGATTCCGGCAGCACCGAATCCGAGTCGGCCGAGGACAGCGCCGAGGACAGCGATGCGGTGCCCGAGGGATCGACCCGTCGTCGCCGGCGTCGCCGCCGTCGCAAGGCCGGTGAGGATGCCGAGAACGAGGTATCCGAGGACGATCCGCCGAACACCGTCGTGCACGAGCGCGAACCGCGCAACAAGCGCCGGGTCGCCGCGTCCTCCGTGGACGAGGTGCAGGGCATCAGCGGTTCCACCCGGCTCGAGGCCAAGCGGCAGCGTCGCCGGGACGGTCGCGAGGCCGGGCGCCGTCGTCCGCCGATCCTGACCGAATCGGAATTCCTGGCCCGCCGCGAATCGGTGGACCGGGTGATGGTGGTGCGCGAGAAGACGTTCACCGAGCATCCGAGCGCGGTCACCCAGGTCGCGGTGCTCGAGGACAACATCCTGGTCGAG